>CAYWXT010000306.1:0-3901 GCA_964462125.1 uncultured Pirellulaceae bacterium | reverse complement strand
ACCCAACACCCAACACCCAACCCCTGCCAACTCATCCATGCCTGTTCTGTTGCGTTCTGATGCGGAGGTCGCCGCCCCAATCAGCTGTTTGTTGTCGGATGTCGATGGAGTGATGACCGATGGCCGGATTGTCTATGACGATGCCTTGCGGGAATCGAAGCGATTTCACGTGCGGGATGGGTTGGGGATCAAGCTTTGGTGCGCCAGTGGTTTCGAGTTTGGGATCTTGACGGCACGGTCCAGCCCCGTTGTGGCGCACCGGGCATCGGAGCTTGGCATCACCCACCTCCGCCAGGGTTGTGGCGAGAAGCGGGCTGCGGCGGCGGAGATGATTGGGGATTTGGGGTGCGGACCGGAGGAGGTCTGTTACATCGGAGACGATCTGCCCGACATTGCGGTGATGAAGTGGGTCGGTTTAGCGGCCGCCCCGGGGGACGCGGCGGCCGACGTCCGCAATGCAGCGCACTGGGTGCTCCGGCACTCTGGGGGACAAGCGGTCGTGCGTGAGTTGGTCGAGCGATTGTTGCGTGCCAAGGGGCGGTGGGAGGAACACGTCCCCGGCTGAGTCGGCTCACCGGCGATGGACACACCATGTCGCGAAAGCTTGCCCATTACACGATCGCGCTGCTGTCACTCAGCGCGTTGACGGGGATTTACCTCGTGACGGTGGATCGTTGGCTGCGCTCGCCTGAGGTCGAGCCGATTACCCACCGCGATGTTCCGGTGGAGCTTCGCAGCGGCGAATCGCTGGCCGACGTGTTTCCCGAATCGGCTTGGCAGCGAGGTGTCTGCAAGCGGCTGAAAACGACCCGCGGTATGCTGTTGTTCCAGCAATGGGAGCAGACCGATCGGAACGAATGGAAGCTCTGGCCGATCACCCTGGTTGTCGGGCGTGGCCTCGACGCCGCTGATTCCGAGGCACCTTTGATCATCGACTCGGCCGAAGGAGCACGGCTGGAGTTCGACGACTCTTTGGACATCATGAGCGGGGGGGCACCGCCGATCCGGGCGGGCGAGATTCACGGGGACGTTCACGTCTGGCGGGTGCCCCAGCCCGGCCGTAGTCCCTCCCAGAACAGCCGTTCGAAAGAAACGCTGGATATTCAAACGTCCAATTTATCGATCAATGAGCGAAAGTTTTGGACGACCCAGGCGATTCGGATGCAGATCGGTGACGCCGTTATCCGCGGCGAGGATTTGACTTTGGAATTCGCAATTGGTGCTGCCCAGGTCGGGGCGGAGACCGACGCCATGACAATGCTTCGCCGCATGGAGTTGATCTACCTGCATGAGCTGACGATGCCCTTAGCGGACAAGGCGATGTTGTCGGTCGAGTGTGGGGGGCGGGTGCAGTACGACTTCTCGCACCATCGTCTCCGGCTCGGTGAATCGGTCTCCTTGACTCATCTTGTCGATCGATCGCCCGTCGATCGGTTCGAGTGTACCGAGTTGGAACTGACGCTTCGTGAGCCCATGAACCGCGCCCTGGAGCGGCGAGGTCCCGGCGATTGGCTCTCGGAGGTCCGCGCCGCAGGTTCGCCAGCGGTGGGTCGTTTGCAGGCTCTCGATTGTGACTTTGCTGCCGACACGATCCAATTTGATGCGCGGAGCGGAGAGATCCGAGCCGGCGGGAGCCGAGGGGTACAGCTTCGCTACGGGTCGATCGAGGCACAACTCGAGGGGCTGATCTATTCCTTTGATCCCGCCACTCCAAAACAATTGGGCATGATTGATGCCCGCGGCGCCGGCAAAGTCGTCTGGACCGATTCCTCCATGCCGGTTCGGGATCTTCGCTGGAGCGAGGGGTTGCTTGTTCGCAACGACTCCGGGCCCGAGGAGGTTGGCCCCGAGGATTCGGCCAGGGGCAGCCTGCTGAAGCTTTGGATTGACGGTGCCATTCGGGCGGAGTTGGCCGAAGGCGGCGCGTTTCATGCCGAGGCGGTCGAAGGGGATCTGCGATTCGTTCCGGAAGGCGATTCGCCCAGCCCTGGAAATCATCCCCCGGTGATCGATGCCGATGCGCTATCGACCGGTTCGGTGGAGGGCGAGTTGCTTCCGGAACGGTTCACCGCCAGCGGCGACGTGCGGGTTCAGGCCGCCGGGATCGACGCGCAGAGCGAATCGCTGCAGTTGTTCTTCGTTCATCGACCCAACCCGGCCGTCGGAGTGAATTCCGGAAGCGGTGACGGGTCAGACAGTGATGCGAACAGCTCGGCATTGTCCCGCTGGATTGGTCAGCCCACCGGCGAACCGGCTTCACCGGATGGTGGCCCGCAAGAGAATGCATCGCCCCGCGACGTCACACCTGTCCTCCTCCGGGGCTCGGTGATCGCGGCCAAGCTGGAACTGGTCGATTCCGAAGTCGTCGGCCGTGACTTGAGCATCCAGGGAGGGGTCGAGTTGGCGAATCGGGTCACCGCCGCGGGCCGCTCGATGGATGCGCGGATGACCGGTGAAGAACTGCGGTGGCGGGAGGGGAGCGGGGAAAGTCTGGTCGACCTTCGCGGCGGCAGCGACGGCCAGGCTCGACTGGAACTCGGCGATGGCTACTTCGTCGGACCTCGAGTGCAAGTCTGGCCCACCGCGAACGTCGTCGAGATCGACGACGCAGGCGAGCTGCGGTTGCCCACCGCTGTCATGCCAACCGGTGCGGCCGACGAAGACGACGATGCGGTGGCCGGTAACGAGAACGCGACCGGTGAACGTTGGCGGTGGGAGCGGCCGCCGCGATGTCGCTGGAACACGGCGATGACGTTCGACGGCCGGACCGCCCGGATGCTCGGCGGCGTCCGGGCCGATGCGTCGGTGGTGGATGACCGCGATTCGTGGGACCTTTACCTGACCGGCGGAGCACTGCAGTTCGATTTGCAGCGCGATGCACGCCTTCGCGACGTCCAATCCCTTCGGGATGCCGTGTTGGAACAGGTCTTGGTCCTGGCCGCCGAAAAGAAACCCGTCCTCATCGAAGCGCTGCGGCGGAATCTCGACGGCGAACTCCAGTCGCGTCACCTGCTCAGCACCGACGACCTCCGATTCCTGGCCCTCGACGAAGGCCGACTCGTCGCCGATGGACCGGGGTGGTACCGCGGATGGATGCGGAAAGCCTTTGGGCAGGGATCCTCGAACCGGGGATCCTCGAATCGTCGGGATGGCTCAACTCGCGGTCAGGCAGCCTCTTCCGCGGCGCAAGACAGTGCAGTCAATTCCGTCACCAATCCGTTGACCGGCGTCCACTTGACCTTCCACGACGCGATGGTCGGCGAGCTGCAGGAGAGGTCGTTGGAATTCCACCGCGGCGTTCGCATCGGCGTTCGTCCCGTCGCGACCTGGGAGGAAGCCTTCGACGTCGCTGAAATGAACGCGATTGGGCTGGAGGAATCGACATTGGACTGTGAACGATTACGAGTCCAGGCGGATCCGATCGCGACCCGTGGCGCTGGCCGCCGATCGAACCTCGATCGACCCATGCCTTGGGAACTGATTGCCGACGGAGGCGTGACGTTCCGGACCCGGAACCGGAATGGTTTGCACGAAGCGGTGGCCAGCGAGGCTCGTTATTCAACCTCCAAGGACCGGTTCACCGTGCTGGCTTCCGCCTCCCGGGTCGCCAAGTTTCGCCGCATCGCGCCGCGGGGCGAGCCTGGCTTGGCGGTCGAGTTCGACTCGCTGGTGCTACGCCCGGAGGACATGACGGTCGAGGATCTGCAATTTCGTGGGCGCGGCATCACCCTGGGGGAACTTCCTGACACCAACCGCCGTTAGAATCGTGCGGGGAGGGGCCAATCGCCGCTTTATTCCCCCATCACAAGCCCGCACGATTCGATTGCATGGTGCTTGGCCCTCCCCGGACGTCAGCGTCCGACCCTCCCGCGAGCGGGAGGGTGATGATTGTCGCTTCGCG
>CAYWXT010000305.1:0-5742 GCA_964462125.1 uncultured Pirellulaceae bacterium | reverse complement strand
AACGAACAACGAACAACGAACAACGAACAACGAACAACGAACAACGAACAACGAACAACGAAGAACTTCAACCCACCTTTTTTCCACAGGGGGCTCTCAGGTCGAACAGCCCAAAGACCTCGTCGCGGGTCAACCCTCCGCTGCTACCGCTGCGATTGCTTGACCCGGCAAACAATGCGTTGAACATCTCCCGTTTTTGATCCAACACATCCGCGATGCGCTGCTCGATCGTGTTGCGGGCCAGCATCCGGGTGACGGTCACCGGCCCGGCCGCACCGATGCGGTGCGCCCGGTTGATCGCCTGGTCCTCGATTGCTGGGTTCCACCAGCGGTCGAACAGAAACACATATTGGCAGAACTGCAGATTCAAGCCGACGCTGCCGGCGCCATAACTCATCAAGATCACGCGGCTGTTCGGGTCGTTCTTGAACCGGTCGATCACTGTCTCGCGCTGCTTGTGCGGAATCTTGCCGTGATACTCCAGCGGCCCGAATCGCTGCAGGGCTTGTTTCATTTTGTCGATCGACCCGGTCCATTGGCTGAAGACGATCGCCTTGTGACCACTCGCCGCGACCTCCTCCAGGTCGGCCTCCAACCGTTCCAGCTTGGTGCTGCTGCCGGTGACCGGATCGAAATTGCAGATCTGCTTGAGGCGCAGCACCAACTCGAAGACGTGCTGAATCGTCAGTTCCTGGCCGAGTCCCTCCAGCTTGATCACCCCCTGTGACTCCGCCGCTTCGTAGGTTTCCCATTGCTCGGGGGTCAGATCGAGTTCCGCGTCCCGGTGCATCTTCGGCGGCATGTCATCGAGCACCATCTCTTTGGTTCGCCGCAAAATGTAATCCTTGCTCGCCGCGGCCATCTGCGTCATCGGCATCCCCGGATTGAGGTAACCTGGGGAGAGATAGTCGAAGATTCCGACCAGATCATCGGGCGAGTTTTCCACCGGCGTGCCGGTCAGCGCCCAGGACCGGCTGCGGGGAATGCCTCGCACGATCTCGCTGGTCGTGCTCTGGCGATTCTTGATTCGCTGGGCCTCATCGAGCACCACCAGATCGAAGTGCGAATTCTCGTCGAGCACCACCTCGCGGTCGCGCATCAGCAGTTCGTAGTTGGCGACCTTCACCGGCACCTCCTGCGACCGCCACTGGAACGACCGCTTGGCCGCGCTCCCTTCGATCACCGCCACCGGAACCTCCGGAGCCCAAATGCCGAACTCACGGACCCAGTTGGAGACGAGTGGCTTCGGACAGATCAACAACACGCTCCGAAGCTCGCCACTGCGGAGCAACAGCCGGATCGTGCTGATCGCCTGCATCGTTTTGCCCAGCCCCATTTCGTCCGCCAGCACGCAGGCATAACGCGGAAAGAGGAACGCGATCCCGTCCAACTGATACGGAAACGGCTCGAACGGGAAACTGAGCTGGCCGGTCCCGACGAGCTGGTCCAGGGGGGGCTGCAACAGGTAGTACAACCGGTCTTGCAGTTTCACAACATCCTTGGGTGGCGCGATCCGCGTCCGTTTGGTTCCTGCTTGCCGGCCTGGTCGCCGCGGCCGGGCGTCCGACTCGGGTGAATGGGGTGGGGGCGAATTCAGCGTCACCCTCGCGACGCCCTCGGGGAACTGGAAGCCGGTGGCGCGAGTGTTGATACCGGGCAGCTTGACCGCCAAACACCGCGGTTCGATCGGTTCCCACGCAAGGGATCGCGCCTCCACCGGATCGAGCGACCCCGCGGACCACGCTCGCTGCTGGTCAATCTCCGCGCGCAAAGGAGCCGCTGACGGAGAGTGCCAGGGGAACTGCAGACGGTTCATGGGGCAATGCCAGGGGGGGGAAGAGCGGGTTCGGGTGGACTCTCGCGTCCCAGCTGCACTCGCTTTTTAGCTACGCTGCCCGCGCTAGCTGGACCTGCGCCTCGTGGATCGCTTCCCGGATCCGGTCGAACGGTTCGGTCAGGTCGGGGAAATCCTGAAACCGCTCTGCCAACTGTTCCACGGCACCACGCCGCGCCGACTCGACCGAAACGTGTCCCTGGGCAAAGGAGACGGTTTCCGCCCCAGGCACCATATCGCCTGTGATCGGCCCCTCCTCCTCCTCAGCCGCCTCCACGGCCAGGACGACGGGAACTCCGTCCCAGCTGCGAACGCGAAACGCCTCGGGCTGGTCGCAGCAGATCATCGCCAGCGGGGTGCGACATTTTTTCAACAGCACCGGCGCGATGACCTCGCCAATCAGGTGTTCACGCAAGGTGGGACCGTACAGAATCTCATGAGCCCGCGAAGGACGAACCGGAAGGGTGCACTGGAACTCCAACGGCCGCCCGGTGCTGTTGAGCACCAGCAGTCCGCCGGTCCAACCGGTTCGGTCACTTTGCGTCACGGTGTAATAGGCCAGGGCTTCGGGTGCTGAGGGCAAGGCCATGCGTCGGGTTGTAGCAAGGAAAGGACACCGGCGGAGCGGGAGGCCGGCGGCGGACAGGGTTTCTCTTCGGCGTTCCCCTTGTGCCGACTTGAGTGGTCATGCCGGCCGCACGCGGAAACGGTCCACGCCCACGTAAATCCAGCCGGTCGTGGAAAAGGTTTCGAAAAAACCGGACGTTGGGCTCAAGTCTCGAACGAATTCCTAGCTCGCGGCAGCAATTTCTCGACATCGCCAATTTGCCGTGGTTATACTCGGGCCCAGCAAAATGAACTCGTCTCGACCGCCGTAGGAAGCCCCGCGAATGTCATACGAACAAGAGCCCCTTTCGCCCGTGTTCCGGATCGATGTCTCAGCGGAAGCGGAATCTTCGAAGGATGAGTCTGACGACCGCCTGACCCACGAACTGCTGCGGCAATTGGTCGTTGGCCAGCAACAGCAGAACCGGCTGTTGGAGCAACTCGTGCAGCAGAACGCGGCGATGCAGCAGCAACGGGCAGGTGAACTGCAGCAGTGGAAGAACGCCAATCCAGAACTCTCGCGTTCCTGCCGACGAGCCGCAGAGACGCTCAGCGAGGTACAGACCCAGTTTTTGGAGAATCTGACCGAGGAGATCGCCGAGACGGGCGAACACCTGATCGAAGGGGAATACATGCTCAACGAGTTTGTCGACCGCTTCGGTCCCCGCTTGGCCCACCTCAACGGCGTCCTCCAGGTCCTCGCCCAACTCGGCACCAGCGAGGCGGTGGCGCAGCAGCAGTCCTAACTCGCCGTAGGGACACTAACTCGCCGTAGGGACACCGCCACCGCGAATGCCTCAATCATTCTCCCCAACAGCGAATCGGAGGGGTCGCATGGATATCGCCCCCACCTCCATTTGCCCACCCACTCGGATTCTCTCGAATCCTGAGAGTCCCGCGCGATTCATCACGGCCGCAATAGTGTTGGCCCTCGCCGCCGCTTGGTTTCCACCGACAGCAACCGGCGAGGATTCATTTCCACCAACGCGAGTGATCACGCAAGGCCCGAAACATCACTGGTTCGGCTACTACGACAAACTGCAGTTCGATCCTACCGACCGTTATGTGTTGGGGATGCAAGTCGACTTCGAGCACCGCTCCCCAACAGCCGACGACGTGATTCAGATCGGGATGGTCGATCTGCATGACGACGATCGCTGGATCGAATTGGGGGAAAGCCGAGCGTGGAATTGGCAACAGGGATGCATGTTGCAATGGCTTCCGGGATCCGACCGCCATGTGCTCTGGAACGACCGAGAAGGCGATCGCTTTTGTCTGCACATCCTCGACACCCACTCCGGCGAAAAGCGAACGATCCCCCACCCCGTCTACGCTGTCAGCCCTGATGGCAAGTCGGCGGTGTCGGCCGATTTTCGGCGTATTCAAGATGTTCGCCCTGGCTACGGCTATGCCGGACTGCCCGATCCCCACGCAGAGGATCTGGCACCGGCAGAGTCTGGAATCCATTTCATCGACCTCGAGTCGGGCGACGCGGAGCTGATCATTTCACTCCAACAAGTCGCACGCATGGGCCCGATCCCTGACGAACAGTTCGGGATCAAACATTACTTCAACCACCTGCTGTTCAGCCCCGACGGTTCGCGGTTCATCGCCTTGCACCGCTGGCGGTATCCGCAGGGAAATCGGTTGACGCGGATGATTACCGCCAACCCGGATGGAAGTGACATCCGGATCGTGATCCCCAATGGCTACGCCTCCCATTTTATCTGGCGCGATCCCAAGCACATCCTGTCCCAGTCCCGCCACTGGCTGGACGAATCGAGATGGGGAAACTTCCTCTTTGAAGACAAAGTCGGCGGAGGAGAAGTCCAGCACATCGGGAAAGGCGTGCTCAATTCAACCGGTCACATCAGCTACCTTCCTGGAAACGAATGGATCCTGAACGATACCTACCCCAAGACCGACCGGCGAATCCAGACGCCGCATTTGTATCACGTCCCCACCGGTCAACGTTTCGACCTCGGCGAATTCCATTTGCCCCCCGCATACACCGGCGAATGGCGCGTCGATACCCATCCCCGATTCAGTCGGGACGGGACGCTCGTCTGCATCGACACACCCCATGAAGACCAAGGCCGACAACTCCACTTGATCGACATCAGCGGCATCCTCGAATCCGTCAACGCGCAAACGCCGTGACCGAGATGAGCTAGGCTCGGTCAGATCCTCCTCAGGCAAACGGACTCGACGCTGCGATGCGAAGCACCACTGAGCGACAAAGCGAAAACGGTCGGAGCAACCTTTCCCGGATCGACTTCGTTCGGTAGTCTATCCTTGTGACGGTGGATTCAAGCACGGTCACCCCCTCGGGGCGTAGCTCAGCCTGGCAGAGCGCCTGCTTTGGGAGCAGGAGGTCGCATGTTCAAATCATGTCGCCCCGACTGAAATAATGGGCACCGCTGTTCAAAGCGGTGCGTTTCTCCTTAAGTCCTTGTACTGCAGTGCGTTACGCCTATTTCTTGGGCCCGCTCCTATTGGTGGGCCCGGCTCCCTGCGGGGCCCGATCGTGGTGAACTTTGCGGAAAACGCGGCTATTCTGAGGGGGGGGCAAGTTCAAATCCCCTCGCCCCCGTCGTCGCAAGGGCGTTTCGACTTCCCTTGCGAGCTGAAGCCGAAGACACACCCCGTGGCTCGGGTTTCGGTAAAGGTGGACGTGCGCGGCGTCGAGGAACCGGACTGCGGAGCAACAGCGATCACCGACAGCGGCGATTCTCTGGTCGGCCATCCACACCCAGGACGGTTCGTCCTGGAAGGCAACGCAGCTTGATGCAGACGGCTTCTTCAATACGATCGTGCCCCGGGGCGTTGGACACCGAAGCACTGGCCACGCATGGAGCCCAATGCCGACAAGATTGAAGTCCCACCGGCTGCATTGCAAATCGACCGAGCTCCCCCTTTCTTTTTGGTGAGACCAAATGACACCCCGCGGCATTGACTCGTAACGCAGCAGCCATATGATCTATTTATGCGAGCGACAACACGGGCGAAACCCAGCGAATGGGCGAGCACGATTCCGAAAGGGACACGGAAGCGGAGATACGAACGCAGCTGGCTACTCTTTCTCGCCGGAAGAAAGCCAGGACGAGCGAGTGGACCCGCGATCGGCCGACCGAATGGCAGCCTACAGATGTTATTGACCCAGCTTCCGGCCTTCCGTTCACGGATGCTGGTGCTTGGGAATTTGTCGCCGATCAGATCGAAAGCGGGGTTCCCTTGAAGACGGTAGGGGGTTCTTCCGCGATTTTTGTGGCTGATCGGTAGCACGAAGTGCTGTTGCTATA
>CAYWXT010000304.1:0-5749 GCA_964462125.1 uncultured Pirellulaceae bacterium | reverse complement strand
GGGCGGCCGAGCATGAGACGTTCCCCTGTGTCGTTGTCCATGGCGCCGAGGGGATTGATTTGTGGCGAGTCGACGGACGTAGCGGGGCTGAAGGCGAGCGATTGTTGCCGCCGACCGAGCCGACCGGCCTGGAGTCGATCCGTGACGTGACCGCCGTCGTTGCCGGTGACTTCGACGCCGATGGAGACCTGGATCTGGTGATCGCGACCGCCAGCGACGGTTTGCAACTCTGGATCAACCGCGGGAATATGACCTTCTTTCCTGTTGCAGAGCATAGCCAGCTGCCCGACGGAGAATCGCCGATCGTTTCCCTGACGATCGCCGACATTGACCGCGATCTCGATCTGGATGTGCTCACGATGGACGCATCGGGCCAAGTCGGTTGGCTGGAGAATCTGCTGCACCTTCAATTCCGCTGGCAGCCGGTCGACTGGATCGACGCGGAGCGTTCAAGCGATGATTCCGGCAACCGCGTGGCCGTCGGGGATGCTGATGGCAATGTGTCGTGGGACGTGGCCACTCTTGCCGGTGTCAAGCTCCGTCTGGACCTCACCGAAACCCCGGCGTCCGGCCTCTGGCAACCGCTGGCGACCCGCGAGGTCGACATCCCGCAGGACACGCGGGAGCTATTCCTCCGCGACCTCGACAACGACAGTTGGCTCGATGCCGTCTTCGCTGGGCCCGGAGGTCTGCTGGTTGCCCAGGGCCAACCGGGGGGTGATTTCGCTCCGCCGGTCAGTCTGTTCGACGCCGACTCGGTCGAGTCGATCGCCGCCGGCGACGTCGACCTCGATGGGCGGATCGATTTCTGTGTCGCGGACAGCCAAGGAGTGCGCCTGCTTCGCAATATGACCGAAAGCGAAGGGCACTACATGGCGGTCCGATACAAAGGCATTGCGGACAACGCCGCTGACTCCGGGCGCATCAACCATTACGCCGTTGGAAGCACGCTTGAAGTTCGCTTTGGCCCCCATTACCGCGCGGCGGTCGTCACCGATCGAACCACCCATTTCGGGCTCGACGGTCACGCCCAAGCCGACATGTTGCGGGCCGTCTTGCCCAACGGCATGACGGACGTGACGGTCGACCCGCCTGTCGATGCGGTGTTCAACGAGGTGCAGACGCTGAAGGGTTCTTGCCCCTTCCTCTATGCCTGGGATGGCGAAAAGTTCGACTTCATCACCGACTGTCTGTGGGCGGCGCCGTTGGGACTGCAGGTCGCCCCCGGCGTCGTGCTCCCCGACCGTCCTTGGGAATACTTGAAGGTGTCCGGGGACCAGGTTCGAGCGCGCGATGGAGACTATGAGTTCCGGGTCACGGAGGAACTGTGGGAGATCGCGTACTTTGATCAGATTGAACTGCAGGTCATCGATCACCCCGACGACGTTGACGTCTGGACCAATGAGAAGGTCGGCTCCGCCGCGGTCCAACAGCATCAACTCTATACCACCGGCCCAACGCGTCCGGTGCGGCGTGGGATCGACTCCACGGACCGCGACGTCACCGATCTTCTCCGCGAAGTCGACCAGCGTTATGTGCAATCGTTCGATCACCGCGTGCGCCAAGGCCTGTGTCCTCCCCACTGGATCGATCTTGATCTGGGTGACGTTGATCCCGGCGATCGCGTGCTGCTGTTGTTGACCGGCTGGATTTTTCCCACCGATACGTCATTGAATCTACAGATCGCGCAGAACCCGCAGTTGCCGGCGATCGAGTTCCCATCACTCTGGGTGCCCGACGGCGATGAAGGTTGGCAGCTGGCGATCGAGCAGATGGGATTCCCCGGCGGCAAGACGAAGACCATGGTTGTCGACGTCACGGAGTTCGTGCAGCCGGAGGATCCGCGCGTGCGGATCCGAACTTCGGCCCAGATCTGTTGGGATGCCGCGGCGGTGGCGATCAATCCTCCGGAGCCCGACGTGCAGCGACACCGCGCCGCGTTGCTCTCGGCCGAAGTCGGCTGGCATGGGTTCTCCCGCCAGCTGCCGCGGACCGACGATGCGCCGCATCGATACGATTACCACGACACGTCGACGGCGAGAAAGTGGCCACCGTTGGTTGGTGGTTTCTCTCGTTTCGGTGATTGTCGGGAGTTGCTGCAGGAGCAGGACGATCGTTTGGTCGTGATCGGCGGCGGCGACGAGATTCGGCTGCGATTTCGCGCCCCGGACCCACCGCCGACCGGTTGGAAGCGGGACTTCCTGCTCCACTTGGTCGGCTGGGACAAGGACGCCGATTTGAACACCTTGGCCGGCCAGTCGGTCGAACCGCTCCCGTTCCGGGCGATGGAATCCTATCCACCGCCACCGTGGCAGGATGTCGAGCAGCTCAGCGTCCGGCGAGCCAATGCAGGCCATCTCACCCGCACCCAGCGGTTTCGGGATTTTTGGCAACGTCCGTAGGAACAGACGGCGGTTCTTCCCGTGTCGGTCACGGCCAACGCCTACTGCCGTCGTCGAATTTCGTCAGCGATTCGGTCGGGACGACGAATGCCGTTGGCGACAATTTCGAGGTCGTCTTGACCTGAACTGCTGATCGCTAAAGTTCCCACCCCGAACAGCCGCTGCAGGAGACTTTGCTCCACTTGCATGTTGCGAACGTCGTCGTGCTGAACTTCACTCGTGTGTCTTTGAATGATTCCGTGCTGCAGTCGCGTTCGCTTGTTGGTCACCGTGAGCGTTTGAAAGTGGGTTTGGATAAACCATGCCAGCAGCACCAAACCGCCGGCCACGAGCAAGACGAGGCCGATCATCGCCAGTTGTTCGGCGGGAACCCACGTCTCGCCACGCCGCACCAGTCCTCTCTCTAACAGCCCCCCCGCAACCGCGGCGATGACACCGAGTGCAATCACCGACAGGCACAGCAAACCCGACAGGGGGCGATTGCGAAACATGGCCGGATGCGTCGTGAGGACAGCTTGCTCGTCGTCCGTCGGCAGGTCCCCTTCTTCTTCGTGCCGATGGTGATGCGCCTCCGAAGTGTTCACCCGCTGGGCGACCGGCGCCTGCACCTGGAACGGGCCATCGCAGTGGGGGCAGCGCGTCGTTCGGCCGACCAGTTCCGCTCCCGCTTCGACCACTCTCTCGCAATGAGGGCAGCGGTACTGCTGAACCTCACCTGCGTTTGCCACATTGTTGCTCATGCTTTTCGCCTCGGTATTCGATCGGTTCCGCTGGGTTTGCGGAGGTCGCAGCCACCTGGCGTTTGCTCCGCCCTTGGTTGCTACTCGCATCTGAAGCAAATGGCAGTCCAAAAAGAGGGTGAGCGGGAAAACGTTGATCACAATTTTCCCACTTGACAAACGAGACAAGCTGTCTACCATGAGAACAAGACGGCGTGTCTTGTTTGTGTTCTGGTGCGGAGTTGTCGTCCGGGGAAGCCGCCTCATGAAGAAACGTCCCTCATCATCGGTCACGGCCGCCGAGCTGCGAGTTGTCGAAGAGCTTTGGCAGCGTGGTCAGGCGACGATTGGCGAATTGCGGGATTCGCTGTATCCCGACGGTGGTGGCTCGAAGTTCGCTACCGTTCAGAAACTGCTGGCGCGGCTCGTGGACAAGGGGCTCGTCGGCCGACGGAAAGACGAAGCACACTGGGTCTTCAAGCCGCTGGTGGCGCGCGATGAGTGGATAGGGGGGGAACTCCGCCGTGTGGCAGACCGGCTCGGCGGTAACTCGATGACTCCGTTGCTCACCTACCTGGTCGAGGCCGGCGAGTTGAACGCAAAAGAGCGGGATCACCTGCGCCAACTTCTCGACAAGGCGCCGGACCCGCCGCGTCGCACCCGGAAGGACCGTTGATCAAGGAAACCGGCCATGTCGTGGTTGTCCTGTATTTTCTCGAATGTGGTCCTGGCGTCGTTGCTGGCGCTGGCGGCGTGGTTCGTACAGCGTCGACTCGGCCGGCATGCGGTGGCGCGGATCCTATGGGTCATCGTGCTGATCAAGCTGGTCACGCCTCCGCTGATAAGTGTGCCGCTCGGTGGATCACCGGGCACTGGAATATCGGCCACCGTGGCCTGCGCGTTGGGCACGTGTCGCTGCGGGCCGCACACAGCGATACAAGCGGTTGTCCGCGACGGCTTACCCTGGATTCTGCTGGTGGCATGGTTCGCCGGCGCCGGCGCGACGCTCCTGGCCGCGCGGCGCCGCTGGGTTCGTTTCGACCGGCTTCTGGCTCATGCCTGTCCTGCTGCACCCGAGTGGCAATCGCTGGCAGCGCGACTTGCTTTGGAGCTTTCGATTCGTCGCCCACCTGAGATCCTGGCCGTGCCGGGCCGTTTGCCGCCCGTGGTTGTTCCGGGCTGCCGCCGGCCGCGCCTGCTGCTGCCGATGGACTTAATCGGTCGGCTCAACACTTCGCAGAGGGAAGCACTGCTGCTGCACGAACTGGTCCATATTCAGCGCGGCGACCACCTCGTGCGAATGCTGGAGCTTGCCGTTGGCGCGGCCTATTGGTGGTTGCCGGTGGTCGGTTCGGTCGGCCGGCATTTGCGGGCGTGCGAGGAAGCGTGCTGCGACGCGGCGGTGGTCGCCTATCGTCCGCACGCGCGGCGCGAGTACGCAACGCTGTTGCTGGACATGGTCGATCTGGCCGACCCCTTACCACGGCAGGCCATTCCGCAGGCCACGGGGATGGCTGCCGCCGACGATCTCGAACAGCGGGTGCGTGGCATTCTCGACGCCACACACCGATCGCGCCGCACATCGCCGGTTGGGGTGCTGGCGGTGGGTCTCGCCTGCGTCCTGCTGCCCTGTGGATTGCGCTACGAGTTTGCTGGATTCGCTGAACAAGATGTTGCTCGACGCCCCGCGCCGGCCGGGACCGCTGCCGAGCTGGAACCAGCCGCGGAGGCAGCACTTCGGTCTGGCGGTGGTCACGAAATACAGCTGAATCCGGTTTGTTGTCCGGGTTGAAATGAACGACCGAAAAGGGAGCCTTCCATGCGCTATTTGATTCCTTCTTCAACGACGATTCTTTTTCTGACACTGGTCTTCATCGGCCGCGGCGCGTTGGCCGCGGAAGGGGTGGAAGAGTTCGAAGGCTGGCACCTCGAACCGGCCGTTGCCCAGGCGCACCTGGTGATGGTGGCCCGCGTGGCCAACATCAGCCGCGTCACCGTGGTCGAAGGAGCCAAGACGGATGTGGCGATCCGCGAGTACCGCTTTCAGCCGGTTCGGCGGCTCAAGGGCATCTTCCAGCGTGATGAGCTCTCGATGACGGCGGGCGACCTGGGCATTTCTGCGGACGGCGATTCGCCTTTGGAAGAAGGTGAGTTTCGCCTGCTGATCCTGATCCAGCCCCGGGGGGTGAATAGCTACGGTTGCGTGTCGGCGGCACCAGGGGCCAGAACGTTCGACGAACGCGTACCGCTTGTGAGCGGACCGGACGATCCGCTGGCGACCGTGGTCGAGACGCTGATACAGGTAGCCGATTCTCGGTCGCGGCGCGAGCGGGCAAAGCTGCTGGTCGACCGGCTGGCGGACGTAAACGGTCTGGCCGCCGTGCCGCTGCTTTCCGGTCTCGCGTTGCGGGCCGACTGGGCGGCGGGCGATGGGCGAGCCTATGTTCCCGTGGCTCGGCTGGCTCTTGATCCGCAGACCGCTGTGCGCCGTGCGGCGGTCGAAGTGCTTCGCGATATGCTGGCAAGTGGCGCCGTGTCAGACGCCCCCGCGCAGCTCGATGCCGTGGCCCAGGCGCTCCGCGAGATACTCGAGTCCGATGAAGCCAATTCGCGCGTGCGGCTCGCTGC
>CAYWXT010000303.1:0-5767 GCA_964462125.1 uncultured Pirellulaceae bacterium | reverse complement strand
CGCAGATCGCGGAGCACGCTGCGGGCGATCGACTCTTGATCGGCACGGTCACAGATCGTGAATTTCTCGGAAAACCCGATCGCCTTGGCGTGCCGCCGCAAGATCCGTACACAGTGGGCGTGAAAGGTGCAGATGGTCGGCTTCGGGGAAGCTTTGCCCTTGCCCTGTCGCCGGCCGGTGCCGAGCAGCCCGCTGATCCGCTCCTGCATCTCACCGGAGGCTTTGTTCGTAAACGTCACCGCCAAAATTCGTTCGGGCGGGGTGTGGTGGCGGATCAGGTTGGCGATCCGGTAGGTGACCACGCGCGTCTTCCCCGTCCCCGCGCCGGCGAGTACCAGCAGTGGTCCGGAGAGAGTCCCGACAGCGTCCGCCTGAGACGGGTTGAGTTCGTCGGTGAGACTGCGGGGCTGCGGTCGACGCCCTCCCGGAGGCGTCTCCGCGGCGAATCCTTTCGGCATGGCTCAGCGGCGGTCGCGATCGATCACGGGACTGGCGCTGCCGACGGCGATCAACCGCAGCGGTCCGGCTTGCGGCTGATTGGCATTCATCATCACGCGATTGAATGGGATCGCGTAACAAGCGTAATTGCCGGTGGCGGAATCGAGGACATACACGACCGACCGGCCGATCGGGTTATTGCTCGATTCGCGAAAGTCGGCGTGACCGGTGACCATCATGTATTGGCCCCCCTTCCCCCGATTCGCCAGGGCATCGCTGACGTTGGTGGTGAAGTTCGCTGCGAATTGGCCGACCCGCGGGTAGATCACCGCGCACTGCAGCAACCCCGAGTTGTGATCCAGCACGAACAGACCCTCCGCCTCGCCACTGACCTGACCGGTGGCGATCGAAAAATCCTCGCTCGAGACCGCCGCGGTGGCATCGATCGGCGGGAGGTTGAACGGCTCGGACGTCGCCGGGGCGTTGGAGCGGCCGAGGAGGTAGGCGGCGCCCAACGCTCCGAGCAGTGCCACCGCGAGCAGCGACCCGACCATCCATCTCATTCCTCCACAGCACTGCATCAGGCCGCCGCAGGCGCTGGGACCGCCCAGACCGCTGGGGTCAGCGGCTTGGTCAAGGTCGGCGGCTTGGTCAAGGTCGGCGGTGGGCAACGGTTGTGACATCTCGAACAACTCCTTGCGGCAATAGCGATCGGACGCGGCCTGTCATGCTTCGGCTGAAACAGCTCCGAACACGCGAGCCCGGTGTCCTAGCCAGGCTTTCGTCGGGACCCCAGCCTGGGAACCGGCCGCTCCCGTAATTGTACGCTTTCTCGCGGAACTTTACGATTGCAGTCTCGAGTACGTCGCGAACCCATCTCCAGATCCCCCCCCTAAGGTCGAATCGAATCATGAGCATCAACCCGCCGCTGAATCGGAAACTCCGCATGGGCCTGGCTGGAGGCGGCCAGGGGTCGTTCATCGGCCGCGTCCACTCGATCGCCGCCGGACTCGACCATCGGGCGGTCGTCGTGGCGGGTGCTTTCTCGAGCAACCCGGAGCGGAGCAAGGCGTCGGCCCCGAGCTACGGCGTCGAGGAATCGCGGGCCTATGGCAGCTACCAGGCGATGATGGAGCAGGAAGCGAAGTCGCCGGCCGATGAGCGAATCGATTTTGTCAGTGTCACCACCCCGAACCATACCCACTTTGACATCGCCCACGCCGCCATCCAGGCCGGGTTCAACGTTGTTTGTGACAAACCGATGACGTTCGACGTGGCCCAGGCGGAACAGCTGCGGGAGGCGGTTGAGAAGAGTGACGTCGTGTTCGCGCTGACGCACAACTACACCGGTTACCCGCTGGTCCGCCAAGCCCGCGAGATGATCCTCGGCGGCGAGCTCGGCGAACTCAACGCGATCCGGGCGCAGTACATCCAGGGGTGGCTTCGGTCGGCGCTGGAGAACGATGATCAAAAACAGGCATCTTGGCGGACCGATCCGTCTAAGAGCGGGGCGGCCGGTGCCTTCGGCGACATCGCGACCCACGCGTTTAACCTGGGCCGCTACATGACCGGCCTGCTTCCCGATTCTGTCAGCTGCAGCCTGAAATCGTTCGTCCCGAACCGGAAGCTCGACGATTACGGGACCGCCGTGATCCGTTATGAAAACGGAGCTCTCGGGACCGTCACCGCCTCGCAGATCAGCCACGGACGCGAGAACGATTTGGAAATCGAGATCGACGGCACCAAGGGATCCCTCCGCTGGCGCCAGGAAAACCCGAACGAGATGGTCTTCCGGCAAAACGGCAAGGCTCATCAGATCTACACCCGCGACCCGCATGCCTCGTACATGGGGACCGCGGGAGCCGCGGCGTGCCGTATCCCGGCCGGGCACCCCGAAGGCTTTTTCGAGTGTTTCGCCAACGTCTATGGTTCCGCCTTCGATGACATGGCCAAGCGGGCCAAGGGGGAATCGTTCGAGCGCCGCGACACGGTGTATCCGAACGTCTACGACGGCTTGGAAGGGATGTACTTCATTCAGCAGTGCGTCGCCAGCAGCGCCGAGGGGGCTGCATGGTTGCCGCTGAGTCACGAGTCGGCGCGCCGCTGATGGAGAAAACCGCCGAACGAGTCGGACCGCTGCCGGGAAGCGTCGCTGCGATCCTGCCCGCGGCCGGCAGTGGTCGCCGGTTCGCCGCGGCGCGGAACAAACTGTTCGCAACATTGGCGGGGCAACCGGTGTGGGTGCATGCGGCCCAGCGGCTGGCTGCCCGCGGGGAAGTGGCCCGCATCGTCCTGGCGGTCTCCGCAGCGGATCGCGATACCTTTGAAAACGAGTTCCGCGGCGAGGTGCGCCGGCTCGGAGTGGAAATCGTCACGGGGGGCCGGGAACGGACCGACAGCGTCCGGGCGGGACTCGATGCCTTGGCCGATGACCCGTCGATCCGGCTGGTCGCGATCCATGACGCCGCCCGTCCGCGGGTCGTGGCGGATGATTTGACAGCGGTCTTCACAGCGGCCGCAGCGACCGGGGCTGCGATCCTGGCCACCCCCATCGTGGGAACCATCAAACGCGACCTCGGCCGGCGGGAAAACTGCGTCACCGTCGACCGGAGTGACCTTTGGAGTGCGCTGACGCCTCAAGTCTTCCGCATCGACTGGCTGCGGCGGGCCTACGCGCGGTACCGCGGCTGGCCGGTGACGGACGACGCGCAATTGTTGGAACGATCCGGCTATCCCGTGACCCTAGTTCCCGGGCGTGCCGACAACCTAAAAATCACCCATCCGGAAGACCTCGCGATCGCCGAAGCCTTGCTTGCTCGGTTACCTGAAGATGCCTCCAACTGACTTGATCGACGAACTCCGCTGGCGCGGCCTGATCCACCAGATTTCCGACGAGTCGGCGCTGGCAGCACTGCTGGCCTCCGGTCCCCAAACCGTCTACATCGGCTTCGACCCGACCGCCTCGAGCCTGCATGTCGGCAGCCTGATGCAGCTGATGATGCTCCGCCGGTTCCAACGCGCCGGCCACCGCCCGATCGCCTTGGTCGGGGGCGCGACCGGCATGATCGGCGACCCCAGCGGCAAGAGCGAAGAACGAAACCTGTTGTCCGCCGATCAACTGGAGGCGAACGTGCAGGGAATGAGTGCGCAGATGCGCCGGTTCCTTGATTTCGATGGCCCGCAGGGAGCGCTGCTGCTGAACAATTTCGATTGGATGCGGGACTATACGTACCTAATGTTTCTTCGCGACGTCGGCAAGAATTTTCCTGTCGGCGTGATGTTGGGGAAAGATTCGGTCCGATCGCGGCTCGAAAGCGAGGCGGGACTGAGCTACACCGAGTTCAGTTACATGCTGCTGCAAGCTTACGACTTCGTCCATCTGTGCCGCGAGTACGGCTGCCGCATCCAGGCTGGCGGGAGCGACCAGTGGGGCAACGTGACCGCCGGAATCGATCTGGGACGACGGATGCTGGGGCAACGACTGTATGGTCTGACCGCCCCGCTGCTGACCACCAGCGATGGCCGCAAGATGGGAAAGACCGAGTCGGGTTCAATCTGGCTCGATGCTGATCGAACCAGCCCCTACGAGTTTTATCAGTATTGGTACAACGTCGATGACACCGATGTCATGCGGTGCATCGCGTATCTGACGGAAATCGACCGGCACGAGTACGACGGGCTTGCGGCGGAGACCGCGAGCGACCCGGGGCGACGGGTTGCGCAAACGCGGCTGGCCCAGTGGATGACCGGCCTGGTTCATGGCCAAAGTGGGCTTCGCGTAGCGCTCAAGGCCTCGCAAATCCTGTTCGGCGGTGAAATCGACGAGGTGACCGATGCGGAGTTGGGGGAGATTTTCGGCGACGTCCCCAGTGCCGACGTCCCCCGAGATTCGTTGGACGATCAAGGCTACTGGATCGTTGACGCCCTCCAAACCGCGGGTCTGGTCAAGAGTGGCGGGGAGGCCCGGCGGTCGATCAAGGAGGGGGGAATCTACGTCAACAACCGCCGCGTCAACGACGCGCAGTGCCGCTTGACGCGTCAGGATCTGGCCAGCGAATCGGTGATCGTGCTGCGAAAAGGCAAGCGGAACTACGCCCTGCTCCGGTTCACCCGCTGACCGTTCAGGTTCACCCGCTGGGATGGCCTGTGAGCCCAGTGGTCAGGATGTGACGGTTTGGAACCTCTGGGCGGATTTTAGCGACTGACTGTGATTGACGCAGCGGCTGCAAGTCGCCGTCCAGAAAAGTTGAAAAACTACCCCTCGCGATCAATTGGAACGCCATCGGCTCACCGTCGACCGAACTAGGGCCCAAATTGAAGGCCCTTTTTTGACAATCTGGATTGGCGGCGCCGCACGGCACGAGGGACGCATGGCGAATCGAAACGCCCAGATCGATACGGACCGCGCGTTAGGTCTGTTGTCGCGAATGGTGGCGACGCTGGAGATGTTTGGCGTGGCGACGCAGGAAGCTTTTTGCCAATACAGCGTCTGGGAACTTTCGCCTCGGCTGCAGCCTGAACGGGAGGAAACCGAGCCAGCCGCGACATCCAGCGTGAGATTCGAATACAATTCGGCTGATTGATTCGATGCCTTTCCGTCGTGAGCTGTGAACCATGAGACGCTTCCGAACCATCCTGATTGCCTGCTTGCTGGCAGCGTTGTCCACGCCTTTGGCGGTGGCGGAGGAAACGCTGCACGCCTTGATCATCGACGGCCAGAACAACCACGCGATGTGGCCCAAGACAACGATGATGATGAAACGATATCTGGAGCAGTCAGGACGTTTCCGCGTCGACATTGAGCGGACCCAGTACACCTGGAACGGCGGAGAGCTGCTGAAGCAGTACCCGCTCGAGAACGGCAAGACGCACGAAGATTTGAAGGAACCGAAGCCGGACCCCGATTTCAAACCGCAATTTTCCGACTACGACGTGGTGCTCAGCAACTTTGGCTACAACGCGGCCCCCTGGCCGCAGGAAACGCAGGATGCCTTGGACGCGTACGTCCGCGACGGCGGTGGATTGGTGATTGTGCACGCGGCCAACAACTCGTTCGGCGACTGGCCGCAGTTCAATCGGATGATCGGACTCGGCGGCTGGGGTGGTCGCAATGAACAGTCGGGGCCGTATGTCTATCTCGATGAGTCGGGCGAAGTGGTCCGCGATACCTCCGAGGGCTCGGCAGGATCACACGGTCCGCAGCACGAGTTTCAAGTCGTCATCCGCAATCCCGACCATCCCATCACCGACGGATTGCCGCGAGCCTGGATGCACACTCAGGACGAGCTTTATCAACAACTCCGCGGACCGGCCGACGGTATGACCATTT
>CAYWXT010000302.1:0-5773 GCA_964462125.1 uncultured Pirellulaceae bacterium | reverse complement strand
AGGGCCGCATCGGAGCCGGGCCGGTCCAGGTTTCGTAATCGAGATGGGGTGGCGGCCCGTCTGCGGCGACCTCCTCGGGACGTTGCGAGGCCCGCATGTGGTAGTAACAACAGACCTCCGCGTGGGCAATGTCGCCGAGCAATCCTTCGTCGACCACCCGTTGTTTGGCCTCGATCAAGTGAGGCGTACTCCGCCGCTGCGTTCCGACTTGGACCACCCGTCCGGTCTCCCGGGCCGCGTCGAGCATCGCCTTGCTCTCGAGAACATCGACCGCCGTCGGTTTCTGGACATAGACGTCGGCGCCAGCTCGCACTGCGGCGATCATCGGCAAGGCGTGCCAGTGATCCGGCGTATTGACCAACACGATGTCGAGCTCGTTCTCGGACAACATCTCCTGGTAATCGGCATAGCCCCGAGGCCGCTGCTTGGACGCCTGGCGTGATTCAACCAGCTCCGCTGCCTCATTCAATAACTGCGAATCGACATCGCACAGCGAGACAACTTCAACCGGTTCGACGTTCAAGAGCTGCAGCAGGTCGCACTTGCCGTACCAGCCGCAACCGATCAGTCCCACCCGCCGCGGCTGGTCACCGGCAGCGGCGTGGGCACCGGAGTTGACGGCGGCGACCGAGGCGGCTGCGGCCGAGGTTCGAAGAAAGCTGCGTCGATCCATGGTGTTCACTCCGCTGAAGTATGATTCGAGAACAGGTTCGCACGAGAAACAGTGCGTCCGGCGCCAAGTACGTCCGGCTCGCCGAGCCGGACCGTCACGAACCGGAAACAACACCGCATCACAACGGCCGCGTCAGCCTTTCACGCGCACGAACCTGACTGGCGCAAACCGCCGTCGAAGGACGGACCTGAATCATACCACGGGAGCCGATCGCTCACCGCAAGTGGAGCGTCTTCGCAGCGGTCGCCCAAGCGTTTTGGCCGGCAACCATGGCGCGAATGATGACCGGGCCGCGGAGCCCCTCGGGCAGCTCGATCGACGGCTCGCAGGCCTCATCCGACGCAATATCCAGGCACACCGTCGCCACCGTGGTGCGGTTGGGGTCGCCATCGATGGCAGTGCCCAACGGCAGATCGACACACACGGTCAAAGCACCCTCAATGGGGCTGGTCATCCGCAGCCGCAGAGGGCGACTCGGCTCCTCGCCCGACTCCGCCGCTTGTTCCTCCGGCTCACCTTCGCCGCCGGTCGTCACCACCGCCGCCGGGCATGGATCAGGAGAGTTCGCCGTCTCCGCGACCTCCCACTCCTCCGCGACTTCCAACTCCAAGGCTTCCGGATGGTGCAACCGCAGGGTGGGGTCGCCGATCAGATGATACAGCTGCATATGTTCGCGGCGTTCGTCGGCGAGAGTCGCCCCGGCGGGGCTGAAGAAAGCCGCCAAGGTATCGATCAGCATCCGCGCCGTCGGTTTCTCCGCGTCGTCGTCATCGCGGTTCATCTGCTGCAGGGTGCTCAGCCACGCGTCGCCGATCCGCGGTTCCCTCTGTCGATAAACGCTGTCGATCAACCCTACCGCCGCGGCGGCATTCCCATATGGCATCGTGACGCGGCTGCCGGCAAAGACGGCGATCGGCCCCCCCTCGGCCAACAACATCTGTCGTGCCAAACAAGGCTCGGCAGCGTCGACCGCCCCGGTGTAACAGGCCAACATCAGAGCGATGGGAGCCCCGCTCGCTTCCCGCTGCAGCTTGCGCACACTGTCTTGGTCAAGCACGGGGACGCCGTCATCGCTGCTCGGGACCCGGTCGAGCTCGTTCACCCAACCGTGGCCAGCGTAGACCCAAAACCGCGAACCGTCACGGTACCGCTGCAGGACCGCGTCGGTGAATGAATCACCGTTGGGAAAGAACCGATGCCCTGGACTGGCATAGGCCACACTCGCCCGTGTTTCCGGAGGCAGCATGCTGGTCAGGACCGTCCGCGTTACCGTCTCGATCGCAGCGTCGGCCATCTTTCCGAACCCGCCGACGCCGCCGGTCAGTTGGACCTGGCCCCGCCACGTCCCGAAATCCTCGCTCTGCTCGTACGCCAAAATCCGCGTCACGACTCCCCGAAGTTCCTTGGCCGATGTCACCGGCAATCGCCCCACCGCCGCGTCCGGGCTGCCGTCTCCGTTGAGATCGCTATAGATGAAGTCAGTAGCGAGGGTGGGGGCCGATCCCCAAGCGGCCGTTACACGGTTAGTGCTGTAGCTGGTCGGTACCTGGCGATCCGGGCGACATTCGGTTCCGATCACCGGTGCATCGCCGACGAGCAATACATAGCGGGTCGAATCATCGGCGACCGCCAAGAGCTGGGCCTGTTGTCGTTCCACGTCCGGTTCCGCATCACAGACACGGACCGATAATCCTTCGGAGCGACGGAACTCCAGCCACGGCACGAGGGCTTCCCGAAATGCCGGCGGGCAGACAACCACCACGTCAGCCGCGGTCGCACCCGGGGCCAACCACACGCTCCAGCATGCGATCATCCCGAGGGCGATCGCCCAACGCCGCATGAGCCGAATGAAAAATCGCTGCTGTGTCATCCATTCACCACACATAGATCACCGGTTGCCGTGCTTCCTGTACGATTAAGGTGTCATCGTACCGGTCGGGCTGGACGGACCAGGAAGCCCACCCTACAACCGTAATCGCTGGTCGATTCACAGCACCACCCCGAATGTTCACGTGTAATCATTGACTCGCGTTTTCTGATGGCCCCGCCACTCTGGGACGTTTGGACTCCCGGCACCTCATGATACCCAGCGATCCCGATCCGGTGTCCCCGCATCGTGTTTCTCACCGGCCCCGAATCGCCCTGACCGTGGGGGATGTCGCAGGGATCGGCCCGGAACTGGTCTTGCAGTGCGCGGCGCTGGCGGAGGTTCAAACGGCGTGTGTTCCGCTGGTGATCGGTCCGATGGGTGTGCTGCGCCACATCGCCAAACAGCTCGCGTTTCCCCTCCCCGACGCGATCAGACCTCATGAACTCGAGTCCGCACCCCCCCGCGAGCTGTCCGGACCGCGGGTGATCGATGTCGGTGAACTCGATCCGATTGCCGTCCGGCCGGGAGTATTCACCGCCGCCACCGGGGCAGCCTCCTATGCGGCCGTGGAGTTCGCGATCGACGCGGCGCTGGCCGGTCACGTCGACGGCATCGTGACCGGACCGATTCAAAAGGAAGCCTGGCACGCCGCTGGGATTCCCTTCCCAGGGCACACGGAATTGCTGGCGGCGAAGACCGGTAGCGGTGACGCCCGGATGATGCTGACCAGCGACACCATTTCCTGCGCCTTGGTAACAATTCACCTCCCGTTGGCGGACGTCGCAGCCACCTTGACTACGGAATCGATTGCAGGAACGATCCGCATGGCCGCCGCCGCGGTACACCGACGCTTGGGCCGTCCGGCGCGGATCACGGTTTGTGGGTTGAACCCGCACGCCGGGGAACACGGGCTCTTCAGCCACGGCGAAGAAGAATCGATCATCGCCCCAGCAATCGAGCAGGCCCAAATGGAGGGACTGGACGTCTGCGGCCCCCTCCCTCCGGACACCGCATTCACTCCGACCCAGCGCAACGCGACCGATGTCTATGTCTGCATGTATCACGATCAAGGTTTGATCCCCCTGAAAGCTCTCTCGTTCGAGGACGCCGTCAACGTCACGCTCGGACTCCCCATCGTCCGCACCAGTGTCGATCACGGCACCGCCCTCGATTTGGCCTGGCAAGGCAAGGCGGATCACCGCAGTATGCTGGCAGCGATTCGCTTGGCCGTGGAACTCAGCCTTCCCGTCTCATGATCTCCGCGAACGAGGCTCCGAATCCGAACGAGGCTTCGAATCGACGTCTGCTGATGTTGGAACTCGCCCTACTGATGGCGTTGTTCTTCATCGTCGGCGGCGACGCCCCCCCGATGGTCAACGAGGCCCATTACCTGGCCAAAGCCAAGCACTTCTGGCAGCCCGAATGGTGTTCCCGCGATCTGTTCCTGACCTCCGGCGAGGCACACTTCACGTTTCAAGCCTTGTTCGGTTGGCCGACGTGGTTCCTTTCCCTGGAAACGACCGCCTGGATCGGGCGCGCGGTCGGATGGTTCCTGTTGGCCCTCGGGCTGCAGCGGCTCAGCTGGCGCCTCATCCCCCGCCCGTTCGCGGTGGTCGGTGTGGCCGCCGTCTGGATCGCCGGCACCGAGTATGCCAACCTCGCCGGCGAGTGGGTCGTCGGCGGTATCGAGGCCAAGGTTCCGGCCTACGGGTTGGTGCTGTTGGGGTTGGCGGAACTGGTCTCGCGTCGTTGGAATCGGGTGTGGGTTTGTTTCGGTGCTGCCTCCGCCTTTCATGTCTTGGTCGGCGGTTGGTCGGTGATCGCCGGCATGGTGGCCTGGTGGGCGACAGAACATCGGCGGGACGACCGCAAACCCCTGTTTCAGCCGGGGCTGTTCATTGGCGGAGCATTGGCCCTGTTCGGGCTGGTCCCCGCGATCTGGTTGACCGTGGGAGCGACGCCGGATCAGTCGACCGCCGCGGCGCAGGTCTATACCTATTTTCGTCTGCCCCATCACCTGTTGCCGTCGACATTTCCTTGGACGTGGTACCTGCGGCATGGACTGCTTGTCATCGCCACCGCCGGGGCGTTCCTGTGGGCGGCGCGCGGGAACTCACACGCCCGTTGGCGGCAACTCGGCTGCTTCACCGCCACCGCCGTCGGCCTGGCGCTGATCGGGCTGTTGATCGGGATGCTGACCACGTTCCAGCCCGACCTCGCCGCCCGCTTGCTCCGCTATTACTGGTTCCGGCTGACCGACGTGGCCGTCCCGCTGCTGTTGGCCCTCTCCCTGATGCAGGTCCTGTTTTCGCGCACCAGCTTGGCCGCGCTTCGGGTGGGCAGTTTTGCCTGTTTGTTGTTGAGCGTCGCTGCGATCGGTTGGAGCAGCTATGAACGGATGCGGATCGGCGTCCCCCCCTCGGCCAGTCACCGCGTGTTGGGCTGGGACGTGGAAGCGCCACCGCGAACACAACAACGGACGTTTCGCGACTGGCTCGCTCTCTGTCGTTGGGTCCAGGTCACGACGCCCGAGCAGGAACAGTTTCTCACGCCCCGGCATCAGCAGACGTTCAAATGGTACGCGGAACGAGCGGAGGTCGTGAACTGGAAGGACGTACCGCAGGACGCGGCCAGTTTGCAGGAATGGCTACGGAGGTTCACTCGCGTCTTTCCACGGCGGCTGGGAACAATCCGGGTCTCGATCCAATACGCCACCCTGGACGAGTTCCGCGAGGAGTACGGGGTTCGTTACATGATCGTTGACCGTCGCGTGACCGGCCCGCACCTGCCGCTGGTCCAGGTCTACCCCCGCGAGCCGGAACGCAACGATACCTATGCCGTCTATGAGCTGCCGCGATAGATCAAAACCGTGCTTCATGGTAGGCGAGCCTTTGGCATCGCGTGCCAGATTGCTGTGCCGGGTAGTGCGCCAACCACATCGGCATCCACTGCCGGTCGTTCGGATGAAGCTGGGCCCGAGTCAGACGCTGGCGATAGAGTTCAACCGTCATAGAAAATCTCCCACGCGTGGAAACAGGAAGTGGACATGTGTTCTATATCAACATCCAGCCCCCATCCACCGCAGGGGTAGACAACACTCGCCCGGAAAGACTAGAATAGTCCGCTTGGGGGGGGTCCCTTTTATGAACGGCTGACCCGGAGTGAAAAGGATTTGCCCCGGCTGACCCGAGCCGTAAACTGTTTTTCCGACCCGGGTCACCCATCATGAA
>CAYWXT010000301.1:0-5841 GCA_964462125.1 uncultured Pirellulaceae bacterium | reverse complement strand
GGAGTCGAGGTGGGCCGTGAGGTCCGTTGGGAGTACCGCAGTGCCGACCTCGGACCGGGAGGCCGCCCCGGTTCCGGCATCGCCGCGATCCAATTCCAAATCGATGTCGATGGCGATCGGGTGCCCGATGTCAAACACCCTCCGGAGGAGATTTCGCCACCGATGCCCAGGGTCTCCGCCAGGAAACAAGAGCTCACCCGCTCGTTTGTCCCGAAGGCCGCCGGGCTCCATCACCTCGTGATCCAGTCCTGGGACGCCGCCGGGCTGGCCAGCGAACCGGCCGTCCTTCCCTTTGTGGTGCAGCCGAAAAGCGAGTCCGAGGCGGCGGGCGATGCGATGGCGGAGAAACCCAAAACCGGCGTCATCCGGGGCCGGATCGCCACCGGCAGCACGCTGCGGGGAACCATCTCGATCAAGCCAGCCCCGCGCGGGATCGAGCCCGGCTCGGCGACCTTCCGAGCTGGCGGTGCGAATCCAACGTTCGCCTTTCGCAACCTGCCGGAGCAGGAATACACGATCACCTTTCGAGGAACCGTGAACAATGTTTCCCGGACATTGGAGTGGTCGGAACTGCTGATCGACGCCGCCGAAGGGGGAACCCCTGCGGTGTCGCTCTCGCTCGACCAAGCCGAGGAGAAATAGCCAGCCGATCATTTTCCTTTTTTTCCTTGCGGGGACGCAACAATCCCGGGGGCGAGACGAGAACGGAATTGTTGCCGGTGGCGTCGAGGCAAAGACAACACCACCGATCGAAAACAATCGTTCCCCGTTTATCACAGGAATTTCAGAAATGGCTGCTTACATCAAATTCGACGGCGTCGATGGCGAATCCCAGGACAAGGACCACAAGGCCTGGAGTGACCTCATGTCGTTCAGCCAAGGCTTGACTCAGCCTGGCGGCGGTTCCACCGGTCAGACGCGGCGCCGCGGCGACGTGATCGTCGACGACCTGAGCTGTGCCAAGGAGTTGGACAAGGCGAGCCCGAAGATCGCCGAGGCCGTTGCGAATGGGAAAGTGTTCTCCAAAGTCGAGATTCACGTGACGGCCTCGTACACCGACGCCGGTCGCGTGACCTATTACGCCTACGAGCTGAAGAACGTGCTGGTGACGCACTACCACATCAGCGGCAGCGGCCAGAGCGATTCGGTCCCGGCGGAAGACTTCTCGCTGAACTTCGAGGAGATCAAGGTGACCTACACCGAGAACGATTCCAAGGGCAACAAGAAGGGCAACATCGAGTACAGCTGGAAGGTGGAAGAAGGCGAGTCCTGATCCCTCGATTTTCTTCCTTCGATTCGCCGCCGGCTCCGATCGCCTCCTGCTGGGGTGATCGGACCGCGGCCTTTTACAAGCCCCGAGCACTTTCCGATGGCACTGACACAACAGAACCGAATGCTGAACCTGAGCACCATGCTCGGCGAGGATGTGCTGCTGCTGGTGTCGTTCTCGGGCAGCGAAGATATGAGCCGGCTGTTCCATTACGAGCTGGAACTGATCAGTGACGATCCCGGCATCAAGCCTCAAGACATCGTCGGCACACCGGTCAGCTGGAGCGTCGAACGGGGCGACAACTCCCGGCGACATTGGCACGGCTACGTCAGCCGGCTGGTCCGAGGGGACGTCGACCGGGAAGGGCGACGCAGCTACCGGATCGAGGTCGTCCCCTGGTTGTGGTTCCTGACCCAAACCAGCGACTGCAAGATCTTTCAAGAGACGAGCGTTCCGCAAATCATCGACGAAGTCCTCGGCGATTTCGGGTTTGCCGACTACAAGTCCGACCTGCAGGTTGAGCACAAGGATTGGGAATACTGTGTGCAATACCGGGAGACCGACTTCGCGTTTCTCTCGCGGCTGATGGAACAGGAAGGCATCTTCTACTACTTCAAGCATTCCGACAGCGGGCACCAGATGGTGATCACCGATCACAAGGACGGCTACGACGGGCTGCCGGAGGCGAAGGTCGACTACCCGATCGACACCGGCACCCGCGCCATCGAAGATCATCTCACCTCGTGGGAACGGCGGTTCGAATTCGTCGCGGGCAAATACGTCCAGCGCGACTACAACTTCAAGACCCCGACCACCGATCTGCTGGCCGAAAGCAAGACCGTCGTCGACCTGCACGACATCGCGGGGTACGAATTGTACGACTACCCGGGCGACTACCCCGACAAAGGCGCCGGGGACGAAGAAACGAAACTGAGGATCGAGGCGGAAGAGACACGGTACGATGTCGTCAACGCCACCAGCTTGTGCAAAACCTTTCAGGTCGGAGGCCGATTCAAGGTCGGCACGCACCGCGACAGCGCCGAGGAGGGGACCGAGGTGGTGATCACCTCGATTCACCATGCCGCCAGTGAGCCGATGGGCTACGAAACCGGTGTGGCCGGCGGATCGGGCTACCACAACGCGCTGACCTGCATCCCTGCCGATCGAGCATTCCGCCCGGCACGGACAACCCCCAAGCCAGCGATCAGCGGCGTCCAAACCGCCATCGTCACCGGCCCACCCGGGGAGGAGATCTACCCGGATGAGTTCGGGCGGGTGAAGTGCCAGTTCCATTGGGACCGCTACGGCCAGATGGACGACAACAGCAGTTGCTGGATCCGCGTTTCCCAAGTCCATGCCGGCGCCGGCTTCGGCGGGATCAGTCTGCCGCGGATCGGCGAAGAGGTCGTCGTTAGTTTCCTCGAAGGAGATCCCGATCGGCCCCTGATCACCGGACGCGTCTACCACGCCCAAAACATGCCCCCCTTTGACTTGCCCGACGAAAAGAAAATCAGCGGTATCAAGTCGAAGACCTACCAGGGCGAGGGCTTCAACGAATACGTGATGGACGATTCGCCCGGCGAGGAACTGATCCGGGAACATGCCCAATTCGACAAGGACAGCACCGTCGAAAACGACCTGCGGGAACACGTCCATAACGACCGCAGCCGCGATGTCGGCGCTGACGAATCGGTCCAGATTGCCAGCAATCAAAGCCTCGAGATCGGCTCCAATCGCGAAACCACGATCGGCGCCGATGACACCCTGTCGGTGGGAGCCAAGCGGACGATCACAATCGGAACCGACCGTGACGAAACGATCGGCACAGGACGTTCCACCTCCGTCGGCACCGACGATTCGCTCACGGTTGGAACCAGCCGCACCGTCGACGCGGGGACGACGATCGAGATCAACGCCGGGGTCAGCATCAAGCTCACCGCCGGTCCCTCCATGATCGAGCTCGGCCCCTCCGGCATCAAAATTTCCGGACCGATGATCGACATCTCGGGCATGGGACCGGTGTCGATCGTCGGCGCGGTTGTCAAAGTGAACTCATGACCCAGTGGGCAACGAACGAGGGCGAGATGTCCGAGAGTGCAAACCCGTCGGTGACAAACGCAGCCGTGGCCGATTCGGACCTTGCCCTGGCGCAAGGACAACGTCGCGACGATACGGCTCGGCAAGCCGGATGTACTGAGCCGGGCCTCCCGCTGGCGCATGGACAATCGCTGCGGATCGCCTCGGCCGACGGCGACGCCCAGCGACTGCAGATCGTCTCGCCGAACGGTCACTGTAGTCTCGAAATTCAGATCACCGAGACCGGCCCGGTGCTGCGATTGGTCGGCGCCGAGGTCACGCTGTCGGTCGAAGGAAAGTTGCAGATCGAGGCGGATGATCTGAAGCTGCGAGGTCGCGACGCGGTGACGATCTCCAGTGACGGCGAAATCCGCTCGCAGGGCCGCAGCCAGTTGCTCGAGTCGCAGCGGGGGGACGTCCGTCTGCAAGCCAACGACGACGTGCGGCTCCAAGGCGAACGGGTGCGGGTGAACTGTTGACCGGACGCGAACCGTTATCGGGAGTTAGCCGCGAACGAGCACGATGAGGAATGGTGTCGATGGAACTTGAAAACCAAACCCGCTATCCGGCATTGCTGTTCCGCGGTGCGATCGACGACGAGCGATTCTGCGCGTCGGTGCTGGCCCGGATCACCTACGAACTCACCCCCGGCGGATTGGCCGAAGCGGAGGAGCAGGTTTGGGAGGTTTCCGCGGGACCGTGGCAAGGACCGCACGGGGGCGCGATGGAATCGGACGAAGTCTTTTACAAAGGCGGCGTCGACGTGTTCGTCTTCGGCGCCGCCCAGCCGTCACCGAATGACCCTGCGCGTGGACGCGTCACGGTCGCCGTGGGGAACGCGGCGCGGCATGACATCGACGTCTTCGGAGACCGCGTTTGGGTCGAAAACGCCGGCCAACTTCGCCCGGGACCGCCGCAGCCGTTCGAGTCGATCCCACTCGACCTGCTGCATGCTTATGGTGGCAGCGATCAATGGGACGAACTTGCCGTCCCCTTTCCCGACAACCCGGTCGGCAAAGGGTATTACCTGGAACGCGATCGGGCTGTCGGCAAGTTTCTGCCGAATCTCGAATCCCCCAAACACCCGATTCAAAATTGGGAGGATCAACCAGAACCGGTCGCGACCTGCACGGCACCGCCCAGCTTCGGTCCCCGACTGCGCCGCTTCGTCGAGATCGACGAAGCGACCGGCGCGGTGAGACGGCTCGATCCCAAGTTTTTCAACGCCGCGCTGCCCGGCATGATTTTTCCCGCCGCCAACCCCGGTGATGGGGTCGAAGTCAACGGCGTTGATCCCCAGGGGACGATCCGATTTCAAATTCCCGATCCGGGACTCCGGATCCAACTGGCATTCGATGGCGAGCGAATCGAAGCGATCCCCCAGGTCGACCAAATCGGAATCGAATCGGGCCAACAGCGAGCGTTCATCGCCTGGCGATACCCGTTTCGTTACCGCATGGTTCCCCTGCAGCGCCGATCGTGCGCCCTGGTCCAATGATCCGTTTTGAGGGTCGCCCCACCATTGAAGGCAACGTCCCATGCATGCGATCTTGAAACATTGGCACCCAATGATGGGGATCGACTACCATATCCCCTGGCCCCCCGGTTCCCCTTCGCCCGCCCCGTCCCCGGTTCCTTACCGGACCGCGATGATCCTGATGGGAACCGGCGCCACCTGCTCGATGGCAACGCGTCACCCCAGCATGGGATGGGGATTCTCGATGCAGCAGGGGACCGACATCGGCCCGATGATTCCGCATATTGGTCCCCCCAGCATTTTGCTCCCGATGGAGATCCTGCTCAGTTCATCGAAATCGTACTTTGGCGTCGCCAGGTACCCTGTGGAAGGCATGCCGGTCGCCGTTGCGATGGCCGGGATGACCAACTTTAACTTGAACTGTGGCACCCCCATGCCGACGCCCACCGGCTTGGTGTTGGCGCTCAATACACATTTCGTCTCGATGACGATGGCCGACATGATCTTTTCGAACGTCCACATGGTGTTGGATTGGGGACTGCAAACAGGGCTGCAGTGGGTCGGGAAACACGTCGGCGGTCTGATTGCAAGCAAGGCGGCCCTGCCGATCCAATACCTGACCTATCGCTTCGGTCCCCAGGTTCTGAGCAAGTCCGCTGCCAAGATGGCGCTCCGCAGTTCCGGCCAGCGGATCAAGGGGCGCGACATCAACCGGATGGCCCGCGAATTCGCCGACGCCCGGAAAAACAAGGTCGCCGACAATCTCCGCGGCGCCGAGACCCTCACCAAAATGGGGGCCGGCTATGTGACCAGCTGGTTCATGGGCAGCGGTGGACCGATCGGACTGGACAACTCCGCCGTTGGTGGGCCGACGGTCGTGGACGAAACCGGAATCTCCTCGGCCTCCGAAAGTGGCGCCAAGGCAGCCTCTGATTACGTCAACAACCCCGATGTCCCCGAGCATCCCTCCAGCCCGCCGCCCGCCTCCGATACGCCCGCCTCCGATACGCCCGCCTCC
>CAYWXT010000300.1:0-5859 GCA_964462125.1 uncultured Pirellulaceae bacterium | reverse complement strand
CCTTCCTTGTCAGCGTCCAGGATCGCCACCAAGGAAACCTCGGGCAGGTCGAGTCCTTCGCGGAGCAGGTTGACGCCGACCAGGCAATCGAACGTGCCCGCCCGGAGTTCCTGCAATAGTTCCACCCGTTCAAAGGCGTCCAGCTCGCTGTGCAACCAACGGCAGCGGACGTTTTGTTCTTGAATGAATGTCGAGAGGTCTTCCGCCAGCCGTTTGGTGAGGGCGGTGACCAACACCCGCTCGTCCCGCTCGGAACGGAGACGAATCTGTTCCAACAGGTGTTGAACCTGGCCGCGGGCCGAGACGACTTCGATCTCCGGGTCGAGCAACCCAGTGGGCCGGATGATCTGCTCGACCACCTCCCCGCCGGTCCGCCGCAGTTCGTAGTCGGCTGGGGTGGCACTGACGAAACAGGCCTGGCCTGCCCGCTCCTCCCACTCCTCGAACTTCAGCGGCCGGTTGTCCAGGGCGCAGGGGAGCCGGAAGCCGTGGTCGACCAGGGTCAATTTGCGGCTCCGGTCGCCCGCATACATCGCGCGCACTTGCGGGACGGTGACGTGCGATTCGTCGACAAAGGTGATGAAGTCTTCGGGGAAGAAATCATAGAGGGTATCGGGCGCTGCCCCCGCCGGTTTGCCAGCTAGCGGGCGGCTGTAATTTTCGATGCCGGGACAATGACCGACCTCGGCCAGCATCTCCAGGTCGAACTTGGTCCGCGCCGAGAGCCGCTGGGCCTCCAACAGCTTGCCTTGACCCTGGAACAGCTCCAACTGCTGGTTCAGTTCTTCACGGATCACGGCAATCGCGCGGCTAATCCGATCTTCGGGCATCACGAAGTGCTTGGCCGGGTAGATGAATAGATGGTCGACCGTCTTGATCGTCTCCCCTGAGACCGGTTTGATGATCGAAATCTGCTCGATCTCGTCCCCCCACATCTCGATCCGATAGGCGAATTCCTCGTAGCTCGGCCAGATCTCGATCGAGTCCCCCCGAACGCGAAACTTTCCCCGCTCAAAGGCCACATCGTTGCGTTCATAGAGCACATCGACAAACCGCAACAACAGGTGGTCGCGGCGGGTCGTCTCGCCACGGTGTATCCCGACTACCAACTGCTTGTAGTCTTCCGGCGATCCCAAACCGTAGATACTGCTGACCGACGCCACGATCACCACGTCCCGGCGGCTGACCAGCGAACTGGTGGTGGCCAGCCGCAATCGATCGATCTCCTCGTTGATCGAGGCGTCTTTTTCGATGTAGATGTCCCGCTGGGGGATGTATGCCTCGGGCTGGTAATAGTCGTAATAGCTGACGAAGTAATGGACCGCGTTGTCGGGAAAGAACTCCTTGAACTCGCTGTAGAGCTGTGCCGCGAGCGTCTTGTTGTGGCTGAGCACCAGCGCCGGGCGGGCGACGTTGGCAATCACGTTGGCCATCGTGAACGTCTTCCCCGTCCCGGTCGCCCCAAGCAGCACCTGGGCCGGTTTCCCCTCGCGGAATCCCCGAGTCAGCGCCTCGATCGCTTGCGGTTGATCCCCGGCCGCCGGGAAGGGGCAGTGAAGGTGGAACTCAGCCGGTGAGAGCGTTTCGGAAGTGTCATCCGAGGGTGGGGCGGGCATCGATCTGCGTCCGAACGAAAGGAGAAAGGTCTGCTGGCATCGTAGCCGATGCCACCCTGGGCTCGTAGCCGAAGAACGTCCAAGGATCGCCACGATCTGGCTCCGCGAGCCGGATGTCCCTCCGAACCGGCGATGAGACCGGTTGGCTCAGGGGGACGCCTCGTCGGGCGGGCAGATCCAAGGGGCAATTTCCTGCAGCCGCTTGGGGCCAATGCCGGGCACTCGCTCCAGCCCCGCGAGCGTTTGCACGGGCCCCCGCCGCTGGCGGTCGCGGATGATCCGCCGCGCCAAGACGGGACCGATTCCCGGCAACAACGCCAACTCCCGCCAATCCGCTGCCTCCAGGTCGGTCTGGAAAACGATCGCCTCGCCCCTGTCACCAGCGGCGGTCGCTGGGGAAACTGGCGTCCGAACATGCCACGCAATTTGCAATAACATCACCGACGAGGCCAGTACGACCAGCGTTCGCTGGACCGCACGCCGCCCAAGCGGTGTGTCCGAAGACGCATCCAACGTGGCGCCGGACGGCACGTCTAACGTCGCGTCTGACGCCGTGTCCGCGGGCAGGTCCAACGGCACGTCCGACGACGCGGCTGAGGGCACCTCGGATGGGGAGGCGGATGATTCTACTAAATCTTGGATTGGCTCAGGCTTCTGCATCTACCCAGCATAGCAGATACCAGGCCCCCCAATCGCAACGAATTGGATGACTTCGATTCATGAACGACTATCGACCGGTGACCGCCGATGAGGCACTGGAAAATGACCTGCGGTCGCTGGTGCGGCTCTCGATCGCCGAGGATCTCGATGCCGCGCTCGACTGGACGACCGTTTGTCTGATTGAGGAGTCCCGTCGGGGCGGCTGCCAGGTCGTGCCCCGGTCATCCGGCGTCGCCGCGGGGCTGGTGACGCTGCCTTGGATTGTCGAGGAGTTCGACGCCGATCTGCAGGTGGAGTTGCTGGCGCGGGATGGGGAGCCGTTGCGCCCCGGGCAACCGATCGCACAGCTGGTGGGGAACGTTCGCGATCTGTTGACCAGCGAACGGATCGTCCTGAACCTGCTCGGCCGACTCTGTGGAGTGGCCACCACCACGCGGCAGTTCGCCGATCGGATCGCCGGGACCGGCGCGCGGTTGTACGACACCCGAAAAACCACCCCCGGATGGCGGCGATTGGAAAAATATGCGGTTGGATGTGGTGGCGGCCACAATCATCGCACCGGCTTGTTCGACGGCTTTTTGATCAAGGACAACCATCTGGCATTCGCCGGTGATGCAGGACCACGCTCCCCCCGGCAAGCGGCTGAGCAGGCGATTCGCTGGCGCGGCTCGCGGTGCGACCACTTGGTCGCCCCCGAGATGGTGGAGGTCGAAGTCGATTCCCTCGAGCAGCTGGCCGACGTGTTGACCGCCGACCCCGATATCGTGCTCATCGACAACTTCAGCGTCGAGCAAGTTCGCGAGGCGGTGCAGCTTCGAAACCGCCGCAATCCGGCGGTCGAGCTGGAGGCGTCGGGGAACGTCACCCTCGAGACCATTGCCGAAATTGCCGCCACCGGAGTCGACCGCGTCAGTTGCGGCGCCTTGACCCATCAAGCGACCTGGCTGGATCTCGGATTGGATTGGTTCGAATCTGCCCCGTAGCAAAACGCAATGAGAGTGCCGCGGGTTGTCCCCATCGCGGAACTCGCCGAGAGTTCCGAGCGCACCCTTCGATGTCTCTGCGACGTCTCGCTACGAAGCGTTTCATGCCCCCCTGCGGAAATCCGTAAAAATTTATTTGCTCATGTAGACGCGGCCTCGCCGACGATTAGAATGCTCAGCAGTGGTGACGGTTTACCGTTGCCACTCCCGGCGTCCGAAGTATTCTGCCCCAATGCTTCGGACGCTCTTTTTTTGCGCCACCTGAGGCTATTCCGGCAGCGCAAGTAACTCCCCACCCTGTTTCGTGCTCAGGCCGCGGTAGAGCACCAGATTGATGCTGTCGGTCGCAAAGTGGACGCTGCCGTCACTGAAAGCGAAATTGACTCCGCCCAAATGTCCGCTTCCGAAGGCGGACATCCGCAGATTGACCGCCGCGTAACTCGGGGTGACGTTCTCCGGAGTGCGATAGTTCGGCGGTACCCGCGTGCATCCCAGGACATGGGTCGTCCCGTTGCCCCCTCCGGTCCAACCCCACGTCCCCCATTTCCAGATCGGGTAGCGGCTGTACCGCTGCGGATGTTCGTGCAATCGCTTGTCGAAGACCGGGTCGTGGTGAAAGCGTTCCCCGAACAGCAGCGTTTGGCTCATGCCGTCCAAAATGTCCGCGAATCTCGCAGCCGACTGACCGGGCCGCAGAAACCGCTGGTAGGAAGCCGGTCGCGATTCCTCCCCGGTCATGAAGAAGACCCCGTCGCTCTGCATGTCGGGGTCGCGAAAATAGGTCGAATAGGTTCCGCCATTGCCCAAGTAGCTCGTCATGCCGAACCAGCCGCTGGCGTACCCGGTGCGGCGGTAATCGAGCTGGACCGGATTCTGCTGGATCAGATCGGAGGGACACAGCAGGACCGCCAGGGTCTGTGCCGAGGGTGCCTCGTGGCTCTCGGCGCCCAGATCTGCCGGGTCGCGCGTGTTGCGAATCGCGGCCTCATATGTCTCCGACCAATCCCACTGTTCGTAAACGCTCTGCTGCTCCACATGCGGTAGTAGATAGGCAAACATCGTGTTGCCGTACCAATCCCGCGGCTGGGCGCTGACGAAGGTCGTCAATCCAGGGGGCAGCTGCTTGGTCGCCGATTCGAATTGGTGAACCGCCAAACCGAGCTGGTTCAGCTGGTTCTGGCAACGCATCCGGCGAGCCGCTTCCCGGGCCGCCTGGACCCCTGGCAGCAACAGCCCGAGCAAGACCGCGATGATCGCGATCACCACCGACACTTCAACCAACGTAATCCCATCTCTGCGCATCGCTCTGCCCTTCTCTGCGACCCTTCTTGCATTAGTGAACGGTCATTCAGTTTCCCCCCTGGAAGAATCAATATCAAGAGGGGGTGGATTGATACTTTAAAGGGGGGATAACGGGGGCAGAGTCTGGGCCCGGTCAGAGCCTGGGCCCGGTTAGCGTGTCCGGCCTCCGCCTCCACAGCGCAAGGGCGATTCCCTGCAGCGAATTGGGAGTTGATCCGTATGGTGACCGCCGTGACACCACCGCTGTCACGGCGCGGACGACGGACAAACGAAGCTCAAATGCAATTCGCAGTGGCGGCATTGCAGCTGTTCATGCTGAGCACGGCTGAGATTGCCGAAGATCGGGTGGGGCCCGAGTGGTTCTTTCAGATAAAACCGATCCACTGCCGCTGTTAGATGCGTGAGTCCCGTTTGCACGTCGATGGCCTCCTCGGGCCAGAAGATCGGTTGGGCTCGGCGCGGCAGTCGGAACCCCGGATTCATCGGCCGGTGGATGACCCGCGAGCGAATCAAGCGAGCAGCCCAGCGAATCGGTGGGGCGATCTTCGGGCCGGGACGCTCGCCCGTGACAATGTCGATCGCCCGTGCCAAATGCTCTAGGATCTGGCCGAACGAATACTCGCCGGTCGTTTGCACCTCGCCGGATGCAAGCGATTCCGCCTCTGCAATCGCGTCCGTTAGGGTTGCAAAGCGGAGCGGACGTCGATGGACTGAATCTGTGTCGGCCACGATATTGCGTTAGGGTCGTGCGGGAAAAAAGTGTCCGGTACCTTTTGCGGGGGACTCGCCCTCCGGGTGCATTGCACAAAAGGTACCGGACACTTTTTTCCCGCTCAATCGAAGAACAGCGTGGCCGGTGCGCGGCTCGATTGCAAACTGTTCCCCGCCCGCGCCGCGGTGGCAGCGGACCAACGCCAACGGTTGAATCCATTCCCATCGTCCCCGGGGGATCCGTTCCCTGGGGACGGCGCTGTGACCTGGTTGCGAAACGGGGACGCTCGCGCCATGCTTCTCGCAAAAGCAGCTCACGTTGTGCGCCGTTGACTCCGATTCCTGTTTCTCAAGTGATTCATCATGCCTGACAAGGTTCTCATTGTCATTGGGGATGCGACCGAGACGCTCGATACGATGTATCCGTATTACCGGCTGCAAGAAGCGGGGTTTGAGCCGGTTGTCGCGGCGCCGGAGAAGCGGCGGTACCAGATGGTGCTGCACGAGGTGAAGCCCGGCTGGACGATTACCAAGGAGTGGGAGGGCTACACGATCGAGGCGAACATCGCCTTTCGCGACGTGCGGCC
>CAYWXT010000299.1:0-6007 GCA_964462125.1 uncultured Pirellulaceae bacterium | reverse complement strand
ACTTGCGCAGGATCTTTTGCGAGAAGAATGCCATCGAAAAGCTCTTGCCGCTTCCCTGAGTGTGCCAGAAGACTCCCAGCCGCCCCTGGTTCTCCTTGATCTGCTCCAGTGCAGAGACCGCGTTGTTGACGCCCAGAAACTGGTGGTTCTTGGCGACGATTTTGGCCAGACCGCCGCGAGACTCGTCGAACAATGAAAAATTCTCGACCAAATCGATTGCGTCCCGTTGCATACCTTGGTTTAGCTTCTCCAGTGCCTGCCGCAGCCTTTTCGGGAGAATGACTTCCTCGGGGGTCTCCCGGCCGTAGGTACTGTCGACCGCACCGAATTGTTCACGGAAGCAGTTTGCGGTCTCATAGTCAAGCTGAGCAAAAAGTTCGATCGCCGGTTGTTCAACCAGCGTGTCTTCGGAATAGTCGTTGGTCATGGGGCGTGGCTATGGAAGCACCTCGAATGATCTGATGTCTCTCGCCTCGTAGAATTTCGCTTGTGCATCCCGGCGCAGCGTTCCTGTGATGCGTACGTGCCTTTTGTCGCGATACGCATCGCATGCCAGATGATACTGGTCTTCATCAAGTGCGAATCGTACGGTAGCCCACCTCCCGTCGACGCGGGCGCGGATTTCCACGGTCCTGCCCAGGTCCTTCATCAGCATTGGCTGCTCACGCAGCGAAACAATGCCGCCTTCGATCGTATCGTCCCGAACCGTGCGCTCACGAAGCCTTTTCCCCGCGGTCTGGATGAAGCCTAAATCGGGCGCCGCAAACCGCGCCATGCTGGGGCCAGGTTCCGATCTTTGTGGATGCACCGGAGACCAAGATAGTTCAAGCTGCAGAACCGAATCTTCCTCCGGCGGAGTGATGCTGGACAATGCGTCGCATAAATCAGCACTCACGCCTTTACCGACGCCCTTCTCGATCAATGACGGATCGCCGGACTGCGCCGATTCACTCAGGATCGCCAGCCCTGACATCAGAGTCTGCGTCACCTGTCGTTCGAACGGAGGCGGTTCGTCCAAATCGTCAAGCAGCGCTGGCGAGGTGGGAGCTAGCGGCGGACACAGAATGCACGCGACGTAGCTTCCGATCGTCGTCTGGCCCACCTGGCACTTCTTGATGAAGTCCTCGACGGGTTTCAGCGACTTGCGAGGGTAAAACGCCTGTGGCATGACGGCTGAGCAAGCTGCCGAAATCAACAGCTTCCGCCCGCCCTCGAACAACTGGAGCCCCTCCGTCAGCGGTAGCGTTCCCGCATCGGCCAACCGCGACTTGACGCGAAGGCGAAAAGCGTCCGCAAACGGGTGCCTGAGGTCCTGGCTGATCTCTTCGGGTTGGCGATGTTCGGCCTGTGACAGCTTGCGCAGCACCTCTGCCACCATCAGTGCTACGTCGCGGTCGCTTCCTTGTTGCGGCACCTGGATCTGCAGGTCCGTCTCAGGTTTGTAGTAAATCGCGACGGCGGGGTTCTGCGACGAGAGGCTCTTCCAGCCGCGCCCGATCGCGTACCAGCGTACATCGGATGGAGTGATTCCGGCGTGGGAGTCGGCGGAGATGTCAAGCGGCATAGGTCAAGTCCTCCTGGCGCGACAACGTAAGGGCTATGGATCGGAGCCCGTCGACGGACAGAACTTGTGAGCGGGGGATGGCGATCGTTTGGCCCGAGCTATTATCGCTTGCCGGAGCCCCCTGGAGCGACACCCAATAGGCACAACGGCGAGAAATCAAGCGATCTTCGTCCAATGTCAGCCACTGAGTGGGGTCGGAGGGCAGCATCAAGACGACCAGCAGCTTGGGCAGCGGGCTTCCCGGCTCCCGCAAGCGGTCGTACCGATCGATGCCCTGAAAAAAGTAGCTGTAGCGTCCGGCAGTCTCGGACAGTGACCAGCGACGTTGGTGTGAAGAATTCGCCGCCCCGCTGCCCTTCGGCGCGGGCGAAGTTGCCCAGGAAGTACTCGTAGATCTTCCCGAACTTGTCACCTTCGTCATCGACGGCAATCTGTGAAAAGTTCTTCAACAGCGAGACGAGCGTCGAGTTCTCGATCTTTGTATAGGTCTTCGGCAAAACACCCTTGAGCTCCTCGTTCTCCGCCTCGACCCGCTTCATCGCGTCGTTGATTGCCCGGCAGACCCGCCGCAGCTATCACCCGCCGTTAAAACCGCATCTGGTATTGAAAATAGAGGAAGTGGGCGTCGGTGCTCGCCCGGTCAGGGTCGCTGTTGGGAATGCCGCCGGTGGTGGCAAAGTACTCGCCCGCGTTGAAGTAGGAGTAGCCGGCCAGGGCTGAATGCCGCGGGTTGATCGCGATCGAAAACAACACGTCGATCTCGTGACCGAGCTCCCGGTCGCCGGCAGCATTGTCCGGATTGAACGGCGCCATGGTCACGCCGTAGGGGGACGTCTTTTCGTCCAGAAAGAAGTAATGGTACCAGAGCAAGAGTGAAATTCTCTCGCCCAACAGCGGCGTGATGAACTGGGCATTCACGTCATTCAAGTTGCGGCGCCCAAACAGATCCATGAACCCGTTGTAGCGGTGCGCCAGCGGGAACAGGTGGTCGAAGCTGTCGTCGCCGCGGGCCGACGGTACGTCATCGCCGCCGGACGCCCAGTCGTACCACAGCCATACCGTCGGTTCCCAGGCGCCGCGGCGGCTACGCAGGCTCAACTGTCGTCCGAGTCCGGCGGTAAAGAAACCGGCCGACCGGTCAGGTCAACCGCAACGGCTCAACACCAGCTGCCCGCCTCCTCAGCAGTTGCTCAAGGCATAAGCAGGCTCCAGCCCCGCGGATCGTTCGTCAGGACCGGGTTGTGGGAAGTCACGTGAGCCGCAAGGGGGCGATGCGCTACCGCAACGAGCATTCAACGCCAGTCAAGGAGCCCCAGCAGCGTCGGACCGTTTCCTCCAATCGGCATTGGCACGGAGGGTGCAAACCGTTCAGGCCAGTGGTGGTTCCAAACGTGAACCACTGATCGCCCCTGCTTCGATCCCGAGTCCATTGTCGTGTCGCATCGCTATCCCATTGGGACCGAAACGCTTTCTTCTCGCTTCGCGCTACCCGGTCATTGGGCGCAGAGGGGAGCCTTCGTGGTCCTGGCCTGCCTCCTGACTTGGTTGCTCGGCTGCGGGGAGTCGCGGGTGACACTGGAGGAACTCGAGATAGCGGCGGCATCGACCGATGTCGCGATCGACAGTGTCACGGCACCCTTGCAACGCCTGGACTTGGAAAAACGACGCCTCAAGCTCGGGTTCATCAAGTTGACCGATTGTGCGCCGCTGGTGATTGCCAGGGAGAACGGTTATTTCGACGACGAGGGCTTGAACGTCGAGGTGGAGGCGCAGTCCAACTGGAAGGTGCTTTTCGATCGTGTGATTGACGGCCAACTGGACGGCGCACAAATGCTTGCTGGCCAGCCGATCGGCGCAACGATCGGTTTTGGGACCAAGGCACACGTCGTGACCGCCTACAGCCTTGACTACAACGGCAACGCGATCACGGTCAGCAACGACATCTGGGCCGAGATGCAGGAGAACGATCCTGGTCTGCAATCGCCACAACCCCCGCACCCGATCTCCGCCGCGGCCCTCAAGCCGATCGTGGACCGATTCAGCCAGCAGGGAAAAGAGTTCCACATGGGAATGGTTTTCCCCGTCAGCACCCACAATTACGAGGTCCGCTATTGGCTGGCGGCGGCGGGGATCGATCCAGGAAGGTACACGGCGCAGGACATTACCGGAACGGCCGGCGCCGACGTGCTGTTGTCGGTCACCCCGCCACCCCAGATGCCGGCGACGTTGGAAGCGGGAACGATTCACGGCTACTGCGTCGGCGAGCCATGGAACCAGCAAGCCGTGGCCAAGGGGATCGGTGTTCCGGTCGCGACGAACCGTGAGATTTGGAAGAACAACCCCGAGAAGGTGTTCGGGGTTTCCCAGGAGTGGGCGGAGCGTCATTCCAACACACACGTGGCGTTGATCAAGGCGCTGATCCGGGCCTGTAAATGGCTCGATGAGACCGACGCCGAAGGGAATCTGGTCAACCGCGGCGAGGCCGCGAAGATCCTCAGCCACAGGGATTACGTCGGTGCCGACGAAGGGGTGATCGCCAGCAGCATGACCGGCACGTTCGCGTTCCAGGAGACCGACGTACAACCGATGCCCGACTTCAATGTCTTCTTCAAATACGACGCCACGTATCCCCACTACAGCGATTGCGTTTGGTTTCTGACCCAAATGCGCCGCTGGGGCCAGATCACCGAAGCGAAGCCGGCGAGTTGGTATGAGGAGACAGCGCGAAAAATCTATCAACCGGCGATCTACCGCCAGGCCGCGGAACGACTGATCTCCGAGGGCAAACTCGATCCCAACGAAATTCCGCCCCCCGACTACGACGGCTACCGCGAAGTTACCTCGAAGTTCATTGACAGCAATCGCTACGACGGGCGCGACCCGATCGGATATTTGCACCAGTTCGAGATTGGCAATCGCGACCCCCTTTCATTGGCGACCCAGTGAGCCTTCACCCTCAAAGTTCCATCATGATCAATTGGCGTGGAAACGCATTGCGGTTCTGTCGCGTTGCCGGACTTCCGATTTTGGAACCCTTTGTCCGGCTGCTTGCCGGGGAAGACCCGCGGGAACAGTTGCGGGGAATCGCCAAATTCGTCTTGATCCCTGGGGCTGCGATTGCGGTCTTTTTGATCGGCTGGTCGCTCGCTGCCAAGACCGTGGTGACCGACAGCATGCAGCTGCCCGGCCCCTCCTCGACCTGGGCGGCAGGACAAGAACTGTTCGCAATGCACCGCGAGCAAAAGGCTCAAGACCATGAGCGACAGGAAGCCAAATTCAAGCAGGCGGTGCAGTGGGCGGCACAAGCCAAGGCGATCGAGGCGCGGGCAGAGACCGTATCGGCTCAGCAGCGTCAACCACTTTTGGACAACGCCGAGGCACTGCGCAAGCAGGCGCTCCTCGCGGCCAACTATCAGTCCTCCAGCGCCCCAACGTTTGTCGACCAGATCGTCACGAGTTTGATGACGGTCTTTTTCGGGTTTGGAATCGCAACGCTGATCGCGGTTCCTGTCGGCCTGATGTGCGGAATGAATCCCTGGTTCAATGCGGCCCTGACGCCGTTGATTCAAGTTTTCAAGCCGGTCAGCCCCCTTGCCTGGCTCCCCTTGGCAGGCCTGGTGATCATCTGGGCTTACAGTGGTCCCGGCGGCGAGAACCCGATGTTCGAAAAGGCCTTCCTGATCTCGGCAGTGACCGTCTGCCTCTGTTCTCTCTGGCCGACGCTGGTGAACACGACGCTCGGTGTCGCGAGCGTCGACGAGGATTACATCAACGTCGCAAAAGTGTTGAAACTTTCCTGGTCGCAACAGCTCTTCAAAATCATTCTGCCGGCAAGCCTGCCGCTGATGTTCGCAGGCATGCGGATCAGCTTGGGAGTCGGATGGATGGTGTTGATTGCTGCAGACATGCTCGCCCAAAACCCGGGACTCGGAAAGTTTATCTGGGACGAGTATCAAAACGGCAGCAGCATGACCTATGCCCGAATCGCATTCAGTGTGATCGTGATCGGCCTGATCGGCTTGTTTCTCGACCGCATCATGATTTGTCTTCGTAACCTCGTCAGCTTCGGCAACACTGCGCCTGCCTGATCCGTCACCAACACGATCACGTACAGGAACTGTTATGAGTATCGCGATTCTCGATAAACCCTTGGTCCGGCCGCGCGTCGATGATCGGCCGTCGCCGCCGATGATCGAGATGCAGGGCATATGCAAAGGTTTCGGCCGCGGCGCGACCCGCGTACAGGTGCTGCGCGATATCGATCTAAGCGTCTGTGAGGGGGAGTTTCTCGCCGTGGTCGGTTTCTCCGGCAGCGGCAAGACGACGCTGATGCGGTTGCTCGCCGGACTGATCAAACCCGATTGCGGTGAGATCATGTTCGACGGGGAAGTGATTCACGACCCCGGAGCGGAACGGGGGTTGGTTTTTCAAAACTACTCGTTG
>CAYWXT010000298.1:0-6156 GCA_964462125.1 uncultured Pirellulaceae bacterium | reverse complement strand
CCGCTTGCGCCCGGGGCAGGACGCCAGTTGCAACAACCTGTACCAGGCGAGTCAACCGACGGTGCTGGGGGTGCCGGCGAGCTTCGACGAGCTGTTCCATTCCGGAACTCAATCCACGATTCAGGAGTCGACGACAGGGGACGAGTCGACGACAGGGGACGGGACATCGGCAGTGTCTGAGAACGCCGCAGCGCGGTCCGAACCGTTTCCCGGGTTTGAGTGGGCCGCCACCGCGCCGCTGCCGCCGGGATCGACCCCCTGGGACTTGCTTGAGGAGCCGGCGGCGGGAACGGCGGAGGACCCGATTCCGATGATCATCGACCAGAACACCGCGATGTGGAGTCTGCAGATGCGTGAAGGAATTGGCGAGACACGGGCGTTTGAGTACGAACGGGGAAAACCGATTCACTTCCGCGTGGTCGGGCTGCTGTTGAACTCGATGTTGCAGGGCCAGCTGATGATTGGTGAAGCCAACTTTGAAAGGACCTTTGCAGCGATCAATGGCTACCGGTTTTTCCTACTCGGCGGCGGTGACGAAGATTTGACGGCGCAGCGTTCGGTGTTGGAGAACCGGCTCGGCGATGTCGGCATGGACGTTCGCGAGACGCGTGCGGTTCTCTCTTCGTTGCTGGCGGTGCAGAACACCTATTTGAGGACCTTTCAAAGCTTGGGGGCGCTCGGCCTGTTGCTGGGGACGGTCGGGCTTGCGGTGGCCCAGATGCGAGGTGTGCTGGAGCGGCGGCGTGAATTGGCCGTGATGCGGGCGATCGGATTCACGCGCGGGCGATTGGCCACGCTGGTCCTCGGAGAAACCGGGGCGCTGTTGCTCGCGGGCATCGGCTGCGGTGTTCTCTGCGCCGTGTTGGCCGTGTTGCCCTATGCCGTGGCGCATGCGGTTCGGCCACCGATCGTGGAGCCGCTTGGAATTGTCGCCGGGGTCATCCTGTTCGGCATGTTGGCCGGCTTGCTCGCCGTCCGCCGTGTGTTGAACCTGCCGCTGCTCAGTTCCTTGCGGGCGGATTGAGGCCGCGGCCAAGTGATGCGACAGCTGAATACCCCCCCCATGCCGCCCGAAGACGAGTTGGCCCTGGAAGAAGCGCTGCTGGTCCAGGCCGACGACGCCGCGGACGGAGTGAACGTCGGCGCGACGGAATGGCTCCGCGTGTGGCACTTTGCGCAGCCGGTCGCGGTGCTTGGACGCTCATCGAAGATCGCAGCTGAGGTCGACGCGGCTGCTTGCATGGCGGCTGGCGTGCCGGTGCTGCGTCGCTGCAGCGGAGGGGCGGCGATCGTGGGGGGGCCGGGATGTTTGATGTACACCTTGGTATTGAGCCTCGACCGGCGACCGCAGCTGCGCAAGATCGACGTGGCCCACCGCTTCGTCATGCAACGGCTGTTGGCCGCTGCCGGCAAACAGCTTGCCGGGGTGCGGTTTGAGGGGACTTGCGATCTGACCTGGAACGACCGCAAGTTTTCCGGAAACAGTTTGCGGATCGCACGCCGGCACCTGCTGTACCACGGCACATTTTTGTACGACGCGGACCTGGCCCTGATCACGCGGTGTCTTGACCGTGCCCCGCGGCAGCCGGAGTATCGCCGTGGTCGGTCTCATCGTGAATTCATCGCCAACGCGCCGCTGACGCCCGACCGATTGAAGCGGGACCTGGCAACGGAAATGGGAATCGATTGCCAGTGCTGCGGGATCGACGCTTCGTTGCGCGGGGAAATGGAGCGGCTCAAGGCCGAGCGATACAGCCAACCGGAATGGCACGCCCGGCACTGAACGGCGGTGTTTACGATTCCGGCTTTGGCGCTTCGTTGGCCGGTGGCGGCAACTCGTCGCTCGTCGACCGGGCGGGTTCATCGCGGTCGGCGTCGTTCTCCGGGGCATCGTCTTGTTCCTCCTCGGCCACCGGTTTCGATTCGGATTGGTCTCCCTTCAGGAAATCGCCCACCAACGAACCGAGGCCCTTGATGATCGAATCGGAGCGATCCTCTGCCTGGTCCGTGTCGGCTGGGGAGCCATCCGGCGTTGGAGCTGACCGGTCGGGATCGGAGCCGCCGGGACTATCAGGACTATCGGGACTGGCGAGTGTCGATTCGAGTTCGAGCAACTGTTCGCCCCGAACCACTTGGAGCGCAACGGGGCGCCCGGGTTGGAAACGGGTGATCTCGTCTCGTAAATCCCTTGCGCCTCGGACCACGCGGCCCTCAACGGCGACGATGCGGTCGTCGACTTGAATGCCCGCCCGTTCCGCTGGGGACTGCGGGGAAACCTCAGTCACGACCGCCCCACGGGATTCCTCTCCATCGACCACCTCGACGCCCAACTGGGTCGAATCTGCCTCACCCGGGGGCGTCGCGGCCTCGTCCGAGGGCGCCACTGGGCCGGGAGCGGGAGGCTCGGCAGCGCCCGGTGGAACGCGTTCGGGACTTTGGCCGTCCGGCAGTGGTGCGATTCTTTGCCGTTCGGAGGGTCTTTGCCGTTCGGAGGGTTGCCTCTGGGCCGATCCGACCAGGGGAACTTCCAGTTGGAGAAACCGGCCCTGGCGGACGACACCCATGGTGACCGAATCGCCGTTGTCCAGCTGTCGCAACGTTCGGCCGATCGCGACGATGGTGGGCGTTGGCGCTCCATTGATCGAGATGATCAGATCGCCCGCACGCAACCCGGCTTCGTCTGCCATCGATTGGGGAACGAACCGGAGCACTTGGACGCCGGCAATCGTCTCCACCGACCTCCTCGCTTCGATTCCGAGCGTGGGAGGTCCCGATGACCGGTCGCGTTCTCCGGCTGGAACTTCCCCGAATCGTTCGTCCCCGTCTCGGCGATCCTGCCGCGGTGCCGGCGGCTCGACCCGAAGGGGATCCAGCTGTGACCGGAGGCGGGACTCCAGTCGCTCCAGGATCCGCTGTGCGCTCGCCTCCGGGCTCGACGATACCAGCAAGGCTGCGGCCACCCCGATCGCGAAAACAATGCGAGCCGTGGGCAAGGGAGTGCGTTTCGTTGCTGTTGGGTAGTGGGATCCAGACATGAGCCTTGACCTCAAGCGAGCGATGTCGTCGACCGATCCCGTTCATGATAGGGTGAGCCGGTCTTGGATCCAACCGAACGAGTGGTCATGTCGCAGTCTCAGCACCTTCGCGCGACGCGTTTGCCGCTCGCGGAACTCCCGTCCCTGCTTCCGACCGCGATTCGGCACCTGTCGAACGCTCGCGCCCAGATCGTCGTGGACCAAATTCGTGCCACCCTGGATCGCGGGTCGACCGAGCAACTGTTCGCGATCGTGGTCACCGAGAAAACAACGTCCAAGCCGGCTGATATCGCCGCGGTCAGCGTCGCCTTGGACCAACCCGGGACTGACACCGCAACCTTGCTGCTGGCCGCTTTGACCGAAAAGTTCGAACGGGCCGCCGCAGATCAAAAAGAGACAATCATGCGGCTGTTGGCGGACCGCACCGACCGTGTGCTTCGCGAAGCCGGCACGCGGTTTCTCCAGTGGGCAACCGACCCCGTTGCGCCGCCGGCATCAACCGCCGCGGACCACTCAATCCCGCCATTCAACCCAAACTGCCAGTCCGGGGCATCTTCGCAGGCGAAATTGGGGAGGGGGGACGAATCGGTGCGGACACCTTGGTGGGCGGAGCAGTTGGGAATGCAAGCTTTGGGAACGTTGGAGTACCAAACGCTCGAGCTTTCTCCATCCTCCCCCACGCTGACGAGTCCTCTCCCTGGGTCGGCTCCTGCGGCGGACCTAGTTCCCTTGAACTGGGATGCCGATTCTCAGCTGGAGAGGCTGACCCGGGTGGTGGAGCAGACCTATGGCGGCACATTGGACTGCCCTGAACTGAGCCGGTTCCGTTCGGCCCGGCAAATCATCGCCGGTTACCGGGAAGCCGACACGTTCGACCCCCGGGGGTGGTACTTGCTCCGCGGGTCCGACCGCTCGATCGGCGAGTCAGATCGCGGTGTGTTGATTCTGGCCCGCCACCGAACGGCCGGCGCCGATGGGGTTGGCGAGAGCTTTGTGGCGGAGCTCGTCTACATGGGGTTGGTCCCAGAGGCTCGCGGTCACGGGTTGGCGGGGACCCTTGTCGCCGAAGCGGTGCGGCGTTCGGCAGCTGCGGGGGCGAGGCGGCTGATCTTGGCGGTCGATGAAAAGAACGAGCCGGCGAGGAAACGGTACCGCGAGTTCGGGTTTCGACCGATGATGCGTGAGACCGTGTTTGCCAAGTCGCTCCACACGACGTCGGTAACTGGTGGCCCCGTCAACGTTTAGGATCAGGGCTCGGCGAGGAGGCAGTTGCCGGGCGGGTGTTCCCGACAGATTTTCCACCGGGGTTCCAACCTGCCAGCGATCCTCCGCCGAACCCATCCCGAAGTTGCCAAGGGTGGCGAATGCTTGCCGTTTCCTAGGCGGCAGTCGCCCATCGCAGCCGCCTCGGCGAGGCCGGCAACGAAGTTTCGAGAGAACGTTTGACTTGAATGCTAGCAATCCTAGAATCTCCCCTCTCACCCGGGCGAGCGACGCTTGCCGCGGTGGACCGAAGGGATGCGGGGAGGTAATGTTGCCGCCCGGCGGAGCTAGGTTGGTCACAACTCATCGCCAACGCTACGGCTGTCCGATCCGCATTCCCGTGGGACCCATTCCCGTGGGACCCATTCCCGTGGGACCTTGGTACGTTTCGCGAAACATCCATGAAGGAGGATTGCGCTAACGGTATGTCCGCACCGCAAGGCTGCACCGACGACACGGCCGTCGTCGAATTTTTCAAGGAAGCGTTGAAACAGCGAATCGGTGCCGACCGTTTTCGAATGTGGTTCACGCGCGGGGTCAGCTTCACGCTTGACGGTCAATCGAGCGACGGAACATCCGGGCGCCACGTTGTCGTCAAGGTCCGCGGCCAGTTTGCGTTGGACCGGATGCGCCAGCATTTCATGCGCGAATTGCGGGGGGCAGCGGCACAGGTGGGCGCGGGCCTGGTCGATGTTCGCGTGACACTGATGCCGACGGTTTCCGAAACGCGTTGCGGATCGCCCGAAGGGGCGCCCCAACCGGCTGGACAACGGCCGCCGATGGGCCGAATTGACAAGGCGGCGAAGGGCAGTTCCTCCACACCGAAACTTGCCCCGCTCTCCACCTTCGCCAGTGCACCGGAACTTGGCGTATCGCCAGAGATTGCCGCAGTGCCAGCCGGTGACGCGCCGCCAGCCGGTGCCCGGGGGGCGCGGCGCGGCGCCGCGGACGGAGGACCGGCAACGGCGCCCCAGCGGCGTCCGGAGGAACCGCCGGCTGCCGGGGTTGCGCGGCCGACGATGACTTTCGAAACCTTCATCGCCGGTGACGGAAACGAGCTGGCGCTGACCGCTGCGAAGATGTGCTGCCAGGATCCCGGGGTTGCCGCTCCGCTGTTGTTGGTCGGCAACAGCGGTGTCGGCAAGACGCACTTGATGACGGCGCTCGCGGACCGTTTTCGTCGTGGCCAGCGGATGCGGCGGGTGATCCAGCTTTCGGCCGAACAATTCACCAACGACTTCATCAAATCGGTCGGGTCGAGCGGACTGCCGGCGTTCCGCCGCCGTTACCGCGATGTGGACGCCTTGCTGATCGATGACGTGCAGTTTCTGGCAGCGAAGAAAGCGACGCTCCGCGAGATGCTCTACACCATCGACACCTTGGCCGCGGCGGGACGGCCGCTGGTGTTCACCGCCGATCGTTCACCGACCGAGATCTCCGGGTTGACCAAGGAGCTGGCCGGGCGGATGTCGGCGGGGCTGGTCTGTCCCTTGCGGCCGCTCGCCTCGGCGACGCGGGAAACGCTGCTGCGGCGCCTGATCGATCAGCGCTGCCTGCTGCCGTGGCCGGAGGAGGTGATTGCCGAGATCAACGGGATGCTTGGGGGCGACGGGCGGATGCTCAGCGGCATCGTGAACCTGGTCGGCACGCTGCAGCGGATGCACCGCCGGATGCCGACCATGGACGAGATCCGGCAGTATGGGGGCGAGATGCTCCGCTCTCAGGCCCCGATTGTGACCTTGGCAGCGATCGAGCGGGCGGTTTGCGAAGCATTCGAGTTGGAGGACCGGGCGTTGCGGGCGGCGGTGCAAACCCGAACGATCACCGAACCGCGGATGTTAGCGATGTATTTGTCGCG
>CAYWXT010000297.1:0-6173 GCA_964462125.1 uncultured Pirellulaceae bacterium | reverse complement strand
GAAAGGAGCTCCGCGCGATCCGACTCGATTCAGGCGACCTCGGCGAATTGGCGCACGAAGCCCGACGACGACTTGACGCTGCCGGCCTGAAGGAGCTCCGGATCATCGCCTCCAGTGGTCTCGATGAACACAAAATTGCGAGCCTGCTCGCCCGCAGCGCCCCGATCGACGGGTTTGGGGTGGGAACCCGGATGGCGGTCAGTTCCGATGTGCCCGATCTCGATTTCGCCTACAAGCTGGTCGAGTTTGCCGGAAAAGGGAGAACGAAGCTTTCGACCGGCAAGAAAATCTATCCCGGCCGGAAGCAGGTCTTTCGCCATCGCCAGGCAGGACGCCTGTCGCACGACGTGATCGCCCGGTTTTCCGAAGCGTCGGACGGGGAGCCGCTATTGCAACCGGTGATCCGCGATGGGAATGTGCTACCGGAGGGTCGCGTCACCCTCGCCGCGGCACGAGACCATGCGGCCAAGGAACTGAGCCAGTTCCCCGACCCCCTCCGCTCGATCGAACCCGACGGCGAAGGCTACTCGGTCCAGATCAGCGATACCCTCCAGCACGACTTGGACTCGGTTCACCATGTCTCCTCCGGTTGATGCAACAACACCATCCAGGCGATGACCGCTACCAACGCGGCGGCGACGCAACCGGCAACGATCACGCGTCGCCAGCCCGATTGCGACCGTAGCGGTCGATCAATCGCCGCGATCAGGGTCGGCAGAAACAGGATCAACGCGAAAACCCACCCGGGATGATCTTCGTAACTGTAGAACCGCGCCGAGGCAGTGACCGATGCCGACGTGGCCAACGCCGGATAGGCGGAAGCCACCGCGGAGGAGACATTCAACGATGCGGCGATGGCCAGTACGAAGGTGGCGGCCAGCGCTGCCAACATCCATTCGGCAAGCGCCCCGTACGTCGCGGCCGCCAACAGCATCGGGCCGGCGAGCCCCGCCAAAACGACCCACAAGGCCCACCGGCTTGCCCCGGAGCGGGAAATCCGATCGATCGACCAGGCATTGACCAAGCAGCTGACCGTGACCGCCGTCATCCAGGCACGATGCAGCGGCAGGACATCACTCCAGGCGTCACCGCTGGGCATCGTGAAAAACGCGACCAAACTCGCCAAGACGGCCGCAATGACCCACCGATCACCGCCGCTTTCACGACCTGAACTGGTGGTCGCCGCGAGCACGATTCCAAACGCCAAAATTGACCAGACCGGCTGACGCCAAGCATCTTCCGGCCACCACTGCCAACCTTGACGACCGGTCAAGGCAACGGTCGTGGCCAGCCACCAAGCGACCGCGGCGCCGGCCGACGCCGCGGTGGAGCCTGGATACGCTTGTGCCAACGAACCTTCAGGTGACGTTCTCGGACCACCACCGGCAACCGACCGACGCTCGGCGAGCCCCCGGATCGCCATTACTGTCAGAAGGGCGATGCCCGCGGGGCCAAACAGGCACCACAGCGCAACGGTTAAATCGATCGTCAAAGGTCGTTCCGTTACCGCTTAAAGACGAGCCGCGTCTCGACCTTGACCTCATCGTCGATCTTCCCCTCCCCGTAATTCATGCCCCACTTGGTGCGATCGATCGAGAAGGAACCTGTCAATGTCAGTTGCTCCTCGTCGGCTTCGGCCGTCACCGGAATCGCGACTTGAACTGTCTTGTCCAGCATCGTCATTTTCCCAGCAATCGTCGCTTTTCCTTCCTCTCCCGGAATGATCTCGGTCGACTCAAAGGTGATCGTCGGGTACTTGCGGACGTCAAAAAAGTCGGGGTTCTTCAGATGGTTGGTCAGCTTTGCATTGTCCGACCAGAGGCTCGTCGCATCGATATCGATCTTCAGCGAACTGTTGGCCGGCTCTTCAAAGTCGGCCACGGCGGCAGCCTTGAACTTCTTGAAACCTCCGTCGTGATTGCCGTCCGACTTGGCGCCGACAAACTCGATCTTGGAATTTTCCGCATCAAGCGTCAGCGACTCCGCCGCCAGGGCGGGCAGCGCGAACCCACTGAAAATCGCGGCCAGAGTCATATAACGGAACTGCATGATAAAATGCCTCCCTAGGCGACGGTTGATAAAGGGAACTTGGGTGAAGAGTCGGGCCAGCCGCGGCGAGTTGGCATCGCGGGCTGTCCACCAGGAAATGGCCAGCCGGTCCTGCGACCCGCATCCACCTCCGGCACACTCCAGCATAACCGAGCGGCGGCGGTGGGATCGAGACCGCCGAGCCCGCGGAAAAGGAGAGTGGCCTTCCCCAGCTATCCGTCTGGCTTTTCAAGCCGATCCTAGAGGCTCTGTCTGAGAACGTGGATGAAGCTATGTGGCTCAGGGATGTCCGTCAGAGCCTAGGCACGCCGCCCTAGGACCAGGAACGTCGGATTGAGCGATTCGAGTCGGACACGGTCGAGTTGGTGCTGGCTCCGCGCGATGTTGATCATCCGCACCTCGCTCCGCAGACCCCCCGCGTCAATGCTTGCTTGCACCGCGACCAGGCTTTCGGGGCTGGAGACATTCACAACGATCCGCCCCCCTTGGGTCAGCCGCTCGATGGCGGCAGCGACCAATTCCGGCACCATCCGGCCGCTCCCGCCAACGAAAATCGCGTCGGGATCGGGGAGCGACCCCCAAGCTTCCGGGGCTTGGCCGTGCACTGGAACCAAGGTGGGGACGTCAAACAGTTTGGCGTTCTCCAGCATCAAACCGTAGTCCTCGGCGTCCATCTCGATCGCGAACACTTTCCCGCGGTTGGCGATCGAAGCCGCCTCGATCGCCAGGGAGCCGCTGCCGGCACCGACGTCCCAAACGACGCTTTCGGGCATCAGGTCGAGTTCCCCCAGCGCGATGCAGCGGACCTCCTGCGGCGTCAGCAACCCCCGTTTGGGACGTGATTGCAGGAACACGTCATCCGGGTTGCCGAACAGTCGCCGGCGGTCCGTGCCACTGGGCCGGTCTGCAGCACCCTGGTGGCGAACCAACACCATCACGTTCAGTGATGAAAAGGATTGCTTGCGGATCGAGTCCAGGTCGCCTTGCGTGACCGTTTCGTCAGGCGTCCCCAAATTCTCGCAAACGTAGGCAGTGAAATAGTCGATCCGCCGGTCGAGCAGCGCTTCGGCGACCATCGACGGTGGAATTGTCTGGGTGGTGAACAGCCCAACCCGCTCGGCGGTGCGGACGTTATCAACAACGCGATCGAGCGGCTGGGTGGCGAGATTCGACAGGTAGGCGTCGTCCCAACTCTCCTTCACCCGGGCAAAGGCCAGTTGCATGCTGCTGACATGGGGAACGACTTCGAAACGTTCCTTGCCGAGAGTGTCGGTGAGATAACGAGCGATGCCGTAGAACAGCGGATCGCCGCCGGTCAACACGACCGTCTGCTGATCTTGGATGCCGCGGATCGTCTCACTGAGCGTCTCCAGATCCCCATCGGCGGGGACCCGCCGAGCCGCGGAGGCTGGGATTTTGTCGAGCGTGGAGGCGTTGCCGACCAGCACGTCCGCCGATTCGATCAATTGACGCGCCTGAGCGGTCAATCCTTCCAAACCATCGTCGCCGATCCCGACGATCCGAATTCGAGAGGACAAAGAGTCTTCCTGTAAAAAGCGGTAGGCTGCGAAACCAGGAGCCGAGCCCCTGAGGTTTCTAAAGCCTACCGTTCCCGCACCGCCTTGAGAATCTCCTCCACGTTACTCCGGCCCGCATGGGACTCGCTGACCTTGACCCACTGGACGCGGCCGTCGGGATCGATCACGTAGGTGGCCGGATAGGCGGTCTCGTGGTGCTTGTTCCACCGCAGTCCCCACTCGGTGATCACCTGCATCCCCTCGTCGCGAACCATCACCAGCGGGTCGGGAAGCCGTCGCGCCCCCATGAATTCCTCCGCCCGCCGCTGCAGGGAGTCTCCCTCGCCGGGATAGATCAAGATGACCCGATGGGCGGCGCGGGCCAACGCTCGGGCACGGTTGACCATCGATCCGACCTGCCGATTGCAGATGCCACACTGGTAACCGGGGTAGCCCCGCAACACGACGACGACCACCCGACCCTCCTTGACCTCGTCACTCAGGCTCAGGTAGCCATCGCCCCCGACGATCGGCAACTCGAAGTCCCGGACCTTCTCGCCCACGGCGAGCCGGGGAGGATTGGCGGCGACCGACAACGGGATCACGAGGCCGACAAGTGACGCCGCAAGGCAACGGGACAACGCATTCATCGAGATCCACCTTCCATCGAGGGTGTTGAGGTTAGGGCCTGGGCACAATCCATCAGATTTTGGTGCGCAAGATCAAGATCGCCTTCAACAATCATGTCCTGATCGACCCGCGCATGAGTCGCCCCATCGCCTCCTACGGAGCCATCCTCAAGGTTGGCGTTGACGCCGAGCGGCGAGTCCTGATTTAAGTGTCACTCCGGAAGTCCCCCGCGAAGCCGTGGAAGAGGGAACCACAACAGCGTGTCCGACGCGACACCTTGACCAACACCCACCGAGACGGAGTTCAGCCGTGTTCAGCACCATCGATCGTCCGTCACGGCAACTCGCGTTGGCCAAGGAGCTTCTCCAAGCGTTGGCAGAAAAACTCGACAGCCGCGTCTCGGTGCGGCTATGGGACGGGTCGCTCGTCCCGTTGGGACATGATCCGGCCCCCGGGGTGGAACTTTCGATCGCCGGTCCCGGCGTGATCGGATCGCTGATTCGCCGGCCGACCGCGGATAATTTGCTCTGTCATTACGCCGACGGGCATCTCGATTTCCACGGCACCGACCTCGTCTCGTTCATGCGGACGATGCGCGTCAAAGGGGCTCGGCGGCGTTCGCGATCGCTCTCAAAAACGCTGCTGGCTCGCGTGGCATTCGGGTTCGCCTTCTCTCGCCAGATGAACCTCGCCGGTCGCTGTCGTTTCAGCGGCGACGATACCGGTCGGAACCGCAAGCCGTCGGACAACCGCGACTTCATCCAGTTCCACTACGACATCAGCAACGATTTTTACAAGCTCTTCCTCGACCCCGAAATGGTCTATTCCTGTGCCTACTTTCGGGACTGGAACGAGAGCCTGGAACAGGCCCAGCGGAACAAGTTGGACGTCAGTTGCCGCAAGCTGCAGCTTCAACCGGGCGACCGCCTGCTCGACATCGGCTGTGGCTGGGGAGCACTCATCTGTCACGCGGCGGAACATTACGGCGTAAAAGCCCACGGGATCACCTTGTCCGAAGCACAACTGGAACTCGCACGGGAAACCATTGCCCACCGCGGGTTGCAGGACCGAGTCGCGGTCGACCTGTGCGACTACAACGACCTGCAGGGCCAGTACGACAAGGTCGCCTCGATCGGGATGGCGGAGCATGTCGGGATCGCCAATCTCTCCGCCTACATGCACAAGGTCCGCTCGGTGTTGGCACCGGGAGGCTTATTCCTGAACCACGCCATCACCCGCCCGGCCAAACGCAGCCCCCGCGAGTTTCGGCGCAAATCTCCAGAGCGCAGGCTGCTGACCAAGTACATCTTTCCCGGCGGTGAGTTGGATCACCAGGGGCACGTGCTCGATTGCATGGAGTCGGCGGGATTCGAGGTCCATGACGTGGAAGGGTGGCGCGACCACTACGGGTTGACCTGTGAGCACTGGGCACGCCGACTGGAGGCCAACCGCGAGGCCGCCATTGAATTGGTGGGCGAGCAAAAGTACCGCATGTGGCTGCTCTATCTGGCCGGCGTCTGCATGGCGCTGACCGACGGGACCGCCCGCATCTTCCAAACGGTGGGATCGAACCGCGTCACCAAAGGCCGCTCGGTGATGCCCCCCACGCGGGAACATCTCTATGTCCAAGACGCCCAGCGCCGCGCAGCTTAGCTGGCCAGCACTCACGGCCCCTCGCGCTTCTCACGCTTGCGGCGGCTGTAGCGTTCCAGCGTCCGGCGTTCGGCCGGCGTCAGACTCTCCTCCCCCTGCTCGTAGATCTTGGCCAAGATCCGGTCGGCGTCCTCCTCGTCGCGGGCGAGTTTCCGATCCGGGTCGTGAAGCTTCAGTTTCATTCGCCGCGAACGCTGTCGCATCCGAGACGGAATCTCCGCGAGCCCGCCGAAATCGAGCCACCGCAGATTCCAGTGACGGAAGTAGTAGAGAGCCCCGAACGCGGCACCGGTCAGGTGAACTTGGAAGGCGGTGTTGGATTCC
>CAYWXT010000296.1:0-6177 GCA_964462125.1 uncultured Pirellulaceae bacterium | reverse complement strand
TGGAATCGTGTGCACCAGCAGTTCGAACAACCCTCACATTCATGCCTACGAACGAGAAGACGTCTGCGGAACAGAAGCAGAAGAACGCGCCGAAAGAAACGCACGCGAAAAAGGGCCGGCAGGCCCAGGTGCAATCGGCTCGGCCGGACGCTGGTGCTGCGGACACTACCGCCCTGGACCTCGAATCAGGCGCGATTGACGCCCAGGAGCTGCTACGGGTATTGCACGCCGTGAATCGCGGCGACTTCTCCGCCCGCTACACCGGTGCCGAATCGGGGCTCGGCGGCCGCATCGCCGACGTGCTCAACGAGATCATCCCGCAGCTGCCGGCCGCCGGTGTAGCCAACGGCCAACGGCACCGCGCTCGGGCAGCGAGCCCGCAGCCGACGGGTCGAAAGGTTTGATCCGTAGGCGAAATGGTGAAAGTGCATCATCGCTCCCCGCAGCTGAACCGCCCCGTCCTCCCGTATCATATCAATAGCGTGCCCAATCGGCGTGTTGTGCTCAGGATAGGGATATGTACGAACCGGCCCCAGGATACGAAACGGTATTCGCGACGAGACATCGGGAGGCGTGGCTGGAGTCGCGGCTGGTACTCGATGCGGTCGGGATTCCTGTTGAGACAGTTCAGCGGGACGGGTGGTGGATTCTGGTCGTCCGAGGTGACGATCTGGCGATGGCGGCCGCAGAGCTCGACGCCTATCGCCACGAAAACGCTGAACAACCGAGCGAACCTAGCAATGGCGTCCGGGTCTACCAGGGTGCCGCCGCGGCCATCCTGGTTTATGCGGGAATTCTCCTTTTGATCGCGACTCTGGCGGCGCAGTGGGCGTATGGCTTGGAGTGGCTATCGGTCGGTCGAATGCAAGCGGGTCGCGTCATGGCTGGTGAGTGGTGGAGGACCGTCACGGCGCTGACGCTTCATTTGGACGCCGGGCACATCACGTCGAATCTGATCTTTGGCGCGATTTTCGGCTTTCTTGCGGGACGTGTCCTTGGCGGAGGCGTCGCTTGGCTGGCGATCGTTGTCGCCGCTGCCCTGGGGAACTTCATTAATGCGGTCGTACAATCGCCCAGCCATGTTTCGATCGGCGCATCGACGGCGGTGTTCGCCGCCCTCGGGGTGATCGTCGCTCACGCTCTCCGCCCTCGGTCGCTGGGTCGAGAGCGACCATTGCGACGTTGGAGCCCGCTCATCGGTGGTGTCGTTTTGCTCGCCTTTACCGGCGTGGGGGGCGAACGAACCGACGTGGTCGCGCATCTGACCGGCTTTCTCGCCGGACTGCTCATCGGTTCGGTGGGTTGCCGGCTGCCACATCCATGGTTGGCCAGTTGCAACGTGCAGAAATCGGCCGGTTTTGCGACCGTCGCCATCGTTGCATCCGCGTGGACCCTGGGGCACGTCCTTGCGAGCTGAGCACAGGTGACGATCGTTTCTCGGGCGAATGCACCTCGATGAGGTGGCTTGCAAGGGGCTCGACGTTGGCGGTGTGATTTCGAACCCCCCCCCCGCTGGGACCGTCCCCCCGTGGCGAGCGGTAAGGTGCCCCGCTGGGAATGGATTCGAAATCAAAGTGGATCGATCCGCGTGCGCCCGGTGGCAGGCACGAGCTACGTTTTCTAGTTGGGCAATGGCGGGCGACGCAGTGGAGCAGCAGACGACGGCATCGTGGAGCGACGAATGATTGCAGAGAAGGTAACCGTGACGATTGCGGTCGAAGAGCACTGGCTGGTCGGGTCGCTGCTGCTCAAGGGGGGGCGAATTCTGGACGTGTTGAACGACTTCCGCTCCGACTTTGTGGAACTGACCGATGTGAAGGTCCACCAGCACTGGAAGCAGCGATGCGTTGGGCAGATTTCCAAAACGCTCGTTCCCAAACAGGCAGCCGAGTTCGTCATCGTGCCGACCGGCGACCACGAGTCACCGGATAAACGGTTGAATTACTACCGATCGAAGGAGTGTTTCCGGGCATTCGCGATCGTGGGCGGATACAGTGTGGCGGGGAACCTGCAGTTAACGAAGGCGAGCACGGACGTGCGGTACACGCTGGTGTCCGAGCTTGCCCACTTCTTTCCGCTGACCGATGCTCGCCTCACCGGTCGAACCGTGGAGGATTTCGGCGTTCCGCTGCTGTTCATCAACAAGCACTCGCTGAGCTGCTTCGATGTCGCGAATGTCGCCGACGGGATTCCCATCGTTGGGGAGGAGGAGGGGTCACTCTCGGCCGCCGTGGCCGAGCAGGCTCGCCATTGAATGGTTGTCATTCTGTTAAGCTGAGAGTCGGAAGGCGCGGACAGGCGCTGTAGCCCCCCGCCGTTGCGTGAAGTTTTCACAAGGCAACCCAATCCCTCTCAGGCCACCGATGAGAACCTTGATCCTCTTCTCTTGGGTCGTGCTGGTGGGCGTCCCCGCAACGCAGGCCGCTTCCCCGCCGCGCCCCAGCATCCTTTATTTCTACGTCGATGATATGGGCTGGGGCTCCATCGGGCCGGGTGGCCAGGCGGCTCGGGCGGCCGCGAACGAACCCCATGTTTTGACCCCCAATCTCGACCGGTTGGCTGCGGACGGCATCAATTTCACCCGCGGCTACGGTTGCACGGTCTGCTCGCCGGCACGATCCTCGCAGCAATCCGGCTTTCACCAAGGGCACACCTTCGCCGACCGCAATGACCGGGATAACGCCAAAAAGGCGATGCGCGCCGAGGACGTGCTGATGGGGGACGCGCTGTCAGCGGCCGGTTACGTCACCGGTTACTGGGGCAAGTGGGGTTACGGCGGTTCCCAAGACCACGCCGATCCGGTCATCGTGAATGTCGAGACTCTGCCGACCTCGCACGGCTACCAACACGTGCTGGCCGAACTCCACCATGTCCGCGCCCACACGTTTTTTCAGCCCACGCTGTGGAGCGCACCGGCATCGCGAAACGCCATCGGTGGTGTCGAACTCGTCCCGAATTCGATGGCTGCCTACCGGAACAAGCCAAGCTATCCGAACAGCCCGGCGCTGCAGAACCATCCGGATTACCCGTCGCCCGGTTACTGCGACGACGCCTACGCCTTTGCCGCCCTCGAGTTCGTCCGTGCCCAAGCGGAAAACTACATGCAAACCGGGCAGCCCTTCTTCGGGCTCCTCGGGGTGCAGATCCCGCACGCTCCGTTTGATGAAATCACCGAGTTGCCCGAGTGGGACCAGGCCTACCGGGATCACGCCTGGTTTTCCTCGCTTCCCGCCCAGGCGCAGCAGTGGGCCGCAATGGTGACGCGGATTGACGCGCATTTCGGGAATATTCTCGCCGCGCTCGAAGAGCACGGGGTGGCGGAGGATACCTTGGTGATTTTCCAGTCGGATAACGGTGGGCCGGCGGGTCGCAACAATGCCGTGTTCGACGCCAACGGTGGCCTCCGCGGTCACAAGGGCACCATTGAGGAAGGTGGCATTCGTGTTCCTCTGGTGATGCGCTGGCCTGCCAAGATCAACGCCGATTCCCGACTTCAAGCAGGCAGCGACAGCGCCAGGGTTGTCGATGGCAGCGATCTGTTGCCAACCTTTTGCGAGCTGGCGGGAACACAGCCACCGGTCGGAATCGACGGGGTATCGGTTGCTCCAACCCTGCTTGGCGAGTGCGATCAGCGGCAGCGAGATTTCATCATCCACGAAGCGAGGAACGGCCAATCGATCATCCGAGGGAAATACAAGCTCGTTCGCGATCAGAACGCTTCGCTCGCCCTGTACGACCTTGAGGCGGACCACCGCGAAGAAACGAATCTGGCACAGCGGCATCCGGAGCTCGTCCAGAAGCTCCAACGGCTGCTGCTCGGAGAGCGGGTGCTTGAGCCCAAGGGGTTTGCCAATACCTATCACCACTGGACGGGCAGCGACGGCGCGGTCACGTCTGACCGTGACCATTGGTCGGACTACACCTACGCCAACGCTGGCGTCACCTACATGAGCGACCGGGGGGCTCCTCGGCGGTCCTGGATCGCGCGGATGGAGAACGATGGCGACGAGCCGGTCACCGCCCGTGGCGACGCCGACCTGGAGTTTCTGGGGCTGGAAATCGTTGGGCAATCGGCGGAGCAACGGCTCGAACTCGGTCCTGGGATCGGCGTGACCGGACGCAATGAGATCCGAATCGCCGAGCATGGGCAGCTGGCATTCAACGGCGGCACCGTCTCCTCGCTCCGCTGGGTCGATGTGCAGCCTGGCGGGACGCTCAGCGGAAACGGGACCATCGATGCTGCTCTGTACAGCCGCGGCACCCTTTCGCTCTCGGTTGCCGCCGATCACGCCCCTTCGCTGCAGGTCCGCGGTGAGGCGACGTTGGCGGGCACCCTTGCGGTGCGCACCGGCGCCGAGTTCTCGGCCCGCCCCGGTGAAAGCTATACCGTGCTCAGCGCCGACAGGATCACGGGGACCTTCGGCAATCCCGGTAATCAAGTCGTCGCGGAGGACGGCACCCGCTTCTCCATCGGATACACCGAAGATACGGTTTCGCTGACCGTCAAGCCGCGTTAGCCAACCGCCGGTTGAAGCCCCTGCGCGCGGCCGATGTCTGACACCAAAGCACGAAGAACCCCCGGAGGGCTTCATGACTTGGAATGCGATGAATCGATGAGCAAACGTGGTATGTACATCGCCGGAAAACGCGTGGTCGGCCGGCTAGTTCACATCCTGGCGCGTCCTGTCCGACGAGACCGCGGCCGCGGGGGCATTTTGATTCAGCCCTATCGGGGTTACGGGTCTGCCGAAGAGGTTTACCTGATGGGCAGGGTGTTTCGACAGGTCCGGGTTGGTGACCGGCTGCAAACCACCTCCTCCTCCTGGCGTGATCGGCTTGACGTTGTACGGCGAGTCCTTCGCCGGGGCGTCGGCAATGCGGTGCTCGTCGCTCGCCTTGGCGAGACGCGGGAGTCCGACGGTGCCGCGGTGCGGGTGCAAACCGATCGTGACGGCTACTTTCGCATCCGATTACGTTCCAACCGGCCGTTGATGACCGACCGGCGATGGCATGGTGTCGACCTCGAACTGGTCGAACCGGCCGAGTTCGCGAGCGATGAAGGGGCGAAGGTCCAGGGACACGTCTTTGTGCCTCCGGAGACCGCACGGCGGGTGATCATCAGCGACATCGATGACACGGTGATGCATACCGGCGTGGTGAACAAGACGAAGATGGTGTGGCGATTGTTCATGCAGGGACCTGCAAGTCGCGTGGCGTTTCCAGGAGTCGCGTCGCTTTATCGAGCCTTGCACCGCGGCCCCACGGAAGACCAGTTCAACCCGATGCTGTATGTCTCCCGCGCCCCCTGGAGCATCTATGAGCTGCTGCAGGAATTCTTCCGTTTGCATCGCATTCCCGTCGGCCCTATTCTGTTCTTGCGGGAGTGGGGGATCACGCTGCTGCGGCCTGTGCCGAGGCGGGCGGCAGATCATAAGCTGCTTTTGATCCGCGACATGCTCGAGGTGTATCGCGATTTCCCTGTCGTCCTGATCGGCGACAGTGGACAGCACGATCCGGAGATCTATGCGCAGGTGGTTCAGGAGCATCCGGGGCGGGTGGTCGCCGTGTACATTCGCGACGTCACCCGCACGGCGGACCGTGTTGAAGCGATCGAAGCGTTGGCCAAACAAGTCATCGACCATGGCAGTACCTTGATGCTGGCCGCCGACAGCTTTGCCATGGCCCAACATGCCGCAGAGCATGGCTTGATCGCCCCCCCAGCCCTCGAGCAAGTGCTCCGGGAGCGGGACGCCAGCGTCCAACTTGGTTGAGTCCCGTCGGCGAAACGTCCTCAAAACACCAATGCACGCGCAGAAGGCGAGATCATGAAACCGCAAAATTCCACTGATTCTCTGGGTGATTCAACCCTCAAGACCGACCGGCGCCGTTTTTTGAAACATGGCAGCCTGGCCGTCGCCGGTAGCACGGTGCTGGCCGCTGGGGCACCGGCGGTGCATGCCGCCGAAGACAACACGATCCGGCTTTCGCTGATCGGTTGTGGAGCGCGCGGAGCCGGGGCGGTCGTCAATGCTTTGAACACCAGCAACCAAGGTCCGATCAAACTGTACGCGACGGCGGACTTGGATCCAAAGAACGTAGAGATTCGCTTGAAGTCGCTGGAAAACAAGTTCCCGGACAAAATCGACGTCCCCGAAGATCGTCGCTTTTATGGCTTTG
>CAYWXT010000295.1:0-6246 GCA_964462125.1 uncultured Pirellulaceae bacterium | reverse complement strand
AACCACCAGTGTCTCCTCCAGCATCCCGCGGCGGCGGAGATCGTGCAGCAGGGCCGCACAGGCTTGATCGGTCTGTCCACACTGCCGCCGAAGCCCCCCTTCGACGTCGCTGTGATGGTCCCATCCGGCATGATAGACCTGAATGAATCGGACACCCCGTTCGGCCATCCGGCGGGCGAGTAAGCAGTGTTTGGCAAAGGAACCGTTGTCCCCCTCCTCGATTCCATACAGATCCAACGTTGCCGCGGTCTCTCCCGAGAGATCCATCAGCTCAGGGGCGGCCGATTGCATCCGATAGGCCATCTCGTACGACTCGATCCGCGTTTGGATCGCATCGATCCCGGTTCGCTGCATGCGGGCTTCATTCAGTTCCGTGACCAGGTCGAGTGTTTCTCGCTGGGTGGGCCCGTCGACGCGATCGGGGTTGGAGATATGCAGGATCGGATCGCCTCCGCTTCGAAACGGAACCCCCTGGTGCTGGCCCGGCAAGAACCCGGCACTCCACATCGCGGCACCGCCAGAGAGGTTGCCGCCGCTTTTGAGGACAACGAAACCGGGCAGGTTGTCCGCTTCACTGCCGATGCCGTAACTCAACCAAGAGCCCATCGCCGGTCGCCCCGGAATCGGGCTGCCGGTGTTGACGAAGATCTGTGCTGGGGAGTGGTTGAACTGGTCGGTGTGAACACTCTTGATCACCGCGATATCGTCGACCACTTGAGCCAAGTGGGGCAGCACCTCGGAGACCTCCGTGCCCGCTTGGCCGTGGCGCGCGAATTTGAACCGCGGGGACAACACGGCGACATCGGGCTGGATGAAGGCATATCGTTGGCCGGCGATCACCTCCGGCGGGATCGGTTGTCCTTCGAGTTCCACCAGCTTGGGCTTGTGGTCGAACAAATCGAGCTGACTCGGGGCCCCGGCCATGAACAGGAATATCACCCGCTTGGCCTTGGGGGGATGATGCCTGCCGCCGTTGGGAAACGCCCCTTCACGGCCCGAGTCGCCTTCACTGCCGGTGGGGCTCGCCGCATCGGCCGGCCGCCCCGCCAACAGCGAGGCGAGGGCGACTTTGCCCACGCCGACTCCACAGGTCTGGAAGAATTGGCGTCGTGTCGGATCGACCAGATGTTGCATTCGGTTCATGGCGTCGTGATCGCTTCGTCGGTATTCATGAGGGCTCGGGCCACGAGCGTCCAGACGTCGCGGGGGGTGGAGTCGGAACTTTCGGAGCCGGCATTGCCACGGCGCTGCGCCAGTCGCTGGTAAAAGCCAACGATCGCCCCGAGTTCTTCGGGTTCCGGTCGCCGCGTCAACAGACGCTCGAACATCCGCTCGACAATCTGTTCCGCCGTCGCGTCTTGTGGTGTTTCACGCAGTACGTCCTCGGCCAGCCCTTCGGCGATTTCCAAAAACATCGCATCGTTCAACAGGGTCAGCGCCTGCAGTGGGGTCGTGCTGCGATCCCGCCGGGGAAGACAGACCTCTCCGGTGGGGCCATCGAAGGTGGTGTAGGCAGCGAACGCTGCGGTCCGCTTGCCGAACGTGTAGAGCGATCGCCGGAAGCGATCACCGCCGTTGGACGCTCGCCACGCCGGGCTGCCATAGGCGATCCCAGTGACGCTTTCTGGCTGGGGCGGACGGACACTTTCCCCGCCGAGTTGGCGTGTGAGCAAGCCCGAGGCGGCCAGCATGGCGTCGCGAATCCGTTCAGCGCCGAGCCGCCGGTGGGGCATGGCCGAGAGGAGGCGGTGGTCGGGGTCGATTTGCGGCGCCGGGCCGACCGACTGGCGGTAGGTCGAGGAGAGCACGATCTGGCGGTGCAGCCGTTTCATCGACCAGCCTTGGCGCATCCAATCGGTCGCCAACCAGTCGAGCAGCTGGGGATGGGAAGGCATTTCGCTCTGGGTCCCAAAGTCGCCTGCGGTCCGAACGATGCCGGTGCCAAAGAACTGCCGCCAGGCTCGATTGACCGTCACCCGGCCCACCAGCGGGTTCTGCGCACTGACCAACCAACGGGCCAAGGCCAACCGATCGCGGACGGGCGAGGAATCATCATTGACGAACATCGACGGCAGCCCTGGCTCGACCACCTCCTTGGGCTGCAGATACTCACCCCGACGGTGCCGACGCGTGACCCGGTGGTCCTCCGCCGAACGCTCCTGCATCACCAGCGTCCGGACCGGCTCGGGGAGTGACTGACGCAGGTGGTCGATCGGCTCGCGTTGGTCCGCCAGCTCCGAGGCGTGCTGCACGAAATGACGCTGCAGGTCGGCGTAGGTCTGCGGGTCGGGTTCCTCGCGGTCGCGCGCCAGAGCTGCGACACGCTCGGCCAGCTCGGGTGAAAGTTTTGAAGCGACCGCCGGTGCGGGGCCGTCGGTCACCGCCAGACGGAATCGCCCCAACGCGGCGGCGAAGTGCCGCTCGAAGGTCATCTCGACCGTCAGCGACTCACCATCCCGACCCGGCCCAGGAACGTCGATCGGTTCAGCAAAGTTCACCACCAGCTGATTCGCGTCCGCTTCGGCACCGGCGGTTGACCACCCCGTTGAGCCTTCCCCGTCGATCACGTTGGACGCTTCCGCCGTTCCCGAGCCGACACTGATCTTGCCGTAGCTGTGGGAAGCATGCTCCAGCGGCACGACATCGCCATCGATCTGCAACTCGAGTTCGCTGAGAAAGAAGTCGCCGCGGCGTCCTTCGTAATACGCCAGGCCTGGCCCTCCGGCGGGCAACGATTCGTGCGGCAGGACCTCCAGCCGAAGCGCCGTCAGCGGCCCGGTCCCTTCAGGGATCTCAACGGTCACCTCGTAGACGTCCCGTTTGGTCACATCGCCGCTGGCCAGCACCGAGCCGTCGTCCAACCGCGTCAACTTCGGCAGGGTCGACTCCATGTGTGACGGACGCATGATTTGCCAGTCGCGTGCCTGACGAAACTGCTCGTCGACAAAGTTCGGGAAGGCGTGGTGAACCGGATCGGCAACGTTTTTGGTCTCCGCTGTTGCCACCTCACGATCTTCGCGGGCGTAGCGGGTCCACTGTTCGAACTGCCGCCACTCCGGCAGCTGCTCCTCGACCAACTCGCTCTCCATCTGGTCGATGCGGCGTTCGATCCGACGACGCTCCCGCGCCAATGCGTCATCGGGAACTTCCATTTCCGGTTCGTCGGCACCGTTGAACAGCCCCAGCAGGGCGAAGTAATCGGTGTGGGTAATCGGATCGTACTTGTGCGTGTGGCATTGGGCACAACCGGTGGTCAAGCCGAGCCAGACCGTCCCGGTGGTGGCGACGCGGTCGACCACGGCATGAAAGCGATACTCCAACGGGTCGATTCCCCCTTCCTCATTGAGCATCGTGTTGCGGTGAAAGCCGGTCGCGATTCGCTGCTCGGCCGTCGGTTCCGGCAGCATGTCGCCGGCGAGCTGCTCGATCGAGAACTGGTCGAAGGGCATGTCGGCCGCGATCGCATCGATCACCCAATCGCGATAAGGCCAGATCGTCCGCGGGCGATCCTTTTCATAGCCGTTGGTGTCGGAATACCGCGCCAGATCGAGCCAGGGCCGCGCGAACCGCTCCGCATACGCCGGGGAGGCCAGCAAGCGATCGACCAGTCGCCGGTAGGCATCGGGGGCGGTGTCCTCGACGAACCGCTCCACCTCCGCCGGCGTGGGAACGACGCCTGTCAGGTCCAGCGTCAGGCGCCGAATCAGCGTCGCCCGGTCCGCCTCCTGCGACGGGGACAACCCAGCCTCCTCCAGCCGCGCGAGGATGAAACGGTCGAGCGGACTTCGGCACCAACCCGGATCGGCCACGTCCGGCAACGCTGGTGTTTCCGGCGGCGTGAACGCCCAGTGGGTGTCATACGCCGCGCCCCCGTCGATCCATTGCTCCAGCGTCTCGATCTCCGCATCGCTCAGCGGCGGCTGCGAGTCTCCCGGCGGCATCCGCAGCTCGGGATCGTCGCTGCGGACGCGGAACATCAATTCGCTCCCCTCCGCGTCGCCCGGGATCACCGCATAGTCGACCGCCTCGTCCCGCAGGTCGAGCCGCAACCCCGCCTTGCGGGCGCCGTCGTCCGGCCCGTGACAGGTGAAACAGTGTTTGGCCAAAATCGGGCGGACATCGCTGCCAAATCGGACCGCCTCGGTCGCCTCAGAATCCCCAACCGACGCAGCATCCTCGACCGCCGCAGCATCCTCGACCGCCGCAGCCGGCCGGGCCCCCCCGAGGACTCCCAGCAGCAAAAGCGCCGAGCCCGCACAGCGCGCCAAGCCCGCACAGCGCATCGATCGCGGGAAGAAGGACCAGTCGTCTAGTGTTCGCAGGGGCATGATCGGTTCATTTCCTCTCTCCCGACTTGGCGCGAGAGAGGCCAGGGTAATCGGGGTCGGCGTTTTGCCTTCAGTCTAACCCTTGAGGGCTGCGTCGCAGAAGTCGCAGAGTGTTCGGGCTGCGAGAAATCTCGGCGAGTTCCGCGGCCGAAGCGTGATCGACCGCGCGTCGCTCGGCGGTGCCGGCTCAGTTCCCATGCGTCCCAGGCCGTTCGGGCTTCACGCGTTCGGACTTCACGCGTTCGGACTTGTCACGATTCGATTCGGCCACGACCAGGGCCCGCACGCGACGGGCGTCCACCGCGCCGGTGTAGATCTCGTGGGCGACCAAGGTCACCATGCCGACCAGCAGGGGGATCACGTAGTAAAGCACGCGAAAGATCAACACCGAGGCGAGCACCGACTCGCCCACCGACCCTTTGAGGAGTTTCAGCAGGATCACCTCCAACACCCCCAATCCGCCCGGGACCTGAGTGATCAGGGAGACCGCGATCCCCACCAAATAGGCGGCCAAGACGACCGCGAAGGGGACGATGGTGTGACCGGGCAACACCAAATAGAGCGCGATCGCCGAGATCAACAGGTCCAACGCGGCGACCGATGTCTGCAACACCATCAGCCCCGGCGGCGGGGGGCGGAGATGAAGCGTTCCGATCGGCCACGGCTTCCGCCACACGACGCAGACGACCGCGTAACCGATCCACAGGCACAGCAGAACCACGCCCAAGGTCCGCGTCCCAAAGGGCAGTTGCACCTCGGCAGGCAACTTCACCGGCACCAGCGTCAACACGGTTCCGCCGAGGAACCAAACACCGCTCCAAAACGTCAGTCCCAAGATGGAAACGAGAGCGACGATCTGCCGCGCCGGGACGCCCCACTGGCCGTAGTAGCGAAACCGGATCGGGGTAGCCGCCAGGAAGGTCCCCAGGTTGTTCCCCATCGAGTAGCCGAGGAAGGAGACCAGGAAAACGCGGCGCAGCGGCAAGGACCGGCAAACGTAGCGGAGCGCCAACAGGTCGTACGCCACCAGCAGCCCGTAGTTGAGCGCGATCACCAGAGCCGCGAACGCCAGGTACAACGACGGGACGCCGGTCAAGCCGGCAACGAACTGGTCCCACGTGATCGCGTTGGCCTCCTCCACCAGCAGCCGGACCGCCAAGAGAAAAAGCAGGACGGCCAAGATGGGGCCGGCGATCTTGCGGAGTTTTCGCTTGGCCAAAGAGAATCGCGGGGGGGAGGGAGTCGGCAGCCGGATCCGGTTCATTGTGGCCTCCGGCATTCGTGTGGCAAGACCACAACCGCCTGGCTCGGATGTACCTCCGCCCTCGCCGAAACGGAGTGTGGTGGCGGCGAAGAGTCCAAACATTGCCAAGACGTATTGGCAGCGGAGAACGTTCTCGCATCGCCACGATCCGGCCCGGCGGGACGGATGTACCTCCGTTTCGCCAAAGCGGAGGTTGGTTCGCGGTCGGCCCGAGGCGACCGGCGCCCCCGCTAGGCGAACGGGCCCCGTTCGGCACACACTGTTAAGCCTCTCGATAAGCCACTCAGCCCAGCTCCCCACGCCCGACCGATGCCATGAAAACGGTTCGTCACGAACTTGTCGTCCTCGGTGGAGGCCCCGCCGGTTACGTTGCCGCCATCCGCGCCGCCCAACTCGGCATCGACACGGCCTGTATCGATGACAATGCCCAACTCGGGGGGACCTGCCTGCGCGTCGGTTGCATCCCCAGCAAGGCGTTGCTGGAGTCGAGCTATTTGTTCGAGCAGACCCAGAATCAGTTGGCCGCCCACGGCGTGAAAACCGAAGGAGTGCAGCTGGACCTCGACGCGATGATGACCCGCAAAAGGAAGGTCGTCGACACGCTGACCGGCGGGATCGACATGATCTTCAAGAAACGGGGTGTGACAGCCTATC
>CAYWXT010000294.1:0-6386 GCA_964462125.1 uncultured Pirellulaceae bacterium | reverse complement strand
CGGTTGCCAACACGTCCAGGATCGACCATTTGTCCTCCGCGAATCCCTGACCGACGATCGGGTTCAAGACCCGCACGTCGGTAATCCACGGATCGCCCCGCATCACGGCGTTGAGGAAGTGCAAGGTAATCACCGGGTGCTCGGGGCTGCCGAGCACCATCTTGCAGGCGTAATCGACCGTGGGGTCAATGCCGATGCCCATCGGACCTCCTTTCGCCGCCGCTTGATTCCGTAACAGATCACAAAAGTCGCCAGCATACATGAACACCTGCACCCTGTCACCGTGACGTCGTGGCACCGGTGTATCTCAAGAACGTCAGCCGAATCGAAACACTACTGTGCGTTTACTTCATGGTGTTGATGCTTCAGGCACTGATGGAGCGAGAACTGCGTCTGGCCATGCAGCGCGAGGATCTGGAGTCACTACCGCTCTACCCCGATGGCCGAGCGTGTCGTCAGCCGACTGCCCGCCGAGTGATCGGCGTGATAAATTAGCTCTCGCGTCACCGAATCGTCACCGACGAGAGAGATACCTTGGATCTGCACACCGACCCGACGCTGCTGCAACACCAACTGATGAAGCTCTTCAATATCCCCGCAAAAGCCTATGGCCGCGAAAATTAACCGCCCCAAAAAAGCCGACTTATAGACTCTCAGATGTGCGGAACGAAAGGTTGACGGGATGGTTCGCCGGCGCAACGTTTTTCAATATACTACGTGGCAGAGGCGAACTGGATGCCGATGTTCCACCCGAGACAGACAGCAGGGACACCGAATAAAAGCCACGTCAGTTTTGGGTCAAAAGCGTTCGTTCCAATTGCCCACCATTTCTTGCCCACCGTGATCAATGAAGTACCGCAACCCAGCGCAACAGCAACCACAAAGCCAAAGCCAAGGCAGCCAACCACGAGTGAGACCACGAACGCCGGAGCTAATGCGGCCAGAATCGCGAGCCAAGCAGGCACTTTGTCCGCCATGTTAAGCTGTGGATTTCCCATCTTGGGTTTTCCTCCGTGGTGCAGAATGGTCTGCGCCGATCTCAGATGGTGTCGCCCAACATGTTCCTAGCCTCAAATGCGGCTTCGAGACCGCATCGGCCGTTCTTGGCGTCGGCAATTACGGACAGTGCCAAATCCGGCGAACCGTAAGCGGTCTTGCCGTTGTGAGTAATCTCTACGAAAACGTTGCTTTCAGCGTCAAGTCTCGTTTTCACGTCGCACTCGTCGAAACCCGCGAGCTCAAGTTCAGTTCCGACAACGCGTTGCCAGTGTTGCATTAGAGTCATAGTCAAACGTCAGATTTGGTTCTGAAGTACGTAGATGAATGGGACCGTAACCGCGCGGACGCCAAAGATCATCCATCTGCAAACGCGTTATCGGCCGCTCCGGTTCGCGGCCTGCGTACGCCCGGCATGGGCGTGATTGTTGTTAGGTGAAAGTCCCCTGTACGAGACTCGGAGTCTCAAGGAGTCCAGCATACCAAATGATCGCTCCGATAGGAAAAGTACGAGGTGAAGGCAACTGCGGAAGGGTGACTGACCGGAGGAAGGAGGCCGGTTCGGGCGGTGCAGGAGTCAGCAGAGGTCGTAGTACCGACCCTCGAAGTCCAATCGAGACGGAAAGGACCGAACGATGAAGAACAAGGAGGAGCCATCGAGCGACTTGTCGCGAAGGAATCCCGCTCGGCCCGTCCAGCAGTATCATTTTGCGGACCCAGGCCCCGCGACCTTGGATTCAACATCCCGACCGGGTCTGGTCAATGATCACATCGGCATCAGACGTCTCGCGATCCATCAAGTGATAGTGACTGATAAACCCTGCACCACCTTCAAACACTAATACCTAACGGCCGACTTGATTCGGCTTGCCGGCCTTGCCACGACAATATAGCTGTGTACGCGTTTCAAACAGACTGAACAGCTTGTCCCGGTTCGGTACCTATTCCTGGTCCCGCACGCGTCGTCGCGCCGTACCACACACCTGCTCGGTCAGTTCAATCGAGTGCTGCAGATCTTTTGTCGAGGCCAACGAGGAAATGAAGACTCCATCGGTTTCCCCTGTTTTGGCGAGGATTTCGCACGTTCGAGGATCAGCGCCACTCGATCAAGTGTTCGTTCAAAACTCGCCCACGTCTCTACCGTCTGGGACTGCTCCGCAGTCCAACAGCCATCCGTTCTCGCGGTTCCTGGCTCACTCGTTCCGTTCGGTCGCAAACGTGACGTCGGAAGACGATAGCCGGAATGATTCCGGGAGCTCGCGGGTATCGAGACGAACGAGCACGGTATACCGTCCGGCTTCCAGGTCGCTCTTGAACGTCCGGTCGCCCTCCACGCCTTGGCCATCGATCCACAAGGCAGCGGATGGGGGCGCCGAGACCTGCAGCGTTACCGGACCCGCGTTGGCCACCTCGATCGCGGTGCGCAGATAGACATGGACGAGTGAAATGTTGACCGGTTGTTTCGTCAGGACCTGCAGCCGTCCGCGGGCAACATCACCATTGACCTGTGCGATCAGCGGTTTCCAGCCCTTTTCGACTTTGCCCCGGATAAGTCTCTCAGCGCCCTGTTGCTCGGCGCGGTGCGTGCCGGCGAAGACGTCATAAATACGCGCAACACCGCCGCCGCTGGCGTCAAATGCCCCCGGCTTACCGAGTCGCGAAAGAAAGCTGATCAAGTCGATCCGATCTTGGGGCGGCAGGCGATCGATAACACCAGTAGGCATCAACGATTTGCCCTGCTTCGTCTCCAGAACATCCGCCTGTGAAATTTTTACCAGTTCGTCTTCGGCGTCTCGCAGTACCAGCTGTGAATCCGTGCTTTCAACCTCAATCCCGCTGATGACCCTGCCGTCAGCGGTCAGCACGGTCGTCGTGTGAAAGCCTTCTTTGATCTTGGCATTCGGGTCGAATAGCGACTTGATGATGTAGTCGAGCGGGGCGCTGGCGCCGAGGCTCGTCATGTCGGGACCGACATTGCCCCCCACGCCTCCGATGGCGTGGCAATTGACGCACTGCAACCCTTCACGCATGTAGACGGATTCACCACGGTGAGGATCGCCCTTTTGGTTGACGCGACGCATCATCTTTTGCACCTCTTCGGGCGTCAGCTTGTCGGCCGTCAAACTCATCCCGCTCAGCGGCAGCAGTGTTGCCAACAACTCCGGTTCCTCGCGGCCGCCGTCTCGACAGGCGCGGACCCCCGCCCGCGCGGCGGCTTTCGAAACCGTGTCATCGGCGAGCGTCGAGGCAAGCGCGGGGCCGACACCACGTCCGCGGAGCACGTCGCGCCAAAGTTCAAACGCGTCGTTCTCACTCTCAGTCTTGGCGAGCAGAGAAAAAAACGGTTCGCCGACCCGCGACGGATCGAGTGCGGCCAATGCGATGGTCGTCTGGCGGCGGATCTTCTCCGCTTGTGGGGATGTCGCTAAGCCGGCGAGTGCATCCACTGCTTTCCCACCACCAACTTTGCGAATCGCTTCGACCGCGGTGTGACGCAGATTGACGGGCGCATCGGCGTTCGCAGCCAGTTCCGCGAGCCGATCGATCTGGCCGCGCAGTTCCCATGCACCAGCCAGTCGCGCCGCGGCCACCTTCACCGCTGGCGCGTCGTTGGCCAGCAGTTGCCCGAGGTCGTCCCGCGAACCGCTGGGGCGGACCTTGCGGAGCTCGGCAGCCTCAGTGAGCGCATCGAGCGCGGCCCTGGTAGCTTTCGCATTGAATCCGCCCTCGACGACTTGATCCAGCAGCCGGCGGAGCTCACCGGGGCCTCCTGCCTTGCCGACCAGTTCGATCCAGGGCCCCGAACCGTCGCGAGGCAGTCCCGATTGCTCCAATCGTTCAGCGAGGAACTGCGCGGCATCGGCGGGATCGATTGCGGTCAACACGAACGCCAATTGTTTCCGCCGCGAAGCGGTCTCGGCGGTCCACGCTCCGCTCTCGATCGCTTTCATCAGGGGGCCCGAGCACTGATCGATGGTCAGGGCGAGCGCGAAATCGAGAAACCGGTCGCTGGGTTTCGCGAGAGATTCGAGCGCCAGCGCGGCGGCATCCGCGGTGCCGATTTTGCCGAGCGCGCGAATCGCTTCCAATCGCACGCGAGGATGCTCGTCGAGCACGCGGGGGCCAACCGTTTCCGCGGTCGCTTGCCAGTCGAATCGGTGCGGATGATCCGTCGCCGGATCGGCGAAGTCGCCTACCACGCGGACAGCTGCTGCGCGAACATGGGGATCGTCTGCGGTCAGCAGATCGAGCGGCAGTTTGTCGAGTGCCCCGCGAGCCTGATACAGCCACATCCCCTGTAGCCGCGCGAATTCATCCTGCTGGTTATCGATCCAGCGGTCGAGCGCGGGCCCGATGTCTCCTCGCTCGATCAGTACCCGCCGCGATTGCTCCCGCGTGTAGCGATCATCGCGCACCAGGTTGTCCAGAAGTTGTTCCGTCGGGAGCGTTCGCAGGTTGACCCGTTTCTTCTCGTCGGCGCCTGTCCATGTCACCCGCCATATGCGTCCGTGCCAGCGATCGCGTCGCTGGTCACGAAAATCGACTTCGCCATGATTGATGATCGGGTTGGACCAATCCGCGATGTAAAGCGCACCATCGGGGCCTTGCTTGACGTCGATAGGACGGAACGTGCTGGCGCTGGTCCGCATCAGATCGTCTTCCTGCTGAGTGACAAAGCCAGAACCTTGGTCGTCGAGGCTAAAACGGGTGACACGGTTGGCGCGAAAGTCACAGGTGATGATCGAACCTTGCCACTCGGGAGGAAAAGCATCGCCCGAGATGATCTCCAGGGCACAGAACTTCGGGTATTTGCCGGGGCTGATCAGTCCCAGTTGGCGGCGGGCACCCGGTGTTGGATTGAACGTCGCTCCGGGGAAGGCGTACGCGATGCCTTCGAATCCGGCTCCGTCGGAAAGGAACGACTGGCCGAAGCGATTGAAATGGTGACCCCACGAATTCCACAATCCGCGGAAAACAGTCTGCATTCGCATCGAGTCGGGGTTGTAGCGAAAACCGCCCCCCGCCTTCAGCCGAACCACGCCACGCGGGGTTTCGGTATTGGTGCGGGTGTAGACCGACTGGTTCATGTACAGTCGCCCGTCGGGACCCCAACGAAGTGTGTGCAGATTGTGATGCGTGTCTTCGGTTCCAAAGCCGCTGAGCACGCGCCGCCGCAGGTCGGCTTTGCCATCACCGTTGGTGTCTTTGAGAAATAGCAGGTCGGTGCTCTGGGCGACATAAACACCGCCGTCTCCCGGCTGCACTCCCGTCGGGATCAAGAGTCCGTCAGCAAACACTGTCGACTCCTCGGCTTTGCCGTCACCATCGGTGTCTTCCAGCACCAAGATCTTGTCGGGCGGCCTCTGGCCGACCTCGATCATGGGATACGCTTCGCTGCTGGCGACCCACAGTCGGCCTTCGGGATCGAAGTTGATCTGGATCGGCTTGTTGAGTTGTGGGTTCTCGGCCCACAGCGTGACCTCGAGGTTTTCGTCGAGCGTGAATTCGGGCGTCGGCTGACGTTCGTACTTCGCGTATTGCGATTCGAACGGCAGCCCGGGCGTGTCGATTTCGGCCGGTTGGAGGTCGCGGAGATTGGCGATTCGCCGCTCTTCGTCTTCAATCAGCGCGTCGAACCTGGGGATCTCATCCGCATTTTGTCCCTGTTCATGTTTTCGAAAACCGAACACGTACGCCATGTTCGCCGGTCGCGAGCGGTGAAACCACCACTCGTTTTTGCGGAGGATGATTTCGCGAAGCCGTTCGGCTTGCGGGTCGTCGCGCCAGCCCTGCGAATCCCACGAGAATGCACTTTCCATTGCGGCGGCCAAAGCCCGATATCCCTGGCCGTTGAGATGAATGGGATTCTTGCGGAGTGATCGGTCCATCGCCACGTCGCTGAGGTCGATAAACGGCGAACCGGTGGATTCAGCGAGCGAGTGGATCTGTTCGCTGTACCGCTGCAGCACCGTTCGTTGCGGGTGATCGGCTTGGAGCCGTTGCAGCGGCGAGAGGAAAACGAAACGGACCTCAGGCGAGACCTTCTTGGCCGTTTGCACCAGCCGCCGGTAGTCTTCCGCGAAATCGTCCATGCCCGCTTCGCCGCTTTCCAAGGCGCTGGCCATCCCATAGCCCAAGATCAACACGGTGGGCCGAGTGAGCTCCAACTGCTTCTGCAGCTGACTCCAGCCTTCGCCAGGCGGCTCGCGGCCGGCTTGAACCAGGCTCAGGCCCAGTCGCGAATCGCCGGCCGGCGTGTCGGCGTTCCAACCCAGATTCCGAAACGTGACGTGCCGATCGGGAAAGGCGGTCGTCATCATCAGCTCGACCCAGCCGAAGTACTGTTCCTGTTCGATCAGCCCATCGCCGAGCAGGACCACCCGGTCGCC
>CAYWXT010000293.1:0-6393 GCA_964462125.1 uncultured Pirellulaceae bacterium | reverse complement strand
AAAGTGTACCAGAATCGAGTACGCAAGGCGCCACTAATTGATTGGCCGTTCCTTATGTCCATGCGACTATATATAATGTCCAGTGATCGTTCACATATGCCTGCGCACATGCCGCAGGGGAACTCGTGGTACCGCTTTTGAGATCAAAAGCGGCACCTCCAGCGAACCCAGCATCGTTGATTCCGTCAAGGAGCTCTGCCGGGCTCCAGAGGCGCCAGTCGTACGAAAACGCACGGTTAATACAGGAGCTGTCCGGAAAGCTGAAATGGAGGTGAGTGGTGGTTGCATTTGTGACGGCATTAAAAGTCGCCTGTTCCCAGATAGCAGTGAATTCAGCGCAGTGTATAAAGTCGAGTCCGATCATCTGGGCTTCCGGCCCCGTGTAGAGTTCAAGGATAAGCATGCCGCAGCTACTAAGAGCGCGTAGGCAGCGACTGAAATAGGCCGACAGCCTAGAGCGAGATTTGATCGCACAGAAAGACCCGTTTAGCGCAAGGATCAGGTTCGCGGCTGGCAGGGTTGGTGTAAGTACGTCGGAGTGAATCAGTGCAATCTGCGTCGCTTCTTTGTCCAGGCATTGTGATAGCACGTGAGTTTGGCACCACTGGAGCGGCCTATCGTCGATGTCGACACCGACGAGACGTGCCTCGGGGTCGGCTCGCGCCCAGGCGACGCAGTTTGCAGCGGTCCCGCAGAAGTCTTCGCGGATGATGGACGGCCGGCAGCCGAATTTTTGTTCATAGATGCTGCTGCAGCGCTTCACCGTCGCTTCCGGGTCCTGAACGGCCGCCGTGTAGAGCGAAAACACGTCCGCTTCGTCCGCCATCGTGCGGCCTTCGGACGCACGGGTAGCCGGAGAATCCGCCGGCGGTCGCTCTGGTCGCTCCGGTGCGGCGTTTCCAAAACCTAGCGAAGCTGAATCGTGGATGGCCATCTCGGTCTGGTGTTTTAGAGGCACTGCGGGTGGCCGGAGCTATACCGCCGGCCAGTTAATCCGCTGAGGGGAATGAGGGCAAGACCGGAGGGCAAAAAGTCGCTGGAGTGCTCCAGGAATTGTCGAAAAAATCCTCAGCGTAAATCGCGTTTTTCCCAGCGCGGACCATCCAGATCAGCTGATTCGTCATGCAGTTGTTCCCATCAGTGCTGCTCAAATTTACACGAGAGACATTGTAACTGGGCAGCGGATACCGCTGTCAATGGATAGCCAACCGCTGCTCAAAGCATCGTGCCTCAACCCGACACAGCTTGCGCCGCAAGACGAAACGGTGATTTCGGTGGAATTTCGCGTCCAAGATGGCGAGTCAAGACGCTTCTCGACACTCATCGCCCCGATGCGATCGCAAAGAAACACGGCGGGCTCTTAGCAAGGCGAGGTGAACCGATGGCCAAGCGAACCGTCGCAGGCGTCACGCTCGAGTGCGTACAGGGCGATATCGCGGATCAGCCCGATATGGACGCGGTGGTCAACGCCGCCAACGCGCAGCTGGTGATCGGCGGCGGCGTGGCCGGGGCGATCCACCGGGCCGCCGCCCCAGGAATCGAAGCCGAGTGCCGGCCGCTGGCGCCGATCCGCCCCGGCCATCCGGTTTCCTTGCCCTGGGCATTCGTACCCCAGGTATTTGAGCTAGCCGCGGACGAAGGAATCAACCGGATCGTGGCTCGCCATCCGGTCTTTCATCTCGACTTGCCCACTGAGGCGGCGTTGAGCGACATCGATACGCCGGCCGACTACCGTCGCCTCTGCTCAGGACAATCGTACTCGCGTTGGTGACTTTTCCGTCAGCAAACTCGACCGCTCCGGCAGCAAACTCGACCGCTTCGGAATCCGCCGCCGGTGTCCGGAACGTAGCGAGATCAAGGTGCTGGATCTGAAGTCAATGGAGCTGACCACTCATCACGACTTTGGAGCGTCGGAACACGGAAGCTTGACTTGGGCGGTTGTCCATGACGGTCATTGGTGGTGCAACTTCGCCCACTACGGCGACAAAAACCATCGCCCTGTAGACCGGCTTCGTTCCATCGGGCCCTTGGCCGGCGGGCCGTGGCCCACCGATTCGTCGGCTTGCACTCGTTATCCACCGTCAACCCAGATCGACCACTCAATTCCTGGAAGAACGTCTTGCGGTTCTGGAACAGAGTTTGCAGCTTGTGCCGCCGGGGAAAGGAGCAGTGAGGGGGAAGTCATTGCTCTTGTCCGTGGATCTCTTTTGCCACCCATGCATGAAAGGAGCCTCTCATGTCGAAACTTCAATATTGGAAAGATCGGATGGGGCACGTTGGCGTCGTTGCGATGGCGGCTTGCCTGATCAGCGCGATCGAGGCCGCTCCGGCTTACGCTCAGGAACGGGAGGAGGGGATCGCCGAGCGGATAGGTTCTCGCCTCGACCGGGGAATCGATCGGTTGAGTGAGGAGCTTCGCGAAGGGTGGGAGTCGTTACAGAAGTACGTCGACACGATGGGGGTGAAGGGCCGGGTCTACAGCCGACTGAGATGGGACAAGCACTTGGCCGAATCGGAATTCGACTTGGACGTCGAGGAAGGGGGAGTCGTGGTGCTGCGCGGTCGCGTCCCCAGCACAATGGCCAAGGAGAAAGCGATCCAGCTCAGCAATGACACAGTGGGAGTCAGCCGCGTTGTCGATGAACTTCGCGTGGAGGCACCTCCCGAAGACGGCTCGCCCTCTCCGGAACGCTGACGTTCGCTTGATCCACGTTTTCACTCCCCGCGTTTCTCTTGCGCCCCGCGCTCCGCGCAATTCCCCACCCGCGTACAGCAGCTCGCGAGACGACGGCTATTCAACCTCGATCTGCGACAATCGGTACCAGCCGTGCGTGTGGTGCTCTGTGCGCAGAACAAATTCTGGAACCGGATCGAAAACCAGGCCTTCCTTCGCGATTTGCGTCTGCGAAAGCTCAACGGCGGCCCGGGGCAATCGCTCCAGGTTGATCGATTGCAGGGATTTCCAGCCAACAGCGGTGAGCGGACGGCCCAATTAGTCGTTGGCGGTGATTGGCCTGACGGGACGGCAGTGGCCGTTTCCACGACGCGCGGCACTGCAGCGCCGACCGTGCTGCTCACCCAAGAACGAGCGGAACTGCCACTCGCCTACGCTGCCGGGCATCTTCGTCACGCCGCCTTGGACGATCGATCTTGCGCCGGGGCCGTGGCAGTTGCGGATCAGCCGCGGGCCCCAGTTCCGGAGCTTGGAAGGGACTCTCCACTGCACCAGCGGTGAGACGATGGAGGCGGGCTCGATTGAAATGACGCGAAATGTCGACCTCACAGAATTGGGCTGGTACGGGGGAGACGGCGATGGCGACGTGTACCACGGTGAGAAGATCTACAAGGACGTCAACGCAGAAACGGCGGCGGATATCGCTCAAGCGATGGGGCTGGACTGGCTTGGTGTCGGCCGCTGGTCTGTCGGATCTCTCGGCGGTCCCCGGCCGAAGACGTGGGGCGAGGCTCGCACGTTCATGCGAAGCCAGAGTCACCCCCGGTTCCTGTTTATGTGGACCGATGAAAGACCCAAGGCGCAGGAGGGGCATGCCTGTTTCGTCGGACTCAATCGGCCGGATGAGGATCCGTTCGCTTGGGGCTGGGCCTGGAAGGGCGGCTCCCAGCGTTTGCTGCGCAATTTCGAGACGCTGCAGATGATCCGGGCGAGCGGTGGGGCGACATTTGCCAACCATCCTTTGCGGTGGTGGATGAAGGGTGCCAGTTTCAACACGAACATGTACAGCAGTTTGCCCGTTGACCTCTGCGCCGCGGGACTGCTCGATGGCGTCAACATCAACGACAAGGCGGCCGGGATCGAGCCCTGGGCAATGCTGCTTGACCACGGTTACCGCGTAGCGGCAACGGCCGGAGCCGATTTTTGCCTCGACCGCCCCAATGGGCCGCCTCCTGGCCGGCATCGCATGTACTGCTATTGTCCAGACGAATTGCGCCCGGATGCGCTCGCCGAAGCGATACGCAACGGACACACGATCGTCTCCACGGGGCCGGTCCTGGTGGCCGATCTTGATGGCCAACCACCGGGGACGACCGTACCGACCGAGCAGACGCACCAGATCCATGCCCAGGCATGGGCTCGAGGCGATCACTCCGACGCACCACTGCAGCGGCTGGAACTGTGGGCGCACGGCCGCGTCATCGAGACCAAGAGACTCGATCAAGGTGCTCAGCGAGCGGAGGCAACATTCGATTGGACACCCGAGGGCGAGTGGGATTGGATCGACGGCCCCGAGCAGCGACGGAATCCTTCGGCTCGCAACGAACCTCCTGGACGCAAGCCGACCAAGCAACGCTCGAGATGCTGAGCTACTACTTCACTGGCTTGGCTGATGAAGAAGAACTGATCGCGCACCTGGAGAAACTCAAACGACACGATAGCGTCAGCCGCTGAACTTGAGTTCGCTTACTTCTGGCTCTCGGTGTTAATCCGGCTGTTCGCAGATTTTGCGCAAACCAATTGCCGGCAGCGACTTACGCCAAAAGTGTGCGGATCGGTCCCCCTCGAATCGAGCGGAACCCTCGCGGACACATAGGACGCTTGGTTAACAGAACAAGGTAGGTTAGCTAGGGAGGTTGTTTGTGCCGCGCGGGGGTTGACTACGTTAACTCGCGCGCGACGGGTGTTGGCCGCTCGATTTGACATTCGGCATCGGGGCACTCACATTTGACATTTCCTCCAGCCCAGCGGCTGCCAACAAGATCGCCTGTTCGCACGCGGGAGTCGGCCACGATTTCTGCTCGACTCTTACCCCCGGATCGACGCCATGATCGCTCGGATACTTTTCTATTGCTGTCTGCTTTTGCTGTCCCGCCCGCTGACCGCCGCTGCCAATCAGGACAATCGGCCCCAACGCCCGAATGTGCTGTTTCTGATTTGCGATGATCTGAATTGCGATTTGTCCTGCTATGGACATCCGAAGGTTCAGTCGCCCAACATCGATCGGCTGGCGGCTCGCGGTGTGCGATTCGACAACGCGTACTGCCAATACCCGCTTTGCGGCCCCAGCCGAGCATCATTCATGTCGGGGCTCTATCCAGATCAGACGCTGATTCATCGGAACGCGATTTACCTACGCGAACACCTGCCGAATGTCACCACCATTTCGCAGATGTTCCGCGACCACGGCTACTTCGCGACCCGCATCGGAAAGATCTATCACTACAACGTTCCCAAGCATATTGGTACCTCGGGGCACGACGATCCCTATTCGTGGAACTACACCATCAATCCCCGAGGTCGAGATGTGGAGGAAGAAGACCAGATCTTCAGCCTGCGCGCAGGCAGCTTTGGTGGAACACTGAGTTGGTTAGCGGCCGACGGCACGGACAAGGAGCAGACAGACGGTATCGCTGCCACCGAAGCGATCGCGCAGTTGGAAAAGTACGCCCGTGAGGACCGGCCGTTTTACCTGGCGGTTGGCCTGTACCGCCCCCACACTCCATTCGTGGCGCCAAAGAAGTATTTTGACCTGTACCCGATTGACGAGATCGAGGTCCCCGACGTCCCGGATGGTTATTTGCAAATGCTGCCCAAGCCCGCACGAGGATCGATCACCCGCAAAAAAGAGCAGGTCAATCTCGACCCCAATTTGGCGCGCCAGGCGATCCAGGCTTATTACGCGTCGATTACATTCGCCGATGCCCAGCTCGGACGCATTCTCGACGCACTCCAGCGAACGGGACTCGATGAGAACACGGTGGTGATCTTCACCAGCGACCATGGGTACCACATGGGAGAACATGGTCACTGGCAGAAGAACACGCTATTCGAAAACGCTGCCCGCGTCCCGCTGATCGTCGCCGGCCCCGGTGTGGAGGCAAAAGGCAATCCGTCTCACGCGCCCGCCGAGATGGTCGACTTCTACCCCACACTGGCCGAGCTGTGCGGGCTTCAGCCGCCTTCGTTCTTGTCGGGCGTGAGCCTCGCCCCGGTCCTGAAAGATCCAGAAGCTCGCCCCCGCGATTCCGCCCTGACCCAGTACAACCAGGGCTACTCGCTGCGTACCGACCGCTACCGATACACCGAGTGGGGCGACAAGGGAAATCGCGGCAGCGAACTGTATGATCACCGCCACGATCCGAAGGAGATGAATAACTTGGCGGGAGCCCCCGAGCATGACGAGATCCAGAAGCAATTTTCGCAGCGGCTTCACCAGCGAATCGAAACGACGTCGCAAAAGCCTGACGGCATCACCCAAATACGCTTCGATAATCGGAGAAGAGTCCGCTGAGGTCCCGCCGCGGTGTCGCTCGCTGCCAGGAGAAGAAAAGGGGACGGAGAAGAAAAGGGGACGGGGGTGAATGGCACGGGCTTAAACGACGGCGACTACATGTAGTTGAATGGGCCTTTTGCTGTCACTACCCGTAGTGCTAGCA
>CAYWXT010000292.1:0-6479 GCA_964462125.1 uncultured Pirellulaceae bacterium | reverse complement strand
AGCTCTAGAATCGGTTTTGTTTACCTCACCTTAAGGAGAATCAGCGTTGCTTACCGAGTCCACCGTCGAACAGATGTTTCGCAGTTTGATGAGCGACCCCGATCGGGGCGAAGAAACGTTCGACAAGGCGGAGGAGTTGCTGGAAGAAGAACTCCGCCCCGAAAGCCCGCTCCGCCATCGGCTAACCGTGGAGCTGGATGAGCTGCGGTCCCTGGGAACCAAGGGCTAAGTTCCCTCAGGATCGGGCGGGGTGACCAACCGAACGTCTGGCCCGGTCCCCGTCTGGCCCGGTCCCCGTCTGGCCCGGTCCCCGTCTGGCCCGGTGCCAGCGCCCACGACATCCGCTTTTCTCGGTCGCGTTAACGGTTGAGTTCGAGCCCGAAGGTGGCCCCGAATAGAATCACGTCCTGGTCGTTGTCGCCGCCGTTGATCAGTGTTCCATCCCCCCCGCGCCAGATCCCGCGGGCGAAGTGGATCACTTGGAATCCGGTGCGGAGTGCGATCATACTGGTGAGCTGGTAGCCGACTTCACCGCGAACGTCGTACCCGAGCATGAATTCGTTGTTGCGGCTGTAGACCGGCGTCGACTTTTCTTCTTCGATTCCCTCCAGCGGATCGCCAATCGTGACGACATTCTCTTCTTGGTTGAAGATCAAGGTGGTGGTTTTCGTCTGCGAGCGGGTCGACTGCCAATTGCCGCCCGCGAAGGCTTTGAACTGGGTTGAGTATTGGAACCGATCGCGGTATTTGAAGTAGCGGAATCCGAGCTGTGCCGCCAGTATCTCATTGTCCGTGATCGCGGCGTTCCTCGTCACCCGCTCGGCCGCCCCGAACGGGCCGGCCAGCGGAATCTCGTCAAAGGTGGATTGGTACGTATCGAACAGGTTGCGGTCTTTGAGCCGCGTCCAGCGAACGCCGGCCATCGGTTCCAGAATCCCGCCATAGTGGTAAGGCTCCATCCGCCAGGACTTGTTCAGCTCGTAGCTGTTCATGTCCAGGTAGTTTTCGCTGTTGCGGATGTTGTGAAAACGGAAGTTGAAGCCCTGATTGTTTTGCTCTTCCTGTCGCACGATCTCGCCGAACGGAATCCCGGTCGGAAAGTCGCCGCCGCTGCCACCGTCGACCTGGTCGCCATTGTATCGATTCAGCGACTCGCGTCGGACGACGTCGGCTTGATTCACGGCGTTGGAGGTCCAGGTGAATCCCCAGCCGGTCTCCTTCTCTGGGAGCATGTAGCCCAGTTCGTAGCGGTGTCCCCATCCGCGATCGAGCAACACCTCGGAGACGTTGGGATCATCCAGCTCCGGGCGGTCGCCGTAGAGCATCAACCGGTCGTAGGTCCCGTACCAACCGGTGTTGGCACGCTTTTTCGGCCTCATCTCGGCCAGGTCCATGTCGTCGACCGGCTCAAACCAGCGGAAATCGGGATCGAACGCGAATGGATCCGCTGGAGGGGCGTGGTGTTGGGCGGGGAGGTTGGCGGCCCCCGCCAGAATCGCCAGGGCCGTGAGCACACTTGCCGTCAGCTTCCGTACCGACATCGCTTGTTCCACCGTCGTTGGTTGAAGTCATGGACGTTCGCCTGGCCCCCCGCCAGGTCGGCGCCTCCATCGAAACTGCCGGCGAACCGGTGGCCGATGTCGGACGCGCCCAAACGGTGCGGCTGCAGCCCGCGTTACAACAGGCCATTGAACCGCGTTTGAGATTGCGTTGTGCCGGTAGTATCGGACCGAACGACTGGCAAAGCTTAGCTCGATTGGCCTCGGAAGCAGCAAAAGCCCGAGAAACCTACGATCCCCGACAATCGACAGAACCGGCACAGCTTGACCGGCACAGCGCGGAGTTTCGAGACTCGGCGGCAGCGGCCATTTGCCCGCGCAACGCCGCTTTCTGTTCCCTCTCCCTCGGCTGTGCGGGGGGAGAGGGCTTCCGGAGAGACTCTTACTTCTTCCCCAAGGCCCGCTTGCCGGCGAAGAATTCGGTCAGTAGTTGACCACAGGGCTGGGCCAAGACTCCGGCGGTGATCTGGCAGCGATGGTTCATCCGCGTGTCCTCCAGCAGCCGGTAGAGGCTCCTCACCGCCCCCGCCTTGGGATCGGAAGCTCCGAAGACGAGCCGCGGCAGACGGGCCTGGAGGATCGCTCCGGCACACATCACACACGGCTCCAGTGTGACATACAGCGTCGCCCCCTCCAGCCTCCAGTCGTCGATCGCCGCAGCCGCTTGCGTGATCGCGATCATCTCCGCGTGCGCCGTGGGGTCGTGCAACGCCTCACGCTGGTTCGCAGCCGCCCCCAAAACCTTGCCATCGCGAACGATCAACGCCCCCACGGGTACCTCATCCGCACTGATCGCCTCGACGGCGAGTTCCAGTGCGCGGGACATCCAGTGGGAGTCGGCATCGAGAATCCCCTCCACGTTGCTCATCGCCTCCCGCGATCCCTCACGGCTCGCCGCTGGTCCCTGCCACGTTCCCATCGTCCTCCTGTTGGGCCTCACCCGTTTCGGCCTCGCGCTCCGAAGGGAGGGGACGCCATTGGAGCCGGCGGATCTCCGATTGGCATTGGTAGTTCGCGATCCCCAAGGGTAAAGTGGGATCCATCTCGATCCGGACGTCAAAATCGTGGTTGCCGCGGTCTTGCTCGACCCACACCTTTTCGTCGATGAAACAGGTGATTTTCTCCGGCGTCACGCGGGTCTTGATCGTGTACCACTGGTCGTTATCGAAGACTTTGAACTGGGTCGTCTCGTTGCTGCTGGCGTCCTCCCCATCGATGCTGCTCAAACCGAGCACGCCGCCTCCCCAACCGCCGAGGATCAAACTGCACTTGCCCTCACCGACCGGAAAGGTCAATCCGCAAAAGAAGTCATGCCCGTCGGTACGTCGAGCCTGGAGGCGAATTTCATACGAATCTTCGGGAAACTCGCCCGACCAACGAACACCGGTCAACGGGTCGCCGTACCCGAGTCGAATCAAGGATGGATCAATCTTGACCGGGCCATCACCACCGAAATTGCAGGCCTCCCACTTCCCCGCGAGCGGCTTCCACCCCTTGTCGGTCGCACCTTTCGTCGGCTCCTCCGCTCGGAGTCCCGAGCCGGCGAGCCAAACCGCACTCAATACCAAACAAACTCTCAAGTTCACGTGAACACCTGAACGTGGCGGCGAAGCGAATGAGCCGGGGCCAGACACCCAGGGGTCGATCCGCGGAAATCGTCATGACGTCCCCATCAGCCTACCTGATCCGGCGCTCCTCGATGCAACCGATCACGAAAATTCGACTCTTCCGGATCCGGCTTGCGGTCTTGATTTTGGCGGTCTATTGGTTCGCGATCTTCACCGGCACGCATCTGCCGTCCTCGTCGGCCCCCTCGATCGGTGCCGAGGTGAACGACAAGACGAAGCATCTGGTCGCCTTCTTTGGGCTGGGACTGCTTTTGTGCTATGTCACCACCAGCCCTCCGAGCCTACGCCGCTTCGGGGCCGTGGCTGCCATTGCGATCGGTTACGGCGTGATCGACGAACTCACTCAGTTATTCGTCCCCGGACGGCATGCCGACCCCCACGACGTCTTGGCCGATGCCGCCGGCGCCCTGGCGGCGATCACGCTCTACGCCATCGGAAGCCTCCTCGCCCACCGCCTATTCGCGAACTTCGAGCCGGTCCGTTCGCAGCATGAGTGACCGCAGCAGGTCGCTGCGCTAAACTCGGCCTGAACACCCTGAGCCTAGGCCGGGACTCGCGGGGAACAGCGGTCTCGAGCGGTGCGGACCCGCTGGAGTGCGAGCTCGGTGCTGTCGGCCAGCGCGGTTAAGTGCCCCATCTTGCGGCCGCGTTTGGCGCCTCGTTTGCCATACAGGTGCAGTTCCACGCCGGGAACCTGCAGCGCCGCCGCCCAGTCCGGCAGGCCCCCTTCGTTGAGCCAAAGGTCGCCCAACAGGTTGGCCATCGCCGCTGAGCCACTGATCCGGTCGGTCGCTCCCAACGGCAAATCACAAATCGCGCGGACATGTTGCTCGAACTGGCTCGTGTGACATGCCTCGATCGTCAAGTGCCCCGAGTTGTGCGGCCGGGGAGCCACTTCATTGATCCGGAGCTCCTCCCCGATGACAAACATCTCGACACATAGCAAGCCGACGACATCGATTTTTTCGGCCGCCCTCACGGCGATCTCGCGAGCCCGCTGCTCGGTCGCCGCCGAGATTCCAGCCGGAATGATCGTGGTGTCGAGAATGTGGTCGGTATGAACGTTTTCGAACACCGGATAGGTCGCTGTCCGGCCGCTCGGGGTGCGGGCAACGATCACCGAGACCTCGCGGTCGAAGCGAATCAACGATTCGGCAACCCAACGCTCCACCGATCCCCACGGAACCGTGTCGGCATCCTCCGCTGCCGCGACGCGGTACTGGCCCTTGCCGTCATAGCCGCTGATGGCCGTCTTGACGATCATCGGCCAGCCAAGACGGTTGCCGGCTTCGCGCAGCGACGCGGCGTCGCGGACGCTGGCGAAGGGAGTCACGGGCAACCCGGCATCGCGCAGCGTCGTTTTCTCCCGCCAACGGTCCTGGGCCGTCGCCAGGACCGTCGCCGCCGGGAAGGTGGGGGCGTGCTGCGAACAACGGTCCATCGTCGCCGCTGGGATGTTTTCGAACTCCAAGGTGATCACGGCGCAGCGGTCGGCAAACCGGTCGACGGCGGCCGAATCATCGAGAGGTCCAGTGACGACATGGTGGGCCAGTTGCGCTGCCGGGTCGGCGGCGTCGCCGCAAAACACGGAGACTTCATAGCCCAACCGCGCCGCGGCCATGACGAACATCCGTCCGAGTTGACCGCCCCCCACCATACCGATCGTCGCCCCCGGCAAGATGGGAGCCGCGAGGTTCTCATTCCATGCTGCGGTCATCGTCTAAAGTTCCGTCGATTCGAGGACGGCGGCGGTTTGCTCCTCGACGAATGCTTGCAGACGCTCCCGCAGCGGGGCATCGGCGAGGGCGAGGATTCGGGCAGCCAATAAGCCGGCGTTCTTGGCCCCCGAGGTTCCGATGGCCATCGTCGCGACCGGAATTCCCCCCGGCATCTGGACGATCGACAGCAATGAGTCGAGTCCTTGCAACGCCCGGCTTTGGACCGGCACGCCAATCACCGGAAGGGTCGTTTCGGAGGCAACCATGCCGGGAAGATGCGCCGCCCCCCCCGCACCGGCAATGATCACCTTCAATCCCCGCGCCGCGGCGCTGCCGGCATAGGCCACCATCCGCCGAGGCGTGCGATGAGCCGAGACCACCGTCCGCTCGTGAGGGATCCGTAACCGGTCAAGCATCTCGCACGCCGCTTGCATCGTTTCCCAATCGTTGCGGCTGCCCATGATCACCCCAACCTGGGCATCGGTGGCACCAAATTCGGTCTCATTACTCATCGCTCGGTCTTTGTCGTCCCTTCGGGGATCGGCGCCTCAGGATCGTGCGGAAAACATCGATGAAGCCAAGCACTAGTCTAATGTCTCACGGCGGCACCGGAATGGCGCTTGCCGTCGGCGCCCGGCTTCCCCCACCCCGCCGCCGCGTGTCTGTTCGGTGCGGGACGGCTCACTGCCGCTCGCCCAAGATCGCGCGTAGCTGCTCCACCAAAGCCTCCGGCGCCTCGTGACGGTAGGGGACCTCCCGCGATTCCTTGCTCGCCAACGCCTTGATTTGACAGCGTCCCTCGCGCCACTCGTTGCCCCCCGCGATCACTGCCACAGTGAACCCCTGGGCATCGGCGTACTTCAGTTGCACGCCCAACTTTTTGGGATCTGGATAAAGTTCTGTGCCGATCCCAGCGGCGCGCAGCTTGGACGCCAGCTGCAGGTAATCGTCGCGGTGGTCACGGTCAAAGTAGGCCACCAACACGGGGCATGGCTTGGAGACTCCGGGCAACAACTGCAGGTGGTCCATCGCCGCCAGCAGGCGGTCCAGACCGAGCGACGCGCCAATCCCCGGCAAATGCTGCTTGGTGAACAGCTCCGCCAGGTTGTCATATCGCCCGCCGCTGCAAACGCTGCCGATCGACGGCAGGTCATCCAGGGTCGTTTCGAAAACCACGCCGGTGTAGTAATCGAGTCCCCGGGCGATGGCGACGTCCAGTTTCATCCGCCGCGAGGGGACACCGGCCGCGAGAGCGCCGTGGTAGATTTCCCCAAGCCGGGCAATCCCCGACGCGGCGTGCTCATTGCCGCCGGTGATCTCGGGGAGCCTCGCCAACACCGAATCGGCATCGCCATCGCACTCGGCCAGCGAGAGAACCGCCTCGGCGGAGGAGGGTGCGATGCCAGCGACGTCGACCATTTCTGCCAGTGTTCGTTCGCGACCGATCTTGGCGAGCTTGTCCAGGGTGCGCAGGATCGGGACGCTGCGGTCGGAAAGCCCCAGCTGCTGGAGCAATCCGCTCAGGATCGTGCGGTTGTTGATCCGGATCGTGAAGCGGTCAAAGCCGATCGCCA
>CAYWXT010000291.1:0-6495 GCA_964462125.1 uncultured Pirellulaceae bacterium | reverse complement strand
GCGTTCGCAGCTATCTCAAAACGGTTGTCTATCGCTTGGTCGTCGACTACCAGCGACGTCGAAATCGCCAATCGCGGCAACAATCGCTACCTCCTGACGGGCCGGCGATTTTGGCCGAGACCGACAACCAGTCCGACGAGCGTTTCCTGCAAAGCTGGCGCGACGAATTGTTGGCTCGAACCTGGCAGGAACTCGAGGGCTTGTCCGAGCGCGACGGAGACCTCCACTACCGCGTCCTCCGTTTGCGGGCCGAACGTCCCGACCTCCGTTCCGCGGAAATCGCCCAGCAACTCTCGCAGACCCACGGGAAACCGCTGACCGCCGGCAACATCCGTGTCCTGCTGCACCGAGCTCGCCAGCGGTTTGCCGAACGGCTGCTCGAACATGTCTCCCACTCCCTCGCCACCAACGACCGTGAGCAGGTCGAACAGGAATTGATCACGCTCAATCTGCATGACTACTGCCGAGGATGTCTCGACTGAATCGTCCTCGCCGGTTCCCCCCCCGCATTGTTCGGTCTCCCATCGAGGGGAGTTTGGCTGATCGGTTATGATGACAAGGAACGGCCGTTGGGAGCTCGAGCCTGTTTTGGACTCGAACTTTTTTCTGGACCGGCGCCCCCTGATCGCCTAGTTTCAAGCCTCATGGACCAGAAGCCTAACGGACAGAAGCCTAACGGACCGGGGGCCCTGGCGGAGGGTATCCTGGGCGGTTTTCACATGCACTCTCCTTTTCCCATCTCTCGTTTCTTTATGGTGTGGCCTTGAATGACCAAGCGCTTGTTGAGGAGGCCCGGCAGACGAGCGGGGCGTTTGTTGAGCAGGTCCGCAGTGTCCGCGATCAATTACAGCAATCGATCGTCGGCCAGGACGATGTGCTCGATCAGCTGATCGTTTGTGCATTAACCGGCTCGCATGCGCTGTTGGTCGGCGCCCCGGGGCTTGCCAAGACATTGATGGTCAAGGCGTTAGCCAGCGCCTTCCATTGGAAGTTTTCCCGCGTCCAGTTCACGCCCGATTTGATGCCCAGCGATATCACGGGCTACGAGCTGTTGGGGCGTGACGCGTCGACGGGCCAGTCGGAGATGCAATTCCGTCGGGGGCCTGTCTTCGCCAACCTCGTGTTGGCTGACGAGATCAATCGCGCCGCACCCAAGACCCAGTCGGCGTTGCTCGAAGCGATGGCCGAGCACCATGTCACGATCGGCGGTCAGACGCACACGTTGGAGGAGCCGTTTCTGGTCGTGGCGACGCAGAATCCGATCGAACAGGAGGGAACGTACCCGCTTCCCGAAGCGCAGCTTGACCGCTTTATGATGGAGATTCACATCGGCTATCCGACGCCGGAGCAGGAGCGGGAGATCGTGTTGCGAACGACGTCCGAGCCGATGGTGATGCCGGAAAGCCGGCTCTCGCGCGATGCCTTCTTGCAGCTCCGTCGCACGATACGCATGGTTCCGGTTCCCGACGCGGTTGTTGATGAGGCGGTGGCGCTCTGCGGCCGCACGCGCCCCGATTCACCGGCGGCGATTCCCTCCGTTCGCGACTACGTTGCCTTTGGCGCTGGGCCTCGGGGGAGCCAGAACCTTGTCTTGGCAGCCAAGGCGCGGGCGCTGCTGGAGGGACGCACGACGCCGATCGTCGATGACATCCGCGCCGTCGCCCTGCCGGTCATGCGGCACCGCATCATCTTGAACCATCGTGCCATCGGCGATGGCTACGGCGTCGATGAGTTGATTGATGAATTGGTCGGCGGGCTGGGACTCGGCGCGGCGCCAGCTGCCGCTTCGGGAGCTGATTGAGATGGTGGAATCGGGAACGGAAGCTGGACGTCGGGGGAGTGCTGGCCGCTTTTTCGAGCCGGCAGCATTGGGCGGGCTGGAGCGGATGCGATTCGTCACTCGCCGCCGCGTCGAAGGGCACTACAGCGGCCGGCACACGGCCAAACGCCGGGGGGGTGCCGGCGAGTTTGTCGACTATCGCGAGTACGCTCCCGGGGACGACTTGCGGCGGGTCGATTGGAAGGTGATGGGGCGGATGGGACGCCCCTACCTGAAGTTGTTCCAAGACGAGACCGATCTCAGCTGCACCTTGTTGATCGACGGTAGCGCGTCGATGACACATGGGAGTCGCTCGGCGCGCGACGCTCGGGGCAGCAAGTTGCAGTGGTGTCAATATTTTTCAACCGCGCTGGCCCACTTGTTGGTGCTGCAGCGGGACGCGGTCGGCGTGGGGGTGGTCCGGGATGGATTGGCCGACTATCTGCCGCCGGGCGGTTCGCCCCAGCATGGCGCGCTGGTGCGAGAGCAGATCGAGCAGCTGACCGCCGGCGGGACGACCGATCTAGCCCGCGGGCTCGATGACCTGTTGCTCCGTGTTCGTCGCCGCGGCGTCTTGATGATCCTGAGTGACTTTCTGGTCGACTCGCTCGATGAGATCGTCGCTGGGGTTCGCAAGTTTCGCTCGCGGGGGTGGGAGGTCATCGCGATGCATGTGATCCACCCCGAGGAGCGTGATCTACCGGAGGGGAACGCCTTCCGATTTCACGATTGGGAAGGCGACGCGGCGGTCAATTGCCAGCTGGTCGAGGTCCGCCGGGAGTACCGTCAGCGGTTTGAAGCCTGGGCGGCGACCACTCGCGGGGCTTTGTTGAGTGTGGGCTGTGATTACCACCGGGTGATCACCTCGGAGCGTTATTTGGACGTGTTGCGATCTTTCTTGGTCACCCGGGGCGGTTAGTTGGCGAATCGAGCTGGAGTGCGGGAATGAGTATTTTGAACCTGTGGGCGATCGCGTTGGGTGGGGTGGCCTTGGCGGCTCCGCTGGCGGTCCATTGGTTGACTCGCCCTCGGCCGGTGGCTTACCGCTTGTCCACGATCGGTTTGTTGAGCGAGGTGATTCAGCAGCGACGGGCCCGAAGCCGGATCCGCGATTGGTTGATTCTGGCACTGCGACTGTTGGCCGTTGCGCTGTTGGCCCTGGCCCTGTCGCGCCCGATTTTGCAAAGCGCGGCGATGGTTCCGGCGACGGCCGAGTCGGGGTCGGGGCGGGTGATCGTGTTGGATGTCGGACAAAGCATGGCCGCTGGCAGCGGCGGTGCGAGCAGCTTGGTTCAGGGCCGCAGCGCCGCCCTCGGATTCCTGGAATTTATGCCGGACGTGGAGGCCAACGTGATCCTCGCCGGCGCACAGCCTCGCTCGGTGTTTGACCAATTGTCTCCCAATCTGGCGTCCTTGCGTCAGTCGGTCGCGGAGGCGGTTGCACGGCCGGAGCGAACGGATGTCAGGGCTGCGATGGAGTTGGCCGGTCGCATGTTGGGTCAACGGGAAAACCGAAAGCGTGAACTGATCGTCATCAGCGACTTTCAACGCAGCGACTGGGGCCGGTTGTTTCTCGAATCGATCCCGGAAGATACCCAGATCCGGTTGCACGCGGTTCGTCCGGCGGTCCAAGACAACCTGGCGATCACCTCGGTCCATCTCGATCACGATCCGATTGTCGGACAGCCGGCCCAGGTTGACGTCGAGGTGGCGAACCATTCGGAGAGCTCGGCGGAGGTTCGCTGCCGCGTCGAAATCGGAAACTGGGGACGCACCCTCTCGGGGTCGATCGGACCGCACAGCAGCCGCGTCCTTTCCGAAACGGTGACCTTCGAGTCCCCGGGCTGGTTCAATGGCAAGGCACATTTGGAGTCGAACCTCGATGTGTTGCCGGATGACGACGAGCGGCCGGTCGCCGTCTTCGTTCGCCCGGTCCCGCAGGTGGCGTTGGTGACCCGTCAAGGTCCGTCGGTGGGAAGCCGTTACTATCTGCAGCGAGCGTTGGAGGTGGCGTTGGGCGGGGCCGGAATGCCGGGTGGTCCTGAGGGTGTGACGGGGGCCGAGGATTCACAGTCGCGGGTGATTCCCGTCCATCCCCGCCGCGATGCTCCGTCGAGCTGGCCCGAGGCGGACTTGTACGTGATCGATCATCCGGGCCAGTTGGACGAGACGGCGATTGCTCACGTCGCCTCGCGGGTCCGCCGTGGACGGGGATTGTTGTACGTCGCCGCCGACATGGTCGATGCGATCAACCTCGATCGACTCGGAGAGCAACTCGGCTCGGGGTTCGAGCCGCCGGTACGATTCGAGGCCGAGGGTGGAGACGGCACGATTCGCAAGGATCTGTTCGTCCGGCGGATCGAAAAGAGGCAGGTTCCGTTTCGCATCCTCGGCTCCGAAGTCGACTCCGCGTTCCGTCCGGTGCGTTTCGCCGGCGGCTTACCGACGCAGACGGTCGCCGAGGGGCTCCGCGACCAGGTGTTGGCGGAACTGAGCGATTCCTCGGCGTTGTTGTACGTGACGGGAGTCGATGCGGGGCAGGTCGCGGTTTTGAACGCTGACTTGGGCCAATCGAATTGGCCGGTGCAGCCGTCATTCGTTCCGGTCTTGGCGGAGTTGGTCCAGGGATTGTTGAGCGGCCGCGGTGCGACCGACGCAGCGGCTTGCGGGGAACCGCTGGTGCGGATGCTGCCGCCCCGGCTGGAGCGCGAGGCGGAGTTGGTCGCCGGCACGCTCTCGGGCGCCCCGCCCGCTTCGGAAGATTATGGGCAATGGGAGTGGTCGGCCAGTCAAGGGGCGCTGGTTTGGGCCTGGTCGGAGCCGTCCGGGCCAGGGGTCTATGGATTGCGGCACGACGGGGAGGTGACACTGGCGGTGGCGACCGCCGCGCCGGCGAGCGAGTCGGACCTGCAGATGTTGGAGGCGGAGTTGCTCACCGATCGGGTCGCGCTGGGACGCCGGGTGGAGTACAGCGATCCGGCCAGCGACGAGACGGACGATGATGATGCCTGGTATTGGCTGATCGCCGCCTGTTTGTTCGGGCTGATCGCCGAGGTGACCGCGCTGCGATGGTTTCGGGTATGACAATGGATAGGGAGCGCATGATGAGTGTCGTGCAATGGGAGGCAGGCGAGACGTGTTGACGTTCGAACCGAAGATGCCGATGGGACTGTGGTGGGCGCTGCTGGCGGCGGCGGTGGCCGCGGTCGTGTTTTATGCGCTGCGGCGGGATTGGCCTGTTAGTCTTGGTCGCCGAGCAGGCGTCACCGGTTTGCTGGCGCTCGGCATGATCGGCCCACTGTTGATCGCGTTGAACCCTGTCTGGATCGAGCCTTTGCCGCCGCTGCCGGGGCAACCGCGGCTGAGTGTCTTGGTCGACGGAACCAACAGCATGAAGGTGGCGGACGCGGATTCGGAACGCGAGGCCACCCGTTGGGACCGCGGCGTTGAACTGTCGGCGGCGGTACGGCCGGGCGATGGCAACGTGGAGATTCAAAAGTTGGCGTTCGCTGATGCACCGCTGCCCTTGCCCGACTCAGCCGAGGAACGGGAGCGTTGGCCGCAGGGACGTCGCACCGATTTGGCCGGGGCGCTCAATCAAACGATCCGCTCGGGTTCGCCGCTGGGGCATGCGATCCTGTTGATCGGTGACGGCGCGCACAACGTCGGCTCGACTGCGGCGGTGTTGGCCACCGCTCGCGAAGCCAACTCGCTGGCCACTCCGATCTATACGGTGACGTTGGGGAGCCAGGTCGGCATGAAGAATCTGTCACTGATGGCTCGAAATCCACGGATGATCGCCTTTCCCGATCAACCGCTGGCGTTGCGGGTGCGCGTCGCCCACAGCGGTCTGGCCGGGCAGAACACCCAAGTGTCGCTGCTGCGAGATGACACCACGTTGGCCTCCCAAACGGTCGAGCTGAGTGATGACACGATTCAGGAGTTGCGATTCGAACTGCCCGATGGTCCCCAAGCGGCATTGCAGCGGTATCGGTTCGTGGCGACCGAGGTGCCGGAGGAGGCGACCACGGCTGACAACCAAACGACGGTGCTGGTCCAGCGTTTGGAGGCGCCGATCGAGGTGTTGATCTTGGAGGGGAAACCCTACTGGGACAACAAATTCTTGGTCCGGAATCTCGGTGCCGACCCCGTCGTTTCCCTGACATCGATCACGCAGGTGGGGCCCGGACGTTTTCTGCAGCGCCGGTTGGGTGAAACGCCTGAGGCGGAATCATCGCCGGAGGCGTCTGGTCAGGAAGCGTCTTCCCACGAGGCGGCCGAGGATTGGTCGATCCAGCAACAGCTGGAGAATCCCTTGGAGCAAGTCGAGTTTCTGGAGAACTATCGGTTGGTGATCCTGGGTCGGGATGCCGACAGCTACCTCAGCACCGAAGCGGTGGAGAACCTCCGCGGGTGGATCGCTCGCGAGGGTGGTTGTCTGCTCTGTTCCCGCGGTGCTCCCAGCGATCAGATCGTCAGCAAGCTGGCCGAGATCTTGCCGGTTCGCTGGTCCGCCAGTGAGCAAGCGAGGTTTCGCACACGGCTGTCACAACTCGGGGTCGATGCGGCGGTCTTCGATTCCTTGCTCGCGGAAGGCTCCGACCCGCTGGCGAGTTTGCCATCGTTGGCCACCGGATCGGTCCCGCAGCCGCGTTCGAGGTTGCCCCAGGTTTTGA
>CAYWXT010000290.1:0-6515 GCA_964462125.1 uncultured Pirellulaceae bacterium | reverse complement strand
GATCGGGCACAACGTCAACATCCTCATGCCATCTCCCTACCGCGAAGAACTTGACAATTATTTGAAACGCAATCTGGAGACGCGCGAGCCCCACATCATCGGCACTGGACGTGAAATGGTCGGGCGTCGGAAGGATGGCTCCATTTTTCCGATCGGACTGGCCGTGAACGAAGTCGACCACATGGGACTGTTCATCGGTATCGTCCACGACATCACCCACCGCAAGGAACTGGAGAAACAAGTTGTCGACGCCGCCGCCGAAGAACAACGCCGTATCGGCCAGGACATTCACGACGGCGTGGGCCAGGAATTGACCGGACTGCGTTACATGGCGCAAACCCATGCCGAAGTCTTGGCACAACGCGGTTTGGAGGAAGCGAAGACCGCGGAGCGAATTTCCCAGTGGCTCGAAACCGTCCAGAGCCAGATGCGGGCGATCATTCGAGAATTGGTCCCCGTGGAACTCGACCAGCATGGTCTCATTGCCGCCATTCAGGGACTTGCCGAGCGGACGCGTGAAGCTCACGATCTTGATTGTGAATTCGAATTCACGCGGCCGATCACGGTTGCCGACACCTCCGTCGCCACCCAGCTGTATCGGATCGCCCAAGAGGGGGTGGCCAACGCCGCCCGCCACGCCAACGCGCGGCGGGTCTCCATTCGGCTGGAACTCGACAGCGATTCCCTCCAGCTTCAGATCGCGGACGATGGCATTGGAATCCGCTCCAGCTCGGATACGCGAACAGGATTTGGGCTCTCCTCGATGGCTTACCGAGCTGGGCTGATCGGAGCCCGACTCACCGTTGGCGCCGCCGAACAGGATGGTACCATTGTTCGCTGCATCTTGCCGCGGGCGGTATTGTTGGCTCGGGAAAAAGGGGCAATAGGATGAGTTCCACCTCCACGAAAGTGTCCATCAAGCAAGTGCGCGTGCTGATCGTCGACGATCACCCCGCGCTGTGCGAAGGGCTCGGACACCGCATCGATGCCCAGGACGACATGACCGTCTGCGGCCAAGCTGCCGATGTCCAAGAGGCACTCGGCCAGATCCGTGAACTCCACCCCGATGTCGTGATCGTCGACATCGCGCTCAAAAACAGCGACGGCTTGGAACTGCTCAAAACGCTCAAGGCGCACCACAAGCAGATCCGGACACTGGTGCACTCGATGTACGAGGAATCACTGTATGCCGACCGTTGCTTGCACGCCGGCGCAATGGGTTACGTCAACAAAGAAGCCGATGCGAACGACGTGATCCGAGCGATCCGCGCGATCCGCGATAACCGCGTCTACCTCAGCTCGGCGATGACCGAAACGATGCTGGGCCGCACGACCCGGGGGAGTCAACCGCGGACCGATCCCATCGAAACGCTCTCCGATCGGCAACTGGAAATCTTTCGGCTGGTCGGTGAAGGACTCGCCGCCCAACAGATCGCCAACCGCCTGGGGATCAGCGTTCACACCGTCGAGAGTCACCGCGAGAACATCAAGCGGAAGCTCGATGTCAACTCCCTCACCCAACTCACCCGCCGCGCGGTGCTGTGGGTCGAAGATCAGCGTTGACCACGATCCCCTCGGCGAGTCGGACGTCCATCTATTTCCGGCTGTCGACGATGATATCGGCCAAGGCGTCGCGGAGGGGATCGTCGTCAGGTCCGCAGAAACCCCAGTGTTGGTGCCGCCGCCAGCCCTCGGCGTGCTCAAATATGCCGCTCATCAGCCCCACCTCGCGGCTCCAGTGCCGTAGGGTCTCCAGGTAGCTGTCCTGGCCCTGGCTCTGGTCCAACCACTCCTTCTGGCTGGCGTGGCAGCTGAGCGCCTCCACTTTCTTCTCGACCACATCGGTGGTGTCGACAAACAGATGCGGAACGACCGGCTCGCCGAGCGGTGTCGTGTTGCCAACCGGCTGGGCGTGGTAGACGGTCACCGGGTCCATGTAGACGTCGGCCGGCGGGTCGCTTTCGTAGTTTGGCATGCCGTGGCAGAACGCGGCGCTGACCGCCAATCGGCAGACGTTCTCGTGATCCTCCATGTAGTCGCGCGGTGAATGGGTCAGCAGGATCGTCGGCTTGGCTATCCGCACCACCGCCGCGACCTTGCGCAGCGATTCATTCGCGTACGCCGCTTCCATGTCGGGAAAGATCGGCCCGTAAAACTTCGCGTTCAAAACCTCACAGGCGCGCTGCGCTTCCTGCAACCGTGTCGCCGCACACTGGTCTCGATTCATTGTGGTGGAACCGCGCGAACCGTCGCACAGGTTCATGTAGTGCAAATCCCAGCCGCGTGCGGCGAGCTGAAGCATCGCACCGGCCATCAGGAATTCGATATCGTCAGGGTGGGCGGCAATGGCAAGGACAGCTGGCATGGCGATCGACTCGTTCGAAAACTCCGGATGAAAGCCGGGAGTTTAGCACGACCGGCCGGGAGCCGGCGAGTCGGTAGCGATCACTCGCTGGCGACCGGCTCGGCCGGCGCCGCTGTCGTGGTGGAGAACTGGAACTCCCCGTCCGCATAGTCGACGACGACGGTTGATCCTTCCGGATACGATTCCTTGAGCAGCGCCGTGGCCAAGGGGTTCTGGACCTCGCGTTGAATCACCCGATTCAGGGGGCGGGCGCCGAAGGAGGGATCGTAGCCGGTCGCGGCGATCTGGTCGATTGCGGCATCGCTGAGCTGCAGCGCCAGTCCGCTCGCCTCGAGACGCTTGGCGAGATGTTCCAACTGGAGTTCCACGATGCGATGGATCTCGGTCCGCGTCAGCGGATGGAAGATCACCACGTCGTCAATCCGGTTGAGGAACTCCGGCAGGAACTGCACCTTCAAGGCGTCCTGGATGGCCTCGCGCATCGCCCCTTCGCCGCCCCCTTCCTCGGTGATTTTTTGGATCACCTGGCTGCCGACATTGCTAGTCATCACGATGACGGTGTTGCTGAAGTCGACCGTGCGCCCGTGGCCGTCGGTCAAACGGCCGTCGTCGAGCACCTGCAACAGGATGTTGAACACATCGGGGTGCGCCTTTTCCATTTCGTCAAGCAGGATCACCGCGTAGGGACGTCGCCGCACCGCTTCGGTGAGTTTGCCCCCCTCTTCATAGCCGACGTAGCCGGGCGGGGCGCCAATCAGCCGGGCAACGCTGTGCCGTTCCATGAACTCGCTCATGTCGATCCGCACCATCGCGGATTCGTCATCGAACATGACCTCCGCGAGAGCCTTGCACAGTTCCGTCTTCCCAACGCCGGTCGGGCCGAGGAACAGGAACGAGCCGATCGGGCGGCGGGGGTCCTGCAAACCACTGCGGCTGCGTCGCACGGCGTCGGAAACCGCGGCGACCGCCTCCTCCTGACCGACCACGCGCTGATGCAGACGGTTCTCCATCTCCAGCAGCTTCGCCCGTTCGGTCTCCAGCATCCGGCTGACGGGAACGCCGGTCCAATTGCTGACGACCTCGGCGATCTCTTCGTCGGTGACTTCCTTGCGAAGCAGCCGGCGGGTCGCGGTTTCCGCCGCCTCTGCCTCCGGCGCGGCGGCTTCACGCTGTTCGCTATCGTCGATTCTCCGCTGCAGTTCCCGCATCCGTGATTGGACCTCCAGCATCTCCTGATAAAGCTCTTCTGGATTCTCCCCGCGCAGCTGTCGTTGTTTCGCTTCGGCGTCGAGCGCCGAGAAGCGGTGTTGAAGCTGGTCGGCTTCCTGGCGGATCGACTGCACGTCATCCAGCCCCATCTTCTCCGCCTCCCACTGCTCGCGGAGACTTGCCAGCTCTCGTTTGATCGACTCCATTTCGGCTTCGATCTCATCACGACGGTGGACCGCGGCAGATTCTTGCTCATCGGCGAGTTGGCGGTGAGCCAATTCGAATTGCCGCAGCTGGCGCTGCAGTTGATCGATCGGCTCGGGGACACTTTCCTTCTCCATCGCCAGACGGCTGGAGGCTTCATCGACCAGGTCGATCGCCTTGTCCGGGAGGAAGCGGTCGGCGATGTAGCGGTTTGACAGGTTGGCGGCGGCCACCAAGGCGTTGTCGGTGACCCGCACGCCGTGGTGCGACTCATAGCGGGGTTTGAGCCCTCGCAGGATCGCGATGGTGTCCTCCACCGAGGGCTCATTGACGTACACCGGTTGGAAGCGGCGCTCCAGCGCAGCGTCTTTTTCGATGTTTTGCCGGTATTCGTCGAGCGTGGTGGCACCGATACAGCGGAGCGTGCCGCGGGCGAGTTCCGGTTTCAGCAAGTTCGCCGCATCGGCCGATCCTTCCGCCCGGCCGGCGCCGACGACCAGGTGCAACTCGTCGATGAACAGCACCACCTGGCCACGCAAATCCTTGATTTCCCGCAACACCGCCTTCAGCCGTTCCTCGAACTCACCGCGGAACTTGGCCCCGGCGACCAGGGCGCCCATGTCGAGGGAGATCACCTTTTTGTCTTTCAGGCTTTGAGGGATGTCCCCTTCGAAAATCCGCAGCGCCAACCCTTCGGCGATGGCAGTCTTCCCGACGCCCGGCTGGCCAATCAGGACCGGGTTGTTCTTGGTCCGTCGCGAGAGCACCTGGATGACTCGGCGGATCTCGTTGTCGCGGCCGATAACCGGGTCGAGTTTCCCTTGGGAGGCGAGCTCGGTCAGGTCGATGCCGTACTTTTCCAACGCCTGGTAAGTGTCTTCGGCGTTCTGGTCGGTGACGCGTGCCGAGCCGCGAACCTCGCTCATCGCCTTCAGGACGTCCTCTTCGCTGACCCCCGAGAGTTTCAGCAGGTTCTTGGCTTTGCTCTCGACACTTGCCAGCCCGAGCAACAGGTGCTCGGTGCTGATGAATTCATCCTTGAGTGACTCAGCCGACTTCGCGGCGGCGTCGAAGGTTTGCTGAAGCGACGGCGAGATACCAGGCTGGCGGCCGCCGGAGACCGAGGGCAATCGCCCCGCCTCGTTTTGAATCAGCCCCTGCAGCTGCGACGCATCGACCTTCATCTTCTCCAGCAGCGGCCGGGTGATCCCATCGGTTTCCTCGACCAAGGCGGCCAGCAGATGCAGGGGGTCGATCTCTGGGTTCCCCGCGGTCGCGGCCCGCCCCTGAGCCTCTGCCACCGCGGTTTGTGCCTTGGTTGTCAGCTTGTCGAATCGAAAAGCCATGATGGATCGGTGACCTCAGGTTAGTCCTTCACTTCGTAGTCCGCGTCGATCGCGTCTTCATCCCCATCGGAGGAGGTGGAGGCTGCGGAGGCGGCTTCGCCCGTCTCCTCGGCACCACCGCCGCCGGCCTCGCTGCCGGTCTTTTCGTACAGCACCTTGCTGAACGCCTGCGAGGCGGCCTCCAACTCATCGGTGGCCTGTTTGATGCCTTCGATGTCGTCCCCCTCGCAGGCTTTCTTGACCTTCTCGATCGCCTGGTTCATCGGCGCCTTGTCGTCCTCGTTCAGCTTGCCCTCGTTCTCCTTCATCAGCTTCTCCAGCTGATAGACGAGCTGGTTCCCCTTGTTCCTGGCTTCCACCAGTTCGAACTGTCGCTTGTCCGCCTCGGCATTCGCCTCGGCGTCTTTGCGCATCTGTTCGATTTCTTCCTCCGACAGCGCTCCCGCTTCCTTGATCTGGATGTTGGATTCTTTGCCTGTCTTCAGTTCCTTCGCCGTGACGTTGAGGATGCCGTTTTGGTCGATGTCGAATTTGACCTCGATCTGGGGCACCCCACGCGGCTGGGGCGGAATGCCCTCGAGGTTGAATTCGGCCAGCAACCGGTTGGCACTGGCCATCTTCCGTTCGCCCTGGAAGACGCGAACGGTGACGGCCGACTGGTTGTCCGCAGCGGTGCTGAAGATGTTCTTCTTTTCGACCGGGATCGTGGTGTTCCGCTCGACCAGCGGCGTCATGACGCCCCCTTCGGTCTCGATCCCGAGGGTCAACGGGTTGACGTCGAGGAGCAGCACGTCGGCGCGGTCCCCGGCGAGCACGCTGCCTTGGATCGCGGCGCCGATGGCGACCACTTCGTCCGGGTTGACCCCTTGATGCGGCTCTTTGCCGAAGATTTCCTTGACGATCTGGCGGACCTTCGGGACGCGCGTACTGCCGCCGACCAGGACCACCTCGTCGATCTCGCTGGCGTCGATCCCGGCGTCCTTGAGGGCCTGCAGGACCGGCGTCTTGCAGCGTTCGACCAACCCGTCGATCAACTCTTCAAACTTGCTGCGGGTGATCTTCATCGTCAGATGCTTCGGCCCCGACGCGTCCATCGTGATGAAGGGCAAGTTGATGTCGGTTTCCGGCAGCGAGCTGAGTTCCTTCTTCGCCTTCTCACACGCCTCCTGCAGACGCTGCAACGCCATGGGATCGTTGCGCAGATCGATGCCGTTCTCTTGTTTGAACTGCGCCGCGACGTGATTGATCAGCTCCTCGTCGAAGTCGTCACCGCCGAGGTGCGTGTCCCCGGAGGTGCTGATCACCTGAAACACGCGGCTCTCCTGCTCGCTGTCCCCGCTGTCGGCGACCTCCAAGACCGAGACGTCGAAGGTTCCCCCGCCGAGGTCATA
>CAYWXT010000289.1:0-6570 GCA_964462125.1 uncultured Pirellulaceae bacterium | reverse complement strand
CCGTCGCTGCAGACTGTCCCAGAATCATGAACACCGGCTCCATGCGGATCGACCCGAAGGCGATGTGGGAACTGGAGACACAGACCGGGACCAACATATTCGTGCATTGTTCAGCCTTGGGCAGCAGCGCCCCGTAACCAATCTGATAAGGCCCCTGGGTCGAGACGCCGATGTCTCCCTCGTTTTGCACGTGGCCCTCCGGCGTGATGTAGCGCTGGACGTTGTGCGAGTCCATCGTGTAGGAGCCCATCCCGACCGAGTTGGGCGTTGGCACTCGTTTCAGCAGGTGATTCTCCGTCATGACCAGCTCTCCGACCATGCGTCGCGCCTCGCGCACGTAAAGCTGGTGCGGCCAATGGTCGTTGTCGACGAATTCGTCCTTGGCCAATCCCCAGCGATTCATCTCGCGCTGAATGTCGTCCGGTACCCGCGGGTCCGTCGCAATGAAGTACAACCAGCCCTTTTGGTAACTCTCATGTTCACGGATGATCTCGCGTCGGCGTTCGTAACTCGCCTCCGGGTAGTCGTAGTTGAAGCCGATGTTGTCGGTGCTCATCGGCCCATGGTTGTTGGTGTCGGTCTTGCGGTTGGGAATCGGGTCGAATTTGCGAAACACCTCATCCCAGCCGGCCTCGAAGATGCGGGCGAGCAGCTCGAATTCCGACCGGTCATAGCCTTCCGGTTCCGGAAACGGCACACGGTTATCGGGATGATCGGTCAAGCACATGCGGAAGCAGTAAGCCTGGATCTTGTCATCAGCCGCCCCATATTCGCCGGGCGGATCAGGACTGACACGGGGGATCACGCCACTGCTCGGATCCCCCGGAACGACGTAGGGGTCGACACGCTCGTCCACCGCATCGAAGTGATGGGAGTGGTGCAACTCCCCGGTCTGAACGCCATTCCATGTCTCCCCGTATTGCTCGCTCGATTCGCGGCCAACGTGATACGCCACGCCAGCGGCCGCCATCAAATCGCCTTCGTAGGTCGCGTCCAAAAACATCCGCCCAGCAAACCGCTGGCCGTCGAGCGTCCGGATTTCGCGAATTCGCGCCCCTTCGATCACCACACCCGCCTCCCGGTCGAGCCAGAGATCGCGATGGACCGGAATCTGCTCCTCGCGGACCCAGGCGTCGAAGACCTCCTCGGCAACATGCGGCTCGAAAATCCACATCGTGCGCCGCGCCCCATCAATCGCGGACGTCCCCTGGCCGCGATTGCCGTAATCCTCTCGCGTCTGCCACTTCCAGGCAGAATCGTCCTGGTAGTGCCGCCAAATGCGGTGATAGAACTCACGCGACAACCCACCGATAACCGACTTGTTCCCCGTGTCCGTCCAACCCAACCCGCCACTGCTCAATCCGCCCAGGTGGCGATCGGGAGAAACCACCACCACCGACTTCCCCATCCGCTTCGCCTGCACCGCCGCGGTGATTGCCGCGGAAGTGCCGCCGTAGATCACGATGTCATGGCGGAAAACGTCGTCGGCACCGGCAAGTCGGTCAAAACCGCCCTGGGAGAACATCACCGAGAGTCCAAACAGCAAGGCGAAGGCGAACGCCGTGCGGGAAGCGAATGGCTTGCAGAAAACAGGCATGGAATTCAGGGGAACGCGCGGAGATCGGATGGGAAGCGGGGACGGTTGCGGCCCGCAGAGCCGCCGCAGCGGCCCTGTCGACCGCTCCCAGTTTATCCCGGCCCACTTCCCACTGCGCTCACCGCCCACTGCGCCCACCGACGACCGGCAACTCCCCCCGTCCCGGCGTCTAAGAAACCGGCGCCGTCGGCGGCGTCAAGCAGTCCAAGAGAACGTCCGTCAGCCTGCGGGGGCTGAACGGCTTGTAAAAGACCGCCAGCAGTCCGAAGGTCTCCTGGAGATCCTCCCGGTCCAGTTCGAATCCTTTGGCGGTGCACAAGATCGTGGGCGGAAATCGAATTGCCGGTGACCGCGCAAGCCGATCCAGCAGTTCGTGACCGGTGCAGCGGGGCATTTGTTGGTCGGTGATCAGTAGATCGATCCCTTCTTCTTGCAAGCGTTCAAACGCCGCTTGGCCGTCGCCCACCGTTTCCACCTGGAACCCACACTTGGCAACCGTGATCGCGATCACACGCCGAAACACGGGATCGTCTTCGGCGATCAAAACGGTTGGCCTCTGGGCCGTGCCCTGAGGTCGCTGAGGATGCGTACTCGTCAAATTCCGATCTCTCTGATCCTGCGAATGGATCCAGCGAACTCCGGTTGCCAGATATCCCCCAATACTCTACGACGCCCCGCTCCACTCACCGCGGAGCCGTTGCCGAAAAGGGGAGCTTCGCCAAGGCGTGGCGAATCGGCGACCGTTACGGCCCGCGCAACCGGTCGGTTGACAACGATGGAATGCCAACCCCTCCATCCGGGTGCTCATGAATCCTCACCAGAAACCTAAACCCCACGCCCCAGGGAAAATCGCAGGGGCACGCCGCCGCTCGCCGGGCGGCGGAGCAGTCTTGTTGACACCTGTTCGGCCGACCGATACGCTCAACGAAAGTCAAGGTTCACGCGTGTGCCCGGGCCCGATAGGTTCGGGCTGTTTTTTTGTTCAAAACGGTCGACATGAATCCCCAAGACATTCTTCGTTACGTCGATTCGCTCCACCGCGAAAAAAACATTGACAAGGAGCTTGTCTTTTCGGCGATCGAAGCGGCACTGCAGACCGCGGCAAAACGGCAGTACGGCGAAAATGCCGACATCGAGGTTCAACTGAATCGCGACGACGGCCGCATCTCGGCAACGCTGGAAGGGGAACCGCTCGGCGACGACCAGATCGGACGGATCGGGGCCCAAACCGCCAAACAGGTAATCATCCAAAAGGTCAAGGAAGCCGAACGTGATGCCCTGCTGCTGGAGTACCGCGAGCAAATCGGCGACATCGTCAGCGGCATCATCGGCAAGGCAGATGGCGGTGTGGCCACCGTGAACCTCGGCAATGTCGAAGCAATTCTGCCCCGCAGCGAACAGATCCCCGGAGAAACACTGCACGCGAACGAACGCGTCCGAGCAATCGTGTTCGAGGTTCGCGCCACCGGGAACCGCGTCCGCGTGGTGCTCAGCCGGACCCGACCGCAACTGGTTCAGCGGCTGTTCGAACAGGAAATTCCCGAACTCAGCGAAGGTGTCATCGCGATCAATTCGATCAGTCGCGAGCCAGGCTACCGTAGTAAGGTGGCCGTCAGCAGTGAGGATTCGCAGGTCGATCCGATCGCGGTGTGCGTCGGCTACCGCGGGAGTCGCATCAAAGCCGTCCGCGAGGAACTGGCGGGCGAACATATCGACGTCGTCCGCTACAGCGAAGACCCCGAGGTCCTGATCCCCAATGCGCTGCAGCCGGCCGAGGTCGAACAGGTCCTGCTGTGCGATATGATCGGCCGAGCCATCGTGTTGGTCCAAGAAGACCAGCTGTCCCTGGCCATCGGGCGCCGCGGCCAAAACGTGCGGCTCGCCAGTAAACTCTGCGGCTGGGACATCGAGATCATGACCGGTGGAGAACTGGAAGAACAGATCGAACGGGCCGTGGCCGGTTTCAGCCAAATCGACGGCATGACCGAAGAGATCGCCCAGTCACTCGTGGAACAGGGTTACCTCTCCTACGACGACCTCTCGGTGATCGAGCCCGACCAGTTCGCCGAGATGAGTGGACTGTCGATGGAGGAGGTGGACCGAATCGTCGAGGTGGCCGAAACCCAGGCCGAGGAGGCGGAGCAGGCCGCCGCCGAAGAACGCCGGGTCCGGCGAGACCGCGAACGACTGCAACGAGAAGCCGAGGCGGCCGGCATCGCCGAACCAGAGCAATCCGCCAGCGCCGAGCAATCCGCCAGCGCCGAGTCAAGCAGTGAGACGGAGCTGACCGCCGAGGGAGAACCTGCCTCCGCGGACGAATCCGCCCTAACGGCTGACCCAGAAACACCGGGCCCGGAAACGGCAGACCGGCCTGAGTCCCCTTCGCATCTTCCGCCGGCCGGGCAGGAGGAGGGGGTTGCCGGCTCAGCCGGTTCGGAACAGGCGGAGGAACCATCCAAGAACGAGGAAGGGGAGAGCGTGATTCCAGAAGATGCCCCCCGCCCTGGTTCCGGAACCGGCTGAGCCGGACGGTCCCACGACGGGCGACAAAAGCTTGGTTCTGCTCTGACGTTACCAGGGCCAGACTTGTTACGAAGGCCAGACTTTTTGGAATCCTCGCAGCGGGCCGTTTCACAGTTCCACCCGATTCCGCTATCCTAGCAATTAACGCGTTCCCTGGACGGTAGCCACGGCAACCACATCGACGGGCATCCCGTCCCGCGGCTGAGGAATTTGCTGACGATCCCCGACGCCACGGGCCACACCAGCTCGGAGGCGGCGATGGAGGGAAGACTTTATGTGATTTTTTTGAACCATTCTCCCGCACTAAGGAATTGGTGGCGGGATTCGAACCTGACAGGACCCCGACCCCGTGCCCGTACGCATTTACGCGCTCGCGAAAGAATTCAATCTCGACAGCAAAGAACTCGTTGATATTGTCAAGAAAGCCGGAATTACCGGCAAAGGCTCTGCATTAGCCAGTCTCGACGATGACGAAGCTCAACGAGTTCGAGACCAAATAGCCGGCAGTTCTGCAGGAACGTCCGCCAAATCGGCCAAGGTGGCAAAGGCTGCGAAGCCAACGCCAGCGGAGCCTCAGTTGGCTGCCCCGGCTGCGGTCCGCGACACCCCCATTCCGACCGCCCGCAAGCCGATCGCGCTGCATGTCGGACGTGGCACTGCAAGCAGGTCGAAATCGGCAAAGGGCTCCGAACCGGCAAAGGGCTCCGAACCGGCAAAGGGCTCCGAACCGGCAAAGGGCTCCGAACCGGCAAAGGGCTCAGAGCCCGCGGCCACGCCGCCATCGCCGAAGCTGGCCCCGACGACCCCGGAAAGTCAGCCGGCCAGCACGCGCCGCTCGCGCCCCGAATCTCCAACCGCGGCCCCGTCCACCGGCACCGCTGAATCCAGCAGCGACCAGGTTGCCGAGACATCAGCGGCTCGCGCGGAAGCACCCCCAGCTGCTGCCGATCCAGCAGCCCAGGGCGATGCCGCGGGAGCAAAAGACACAGGGAGAAAAGAGCGGGGCTCCTCGGCCGGTACCGGTATGGGCAAATTAGCGAGCCGCATCGCTGGCCGAATGGGTGGCAGCGGCAAAGTCGTTCCCAGTCGACCAGCTCCCCCCGCCGCTCGTCCCTCTCAGCCCGGCGCCCCGGTACGGCGAGAGGGTGCCGGCTCCGGGAGCAAGGTCCGCTCGCTCGATCGCCCCGCCCCCACGACTGACTCGGAAGCGAAACGGGCCGATTCCGGCCAACATAAGCGCCGAGAACCAAAGATCAAAATCAACTTGGCGCAGTTGCCCAACACCCCCGATCCGGCCAAGTCCGCCCCGGCACCGAGCGAAGGGGCTGCCCAGAAGCCAGACATCAAGCTCAGCAAGGATGTCATCGCGGGACACAAACAGGGGATGAAGGCACCGTTGGAGCAGCTTCAAGAGGAATCAACCGACACGCAAGGCGGAGCCGCCCGTCGCGTCGCCGGTGGACTCTCCGGCTTTACCGGCGAGAAAAAACGCAAAGGTGGGCCCGAGGAGGAGGAAGCGCCACGCAAGAAAGGTTTGGCGGGGATGGCTAGCGCCCGAGCCGATCGCTCACGCGGCGGACGGCGCGGACGGGTCGGGGAGCCGGATCGGACGATGCCACGCTCCGGCGGAGGTGGCCGGCGACAAACCCTTCGACGCAAAGGGACCAACACGGCGGCGCCACGGAAGGACAAAGTGATCCTTGAACTTCCCTGCACCGTCCGGACCTTCTGCGAGGCTGCCGGGGTCCCGGTGCCGCATGTCCTGCGCGTCCTGATGGGGCTCCAAATGATGCTCAATATCAACTCCGAAATCGATTTCGAAACCGCCGACATCATTGCCGGTGAACTCGGACTCGACCTGGAACTCAAGGAGGCAGAAACACTCGAAGACGAGCTGATTACCCGGCTCGATGAACAGGAAGACGCCCCCGAGCAACTGATCGATCGGCCCCCAATCGTGACCTTTCTGGGACACGTCGACCACGGAAAGACGAGCTTGCTCGATCATCTGATCGGGATCAACGTGGTCAGCGGCGAAGCGGGAGGCATCACACAACACATTCGCGCCTACCGAATCGAAAAGGACAACCGCGGGATAACCTTCGTCGATACCCCCGGGCACGAAGCCTTCACCGAGATGCGAGCGCGGGGGGCCAATGTCACCGACATCGCCGTTTTGGTCGTCGCCGCCGACGACGGGGTGATGCCACAGACCGAAGAGGCCATCAGCCATGCCAAGGCTGCCGGCGTTCCCATTGTCGTCGCCCTCAATAAAGTCGACATCGAAGGGGTCGACATCAACCGCGTCATGACCCAACTCACCGAACACCAGCTGACCCCGAGCGAGTGGGGCGGTGATGTCGAAGTGGTGCAGACCAGCGCGACCGAGGGGACCGGCATGGATGAATTGCTCGAAACCCTGCTGACCGTCGCAGAACTCCACGAGTACA
>CAYWXT010000288.1:0-6572 GCA_964462125.1 uncultured Pirellulaceae bacterium | reverse complement strand
AAGTGAAGAGGTGACCGACGAGGTGGACGCGGCAGCGGAGGCGACCACGGAGTTCGCTGAGGAAAATCGCGACGAGTATGTCAGCCAGATCCGCGCCCAACTCGACGAGCTGGACGAGCAGATGGAACAGTGGGAGGAGCAGGCGGAGGATCTGTCGGAGGACGCTCAAGAAAGTTGGGAGGAGCAAAAGCAAAAACTGGAACGGCAGCGAGAATCCGTCGAGGAGCAACTCGATCAGGTGAGCCAGACCGCTGGCGAAGATTGGGAAGAGATGAAGGCGGAATTGTCTGACGATTGGAGCGAACTGAAGGAGTCCGTGGACGAAACCTCGAAGCTGTTCGACTAGTCGTTTGTCACGGCTTGATTTTCAGGCTCAAATGGCCGGGGGCTCGCGTCCTGCCGTTACGAATTTTCTAGCGCCACGGCGCGAGCCGTGCGGCCCCAAGCCGTGCGGCCCCAAGCCGTGCGGCCCCAAGCCGTGCGGTCCCTCCCCCAAAGTCTCCTCCTGCCGATGTGAGGCTGATGTCGGATGAACCCGCCGAGCGGTCGATCGTGACGCTGACGATGAACCCAGCGGTCGATAAGAATTGCTCGCTTGAGCATGTCGTGACCTCGCTCGGATCCGGCGGTGCTGTCTTGACCACCGCCGATCAGCATCTTCATATCCGATCGCCCACCGTGCCGATTCGCAGCAAAGTGGGTGCAGGAGACAGCACGGTCGCTGGCATCGTGACCGCTCTGGCACGCGGGGCACCTATCTTCGAAGCGGTCGGCTTCGGCGTCGCCGCCGGTGCCGCCGCCGTCATGACCGAAGGTACCGAGCTCTGTCGTCGCAAGGACGTTCAGCGGTTGTTCGATGAATGGAAGCCGGAGACGATTCAAGACACGGCTTGAACCTACCGCACAGCTCTCACAGCAAGCTCCGCAGCGCCTCCAGCGCATCCTCATAGTCGGGCTCGCCCGATACCTCGGGGACGATTTGCTTGTATACGACGTTTCCATCCGCGTCGAGGATGATCACAGCTCGGGTCAGAAGTTTGAGTTCGGCGATCGTCAGCCCATAATCGGAACCGAACTGATGCGTCTGGTAATCGCTGGCCGTCCGCATCTTGATTCCTTCAGCACCACAGAACCGGGCCTGGGCGAACGGCAGGTCACGGCTGACCGTGACGGCATGGACCGCGTCACCCATCGCCGCCAATTCTTGGTTGAATCGCTTCGTCTGCGTCGCGCACGTCGGCGTATCCAAACTGGGCACCACGCTCAAAATCGTCGGCTTCCCCTTGAGATCGTCCAGTGTCAGCGTCTGCAGACCGCCGTCGGCGTAGTGCAGCGTAAACGGCGGAGCCGGTGAGCCGACAGCCAATTCCTCCCCTTCAAGCGTCATCGGATTTCCCTTGAACGAAATCACTCCGCTGCGGCCCATCTTTCCGTCTCCCTAGGTTCCAAGAAGTTCAGTCGAGCCCCGAGTATGGTGGAACGCCGAGCCTGGGTGAACCGGGTAGCCGTGGTAGCAGCACTGCTCACCGGGAATGCAGGACGACGCTTTCCGGGGCAGACCGGCTTTTTGTCTTGCTCGAAGTTGCGTCGGCCCATGGCACGTCCTTCTCTCCCCCCCACCCTTCGACGACACGTCCTTGGAAATACCCACTACGGACATTCACGGCTCGCGAGACCCTCAGCCGAACCGAGCGATCGGAGGCGATCGGCCAAGCCGGGGTGCAGCCAACTCGGCTCTCGGGCAGCAGGCGTTTCTCGCGTCACCCGTGTCAACGCCGCGGCCAGCGCCTTGGCGGCGGCTTCCTCGGTCGCGGGGACCGCGGCTACGCTCGGCGCGATCTCGGCCGCCAGCCGGCAAGCGTGGGCATCGGCATCCAACTCCGTCCGGTGGGCAACGAACCGCAAGATTACCATCGTTAACAAGATCCCCACCACGCTTCCCGCGGTCATCGCCCAGTCGCTTTCGCCGAGGATCCGGGTGAGAAGCATCGCGATTCCCCAAGCGGGCAACAGCAGCACCATCCGAAGTGGGACATGGCGTCGGCGGATATGGGCTGCTTCGTGAAGCAATACCATGGCGAGCTGCGGGCGCGGCATCTCGTCCAGGATGCGGTCGGAAATCAACAAGGTCCGCAGCGGCGCGACCATACCGGCAACCATGGCGTTGAATCCGCGTCCGCCGGTGTCCCAACGTACCGCTTGAACCGAACGCATTCCGGCTGCCGCAAACAGTTGGTCGATCCAAGCTGCCATCTCCAGATCCAACGGAGCGGTTTTGAACAAGAAACGGACCAGCACTGGAATCCCCAACGGGACAGCGACCAGCAACGTCACGGCGGTCAACAGCGTGGTCGCCTCGCTTGTCAATGGCAGCAGGCGAATCAAGTCGACCGCCCCGAGAAGCAACAGCACCGGCGCGATCAGCCAGGCGGCGCCGCCGCGAAACGCAAGCCAAACGGTTTGCAGATGTCCGCGGAGCGACCGCTCGGTGTAGCCCAACAATATGCCAAATAGGTTCTCGGCCGACCCGTTCGCCGCGCCCAGCATGACCCCGGGGGCCAACAGCACCACCGCCTTGAGGAACATCGAATCGCAGAGCAGTGGCGTGGCGTCCAAGACCCGGGCCAACCCGAAGCCAGCCAAACAGAACAGGGCAACGGCGAGTCCGAGCCAACGAAACAGTTCAAGTTGCCGCTCCAGACCGCGGGCGGCGACGTGCGGTTGCACTCGGTCGATCACGACTTGGCGCGCCAGGAGCCGCGCCCCCACGTGGCAGAGAAGGGTCCAGCCGGCGACCATCCCGATCGTCGCGGCGAGTGGACGTCCAATCGCCCCCTCCATCGCCGGAAGTGAGCCGCAACTGAGCGAACCGATCACCAGTGCGAACCAATACAGCGGCATGGCGGCTCAGACTCACGGGGCGGATCAACAGGGGAAACAGCAGGGACTCTGATCGTCTGCGATGCTTCCCAGCCTAATGACCTTCGCCGCTTCCTTCACGATTCATCTGCCCAGCTTTGCCCGAACCGCCAACGGTCGATGCCGATTATGCCGACGCCATATTACCCTTCCGCGCACCGCGGGACGGTCGGGCTGTAAGCCCACGAAGGGCCGGGGGTGGGCGGCTGCTGGATCGGCGTTCAGAGCGCCAGCAGCAGTCGGCTGGGGGCTTCCAGGTAGCCGATGACGTCGTTCAAAAAACGAGCGGCGGTCGCACCGTCGACCAATCGATGGTCGTAGGAGAGACTCAACGGCATCATCAACCGTGGCTGAACGCTGTCGTCCGGCATGACGACCGGCAATTTCCGGCTCCGCCCGACAAGCAGGATTGCAACCTCCGGAATGTTGACGATCGGGGTCGAATATTGACCGCCGATCGCCCCCAGATTGCTGATCGAGAACGTTCCGCCGCGCAGGTCGCCGAGGGCGAACTGGCCGCCCCGCACCTTGCCGGAGATCTGGGCCAAGGCACGCGCGATCTCCGGGATCCCCATTCCGTCGGCATTGGGCATGACCGGGACGACCAACCCGCGGTCGGTGTCGACGGCAATGCCGATGTTGACGTAGTCCTTGTAGATCACCCGTTCGTTTTCCTGATCGATCACGGCATTGACCGCCGGATGGTGCCGCAGTGCGGTGGCCACGGCTTTGATCAAGAACGGCATCGTGGTCAGCTTCAATCCTTGGGCCGCGTAATCTTCCTTGCTGCTCTGCCGCAGTCGTTCCAGGTCGGTGATGTCGGCGTCGTCGAAGTTGGTCACCCGCGGCACACCGGTCCAGCTGGCGTGCATCTGGGCGGCGATCGTCTTGCGGATTTTGCTCATCCGCTCCACGCGGACCGGCCCGTAGTCGTCGACGTCCGCAGTCCCTGGCTGGGAGCCCGCGCCCGCTTCGGCGCCGCGCTGCGGCGGCCGTTCGGCTGCCGGGGTGGCTGGCCCCCGGTCGCTGCGGGCCGCATGACTGGCCGAACGGACTACGGCGAGCACGTCCTCGCGCGTGATCCGTCCCCCCTCGCCGCTGCCGCGAACCGCGTTGAGATCGACCCCGACCTCGCGCGCGAATCGGCGGATCGCGGGGCCAGCGGGAATCGCCGCGCCGGCGACCGGCGTGACCGAGTCCGCAGCGGCAGCCTGGGACGATGCAGCAGGCTGGGCTTGCTGAGCAGGCTGGGCTTGCTGAGCAGGCTGGGCTTGCTGCGACCCAGCGGGTGCCTTCGGCGGTTTCGACTTACGTCCCGGCTCGGTGTCCGCTTTGTCGGCCGGTGCGGGCTGTGGTTCGGACGGCTTTTTCGATTCCGGCGCCGCGGCCTCGTCTTCGGTGGCGGGCTCGTCTTCGGTGGCGGGCTCGTCTTCGGTGGCGGGCTCGTCTTTCGCCTCCGGCTCCTGCTCCGCTGGAGTCGATTCCGACGGGGCCCCCTCGGCGGCTTCGACCTCGAGCAGCACGCCACCGATCGGCACCGAGTCACCTTCGCTGACGTTGATCTTGACCACCTTGCCACCGACCGATGCCGGGACGGGGACCGTCGCCTTGTCCGTTTCCATCTCGATGATGTCCTGGCCTTCGGAGATCACGTCACCGACCGAAACGAAGACCTCCAGGACATCACCTGATTCGATGCCATCGCCGAGCTCGGGAAGCTTTACTTCGGTAGCCATAGTCAGGATGCGTTCGTGGTATGAATGGAAAGGTGATGTGCGGGAAAAAAGTGTCCGGTACCTTTTGTGCAAAGCACCCGGAGGGCGAGTCCCTCGCAAAAGGTACCGGACACTTTTTTCCCGCTCATAGCTTAGGCAAAGTACGGATTCGGTTTGTCGGCGTCAAAGCCCAGATCGCCGATCGCCTCGGCAACCTCCTGCTCGCTGAAGTGCCCCGCCTTGCTCAGCCGGCTGAGGGTCGCGATCGCGATCGACTCGGCGTCGACCTCGAAGTGCCGGCGGAGCGCTTCGCGGGTTTCACTCCGTCCCATCCCATCGGTGCCGAGAACGAAGTAGTCACCCGGGATCCAGGGTGTGAGCTGTTCGCCGAGTGCCCGCACGTAATCGCTGGCAGCGATAAACGGCCCCTCAACCCCCTCGAGGATCTGTTCCAGATAGCTTTGACGTGGCGGCTCGGTGGGGTGCAGCATGTTCCAACGTTGGCAATCCTCCGCCTCGCGACGCAGTTGGGTGAAACTGGTAACGCTCCATACGTCGCTGGCGAGTTGATACTTTTCCGCCAGCAGCTCTTGGGCGGCGAGCACACAATTCAGAATCGGGCCGCTGCCCAGCAGCTGGACCCTGGCCTTGGCACCGTCGACGTCCCGGCTGCGGTACCGGTACATCCCCTTGATGATCCCTTCTTCACAGCCCTCGGGCATGGGGGGATGTGTATAGGGTTCGTTTTCGGCGGTGATGTAATAAATGCACTGTTCGCCGTCTTGGTACATCCGTTTGAGCCCCTCCATGACGATCACGACGACCTCATAGGCAAAGGCGGGATCGTAGGCCCGCACCGTGGGGAAGGCGATCGCATTGAGCAAACTGTGGCCGTCCTGGTGCTGCAAACCTTCGCCGTTGAGCGTGGTGCGTCCGGCGGTGCCGCCCACGAGGAAGCCCTTGGCTCGGATGTCGGCGGCGGCCCAGATCAGGTCCCCGATCCTCTGGAACCCAAACATGCTGTAGTAGATATAAAACGGAATCATGTTGATCCCATGCGCGCTGTAGGCGGTCCCCGCCGCACTGAAGGAACTCATCGAGCCGGCTTCGGTGATCCCCTCCTCCAAAATCTGACCGTCCTTGGCTTCCTTGTAGTAGGAGATCACCTCCGAGTCGACCGGGTCGTAGAGCTGGCCCGAATGCGCGTAGATCCCGAACTGGCGAAACATCCCCTCCATCCCGAACGTCCGCGACTCGTCCGGGACAATCGGGACGATCTGTTTGCCGATCTTCTTGTCGCGGCACAGGGCGATCAGGATCTGGACGACGGCGAAGGTGGTGCTGATCTCCTTGTTTTCCAGCTTGCCGATCACCTTGTGGTATTCCTCCAGCGTGGGAACTTCCATCGTCGGGTGTTCGGTCGGCCTGGAGGGCAGGTAGCCTCCCAACGCTTCACGCCGCTCTCGCAGGTACTTGATCTCCTGGCTCGTTTCCGGCGGTTTATAGAAGGGGGCGTTGCCGACCTCTTCGTCGCTGATCGGGATCCCGAAGCGGGTGCGGAACTCCAACAGCTCCGCCTCGTTCATCTTTTTCTGGTTATGGGCGACGTTGCGACCCTCGCCCGCCTCGCCGAGCCCGTAACCTTTGACGGTCTTGGCCAGAATCACGGTCGGTTTGCCGTTCTTCAGTTCCGTCGCCATCTTGTACGCCGCGAAGACCTTTTCCGGATCGTGCCCCCCGCGGCGCATCTTCTCCAGCCGTTCGTCACTGTAATTCTTGACCAACTCGAGCAGCTCGGGGTACTTGCCGAAGAAATGCTCGCGAATGTAGCTGCCCGGCATCCCGGTGTACTTCTGATACTGGCCGTCGACGACCTCGTTCATCCGTTTGACGAGCAGCCCCGAGGTGTCTCGGGCGAGTAACTGGTCCCAGTCGTCT
>CAYWXT010000287.1:0-6576 GCA_964462125.1 uncultured Pirellulaceae bacterium | reverse complement strand
GCGGGGCTGGGCGTCACCACCGCCCGGAGCGTCCAGTTGAACCGATCCGACGTGGCGACGGTGCAGCGCTGTTTGGTTCCAGCCTCGGAATGGCTGTCGTGGACCGCGTCCCACTGACGGCCTTCGAAATCACCCAATCAGGGCTCGCGGACGAGTATACGGTTGCGTTGCGTGTCGATGAGCCGATCGAGATGATTCGCGCCCAGGTCGACCGAGGCGAGGTGCTGTACGAGGTCGATGGTTGGCCTGCGGCGGTCCAGTTCCGCTACGGTCGCGGGACGGTGGTGCTGACGCTGCTCGACGCCCGCGGTTGGATACGGCCTCGGGGCCCCGGGGATGCGGACTTCTCCACCCCGCTCCAATACACCAACTATATCGGCCTCGATCCCTTGGAAGACTTGGCGTCCCGGATTTACCAACCAGCGGTCGAGCACTCGATCGATGACGATGTGATCGCCAACTACGTGACCGATCAAATCGGCTACCAAATCCCGCGGCGTGCGGTGGTGCTAAGCGTGCTGGGGCTGTTCTGCCTGGCGATTCTTTTGGCCGGCCTCCTGCTGTCCGCTCGCCACCGTTTGGAACATCTCGCTCTGCTTGCGGCAGCCGCTGGGATCGCCGCTACGTTGGCATTGGTCGTCCTCGGTTGGACGAGCCACGGCGAGGTACCGCCGACGCTGGCGGATTTTCAACTCGTCGCAACGTTTCCGGAAACCGGCGACTACACGGCCCGTGGTGCGGTGGCGTCCTTTCAGCCCGATCAGCACGAGGCCGACTTTCGTGGCCGCGGTACGCGCGTTGATCCCCAGATGCAGGAACTGCAGGGGCAAATCCGCCAGTGGATTTGGACGCGCGGTGGCCACTGGCAGTGGGACGATACCCTGTTGCCGCCTGGGGTCACGTTGATGGACACCGAGTCCGCCGGTGCACTCGACGGACCGGCCCACGCGGCCGCCCAATTCGGCCCACGCGGTTTGACAGGATCGTTCACCCCGGAAGGGCTGAACCGGAAGTCCGATGCGAATGCCGCGACGCGAACCGTCCACTTTGATGACGCGCTCGTCGTCTTTCCCAACTCACTCCCCCTGGCGGCCAACCTCGGTTCCGACGGTGAATTTCAATCCGGAGAAGAAGATCGATTAACGGCCGGCCAGTACACCAACGCGGCACTGCTGGGTGATGAGCAGCGGAGACGCGCGCGGCTGCTCGATCACTGGTTCCACGAATACCGCGGCCCGAGGAGTCTACGCGGCGGGGTGCTGCTGGCCTGGATGAGCGGCGCGGCACCGGATGTCAGCTCCGACCGCGCCGTGGAGCGGATCGCGACCAGGTTGGTCACGCTCCCGCTGAAGTTCAACCGCCCGCCGGCCGGCACGCGTGTGACGATCCCATCGACCGCGATCGGCACACGGTCGGTCGAAGGGGAAACGGGGCAATCCGCCGTCTTTGACAACCAACGCCAACGTTGGAACTATCCCAACGCCCGTTCCCAAGTGACACGCCTCCGCTTTCAAATCCCGGAGTCGGTTTTGCCGCTTCAGGTGGAATCAGCGCGGCTCGTCGTGGACTGTCATCTTCCCTCACGCCCCTTGGAGTTGCTCGTCGTGCGCGAGGACGCACGCTTGCCGATCGGCTCCTTCACAAATCCGTCCGGGGAGGTGGAGGCGGAGGTCAGCGATCCCGATTGGTTGGAGCTCGATCCCCAGGGTGGATGGACCGTCGATATCGCCGTCGGCGAACTGCTGTCAGAGGTGGATGAAATGACGCTCGCAACCAGCGGCTGGAGTATCCGTTCCAGCCGGCTCGAAATCACAGGAACGACCTTACCGGTGCTGCCAGAGGTTGATTGATGAACCAGCATGATAAGAACAATGAAGACGGGGCGGCGCCGGTGGTCGAGGTGCGAAACCTGAGTAAGCGTTACGGCGAGCTGGTCGCCCTGGATGACCTGGACCTGACCGTCCACCGGGGCCAGATTCTCGGTTTTATCGGTCCCAACGGCGCGGGCAAAACCACGACGATCAAGATTTTGGTCGGCTTGGCCAGGCCGACGTCCGGGACCGCCCGGATCGCCGGTGCCGACTGCGCCTTGGAGTCGAGCAAGATCAAGCGGCGGGTGGGGTACATGCCCGACGGTTTCGGTTCCTACGACAACATGCGGGTCCGCGAATACCTCGATTTCTTTGGCGCCGCGTTCGGGATCCAGCGGCGCGATCGGATCAAGCGGATCGGGGAAGTGCTTGAGATCACCAGCAGTACCTACATGCAAGATCGCTACGTGGAGAGCCTCAGTCACGGCATGCAACAGCGGGTGGGGATCGCGCGGACGTTGCTACACGATCCGGAAGTCTTGATATTCGATGAGCCGGCCAATGGGCTCGATCCCCAAGCGCGTATCGAGATGCGAGAGTTGTTGTTACGCCTCGCGGCGTCGGGAAAAACGCTGATCGTGACCAGCCATATTCTGCCGGAACTGTCGCGGATTTGTGACCAAGTGGCGATCATCACCCAGGGCCGCTTGCGGGCCTCGGGGTCGCTGGCGGAGATCATGCGGAAGCTGAATCAGCGGCGGACGATGGAGGTGCAGTTGCCGGCGGGCCAAGACGTGGCCGCCGCGGAACAAGCCTTGCGCCAACAGCTTGATTCGGCAAGTGTCGTTACGGCGTCGGCGACCGAGGCGACGTTGCGGTTTGAAACGACGCAGACCGACGACGACTTGAGTCAGCTGTTGACGTCGTTGGTTTCCGCGGGGGTGCGGATCAGCCAGTTCCGGGAGTTGCAGACGGATCTGGAAGACGCCTTCATGTCGGTGATGCAGCAAGATCACGAGTCCGCCGCTGCGCCAGCCACCGCCACGTGAGGAACCGTTGATGTTACCGATCCTTCGGAGAGAGTTGGTGGCGATCTTGCGAACTCGCAAGGCGTTTGCGCTGCAACTCGGTGTGGCGGTGTGCTTCGTGGCATTGATCGCCCTCCGGTGGCCGACCGACGCGCGCGTCGATTTGTCCGGCATTCGCTCGGCACAGGTCTTTCGCCTGTTCGCGTACGGCTTGTTGACCGCCGTGACGTTGCTGGCACCGATTTTTCCAGCCACCTCGATCGTGATGGAACGACGCCGCGGGACCTTGGCATTGCTGCTGAACTCGCCGCTACGCCCGCACGTGATCTACAGCGGAAAGCTGCTGGCGGTTCTCGGGTTCATCGCGCTGCTGTTGCTGATCACACTCCCGGCCGCGGCTGCCTGCTATGCGATGGGGGGGATTTCGTTGACCGGACAATTGCTCGTGGTCTATGGGTTGCTGGCTGTCGTTGCGGTTCAATACGCTACTCTCGGGTTGCTGGTCAGCAGTCTCGCCAACACCGCCGATGGCGCCGTGCGGGTGACCTACGGCTGCGTGTTGATGCTGGCGGTGGTGACGCTGGCTCCCTATTTCTTTCTGCAGGAATCGCCCGGGATGCTGGCGGAGGTTGCCGCTTGGGTTCGCTGTCTGTCACCGGTTCCCGCAATGATGGAGGTCGTGGGGCATGGCGATATCGGCTCGGCAACGGGCTGGACCGGGCCCTCTGCCGTGGCTCGTTTTCTGCTCCTCGCTCCCCTCCTTGCGGTGGCGTTTGCGGTGATCACGACGTCTCGGCTGCGGTACCACTTACTGGATCGGGCCCGCAGTCAAGGCATGATCACCGACGAGAGCGGGTTGGGTGTGCGGACGGCTCGGCGGGCACTGTTCATCATCGACCCCCGGCGTCGCAGTCGAAATATCGGCAACTGGGTGAACCCGGTCATGGCCAAGGAATTTCGCACCCGCCGCTTCGGACGATCGCACTGGATGCTCAGACTGGTCGGCGGCTGCGCGATCCTGTCGCTGTTTCTGGCGTTCACCGTCACTACGGGAACGGTCCAGTGGGAATTGGAAGTGGTGGGAGGGCCGCTGGTGTTGCTGCAAGTCGGGCTGCTGGTCATCTTCCTCCCCAGTCTGGCGGCAGGACTGATCAGCAGTGAACAGGAAAATGGAGCCTGGCCGTTGTTGAGAACAACGCCCCTTTCCGGCGGGCGGATCGTCCGCGGAAAGTTGATCAGCGCCCTGTGGACGATGCTGCTGATGCTGGCCGCCACCCTGCCCGGCTACGCCGTGATGATCTACATCCAGCCTACCTTGTGGCTGCAGGTCGTACACGCGTTCGTTTGCCTGATCCTGGCCGGACTGATCGCTTTGATGCTCAGCGCCATGGTCGGTTGCTGGTTCCGCCGCACGGCCGCGGCGACGACCGCCGCCTATGTCGCCGTGATGAGTCTGTTCGGCGGGACCCTGTTGATCTGGATGGCGCGAGACGCCCCCTTCGGTTTTCAAACGGTCGAGAACGTACTCAAGTTCAATCCGATGGCGGCGGCCCTGGCGGTGTTCAACCTCCCTGGCTTTCAGGCCTACGATCTGGTCCCGGTCAGCTGGTGGATCGGCGGGGGGATCGTCGTGGCCTGTTTTGTCGTGATGCGGTTCCGTGTCCAACGCCTGACGAGACCCGAATGATGAAAGACGTTCACCTGGTTCGTGGAAATGCTTCCGAGGTCGCTCCGCCCACGTCCCTGCGCGCGCGATCGGTGGGCTGGCTCCTCGTTTCGTTCGGACTTGGCTGCGCCGCGGCGGCGGCCCAGCCGGGAACGATCGAGATTGACCGTGGCATCGATTGGGAAACTCGCACGGATCCGCGACTGGAGTTGGAACCGCCCGTGCGGGTTTGGAACGTCGACATGCGGCCGGTCTGGGGAGCCGCATTGCGGCACTCCGACTCGGATTTGCGCCGCGAGATTGCCGACTCCATAACTCAAGCACACCGGCTCGGCATGCCGGGGTTGGCGGAGTTGCGGGACGACCTGCGGCGGGTGCTCGAGTCTTCCGATGAGCTGGTGGTGACCAAAACGGCGGTCGCGGCGGCGTTGGTTGAGCTTGATATTCGCGACTTGGCTCCGTTGTTGGCGGATCAAGCTGCCGAAGGGCCACTGTCGCTGCAACAGATCGTTGAACCCGCGCTGGCCCGGTGGGATTACGAGCCTGCCCGTGAAATTTGGCTGGGACGAATCGGCGACCGCACGGCCGACCCCGAGTTGGTCCGTCTGGCGGCAGTGTCCTTGGCGGAGGTGCGCGAGACTCAGGCGGCCGAACCGCTGGCGGAATTGCTTCTGTCACCGATCTCGCCCCCGACCGTGCGTCTGGCGGCGGCCCGCTCGCTGGCCCGGCTCGATCCCCCAGATCTGCTCCGTTGGTCCGACCGCCTGTTTTCCGGGGTGTCCTCCGATGCGAGCTTCGATCGTCAACTCGGCGTCGAGTTGTTGACCAAACAATCCTCTTCGGAAGCGATCGAGTTACTGGAACGCTATGCGGAGCAGCCGTCACCGTCGGTTGCGGCCGTGGCGTTGCGGCGATTGCTTGAGCTGGATCCATCGCGGGTCCTGGCCCGAGCAGACGAGGCGATCTCCAACCGCGACGCCAACGTTCGCCAAATCACGCTGGAGGCCTTGGCGACCGATTCCACGCCATCCTCGATCCAATGGTTGGCGCACGCTCTGGATGACCGCGTTCCCGACCTGCGGCGGGAGGCGCGTCGATCCCTCCTCCGCCACGCGATCCAGGACGCCGCCAGGCCTGTCGTGATCGAACGGACGGAGGAGGCCTTTCAGACCGAATCCTGGCGGGCCATCGAACAGTCCATCATCGTGTTGACCGAACTGGAGCAACGGTACATCACGGACCGACTGTTGGACCTGATCCATCATTCACGGGCCGAGGTCATGACTGCAGCGGCGTGGGGGCTCAAACACCTCTCCGTACCCGATGACGCGGAAGTCGTCCTCGCAGCGGCGCAGCGGCTGACCGAGGAGGTCGGTGCCTCGCCAATGCCGCACCGCGCAATGGTACAAGCGCACCTGTACGAAGCGCTGGGATTGCTACAACACCGGCCTGCCGTCGAGCTGCTGAGGCAGTTGATCCCGAAGAACGCATCCAACTACCCGACGACACGGGCGGCAGCCATCTGGACACTCGGGTTGCTGTTGGAACACCCGGGAGATGCCGAAATCGTTCGCGCCCTGGAGGCTCGGCTCGCCGATACCGAGTCGATTCCGCCGGAAGACAATGACGTGCGGGCGGCCGCAGCGGTCGCCTTGGGTCGGGTCGCCGACCCCGATTCACTCGAGGAACTGCGGCGCTGGGCCGAGATCGAGCATCCCAATTCCAATGTCGGTCGCAGCTGTCGTTGGGCTGTCACACAGATGACCGGCGAGTCGTTCCCAGACGTTGAGCCTAGTGAACGTGAGGTCAGTGACTGGCCGCTGATGCCGTTCAATGAACGACCGTGATTTCCTAGGCGTCGGTCGCAGCTAAGAATGAGGGTCGGTGCCGCACGGCTCGCGCCGTGGCGTTAGGAAATCTGTAACGGTAGGGCGCAAGCCCCCGGCCGTTGAATCCAAAACTCAAGCTGCCTAGGCTCTGTCAGAAAACGCGAACGACGCTCGCGAAGCGACAATCATCACCCTCCCGCTCGGAGGTCGTGCGGTTTTTAAGCCCTTTGCGGGTGAGGGGT
>CAYWXT010000286.1:0-6592 GCA_964462125.1 uncultured Pirellulaceae bacterium | reverse complement strand
CGCGCAGCGCACCGCCGGAATGTGTCGCGCCTTCCGCGCCGCCGACCCCGAAGGGTGTCGCAGATCGGCGCCGCGGTTTTTTACCCCGAATACGTTCCCAGATCGTGTCCGTCGCCATGGATCTTTACCCCGAAGGGGTTGCAAGATGGTAGCCGGCGGTCGCGCAGCGCACCGCCGGAATGTGTCGCGCCTTCCGCGCCGCCGACCCCGAAGGGCGTCGCAGGTCGGCGCCGCGGTTTTTTACCCCATCGTTTTCTTTTCGCATTTTCTCGCACTTCCGCGTGCAAGATCCGTCTTTTTGGCTGGAGTCTACCGGTAGGGAAGGAGGAGAATTCAACGATGGGAACCCCTGAAACACGCGTCAGCTTGATTCTGCGTTTGCCCAACGCGGCCGATGCCGACGCTTGGAACGAATTCGTCGCCCTCTACCGGCCGCTCGTCTTCTCGCTGGCACGCCGTGGCGGTCTGCAACAGGCTGATGCGGAGGAACTGACCCAGGAGGTGTTGCTGGCGGTCGCCGGTGCGGTCGCCCGATGGCAGCCCGATCCCGGCCGGGGACGGTTCCGTGGCTGGCTTTCCCGCATCACCCGCAATCTGCTCGTCAACTATCTGTTCGATCGCCGCCGCCGCGGATGGGAATGCGGCGGCTCGGATCTTCGCGAAATGATCGAGCAGCAGCCCGATCCGGCCGCGGTGGCCGAGACGGAGCTGGTGCAGCGCGAGTACCGGCGTTGCCTCTTTTGGGCCGCTGCGAAACGGGTCCGGGGCCAGGTACAGGAGTCGACCTGGCAAGCGTTCTACCAGACCGCGGTGACGGGACAGACGCCCGCCGACGCCGCCGACCAGCTGAACCTGCCGGTCGCCACCATCTATGTTGCACGCAGCCGTGTACTGGCCCGGCTGAAACAAGAGGTCCAACGGCTCGATGCGTTGGACGAGGCGTTGGATGAGCCCCCCGACGAGGTGCCCGACAAGGCGACCTCAACGACACCGTCAACCGAACAGGAGAGTCGTACCGATGTCTGATCCCGTTCAACCGACACCGCCAGACGCCGCTCCCGCCGGTGACGTTTGCCCGGCGCTGGACCAGCTCGCTCCGTGGGTCGATGTCGACACCCCCGAAGCCTCGCTCGACCCGGCGCAACTTGATCGGGCGCTCGCGGAGCACCTCGCCCAATGCAAGCGTTGCCAACGACGGCTCAGCGACTCGGCCGCACCGGCGTCGTGGTGGGAGGCGGTCGCAGGGTATCTCGGCGAGCCCGAGCCGGACGAGACGATGCCGTCCCTGGCGATCCCTGCCATCGCGCCCCACGGGGAGGACGCTCAAACATCGGAGGCCGAATCGGCAGGAACCGAATCGGCATGGGGCGAAGCGTTTCCCGCCGATCTGCTGGAGCCGCCGGCGCACCCGGAACTGTTGGGTCGGCTGGGGCGTTACGAAATCGAGCGGCTGATCGGCAGCGGGGGGATGGGGCTGGTGTTCCGCGCGTTTGATCCCCAACTGCATCGGGTCGTGGCCGTGAAGCTGCTGGCGCCGCAGTTGGCGGCCAGTGCGACCGCTCGCGAACGGTTCGCCCGCGAGGCGCGAGCGGTCGCGGCGCTGGCGCATCCGCACGTCGTGGCGATCCATGACGTCGTCGCCGAAGGGTCGCTTCCCTATCTGGTCATGACCTACATCGACGGGGTCAGTCTGGAGGAGCTGGTGCAGCGCCGCGGCCCGTTGTCGATCGACCACACCATCCAGCTGGGCCGGCAGCTCTGCGCGGCGCTGGCGACCGCCCATGAGGCGGGCTTGATCCACCGCGACATCAAGCCAGGCAATATCCTCTGTGAAGCTGACGGCCAGCGGGCCGTGCTGACCGATTTCGGACTGGTCCGCACGCTCGACGATGCGACGTTGACCCACAGCGGCATCTTGGCGGGCACCCCGCATTTCATGGCCCCGGAACAGGCGCGGGGGAATGTCGTCGGTCCCCAAGCGGATCTTTGGGGCGTCGGCGCCGTGCTCTACTTCGCCCTGACCGGCCGGCCGCCGTTTGATGCCGAGCATCCGATGGCGGTGCTGCACCAGGTCTGTAGCGTCCGGCCCGAACCGGTCGAGCGGCTCCGTGCGGAAGTGCCACCGGCACTGGCCAAAACCATCCGGCAGTTGCTGGAGAAACGACCGGCCGACCGCTACCGGAACTGCGGCAGCCTGAAAGACGATCTCGACCAGCTCGCACACGGCGGAGGGAGTTGGTGGCGAGCGAACTCGTTATGGCCGGCACGACGGTCGCTGCGCCGCGCCGCGGTGGCATCGGTCGCGGTCGTCCTGCTGGGGATTCTATTGACCATCTTCTTCCGTCCGCCCTCGGATCGAGTCGCTTCCGACGCAACGCCCGACGCAGAGTTGCTCTCGATGCAGCAGGCCAACAGCCACTGGCGTCGGCAGCTGGATGAGCTGTACAAACAGACCGAACCCCGTACGGCAATCGACACGATGGTCGGCAATCGGCAACCGGTTTTCGAACGCGACCTTCGTGGTCTCCTGGACCAGCTAGCGGAACTCGAAACCGCCGCGGAACCGACCACGCCTGCCACGCTCGAATCGGAATCATCGTTTGTTTCTGAGATGCAAACGACGTTGGAGCTGTTCGAACAACGGACCCCGGAATCTCCCTTCACGACTCCCTAACCGATCAACCTTTTCGCAAGCACCTTTTCGCAAACCCGAAGGCATGACATGAAATCCTTACTGAATTTCCTACTGCTCCTGGTCATGGTCACCGCCGCGTGGCAGATCGGATTCCGCACGCCGCCGCCAATTGTTTCGGCGCAAGATCCCTCGACGGAGGATCCGTTCGGTGGCGACTCTACGGAGGATCCGTTCGGTCGCGACACCGAGGCAGAAGCGACAACCGATCAAGCGAATCCTTCCGAAGGCTTCGGTGAGGACTTTGGCAGCGACCCGTTCGGTAGATCCACGACGCCCACCGAGGACCGCGCGGATGCTGATGGTTCCGACAGCCAAGGTGATCAATCCACGGGAGACGATCCACGTCTGGCTCCCTACCGTCAAAACTTTGAGCTCGAGCTGATCGAGGTGGCCGACGATGGTCTGTCCTTCCAGAAGATCAAAATCAAGGGCACGGCGACCGTCGCTCCCCAGAGCCTTCGTGACCTGCCGGAGGTCAAGATTTCCTCGTTGATGGGCGGGAGCGACCAAGAGGAAATGTATGGGGGTGGTATGTCTGGAGAATATGGAGGTGAAATGATGATGGACATGGATGATGGATCGTCTCGCCCCTGGCAGCGACTGAGCGACGAGCAACGCCGAGAGGTGGGACCGCGAGTGATGTGGCAAGCGCAGGCCGATTGGGTGCGCCGCGTGATTCGCGCCGACGCGTCACTTGAGGAGTCCGACGCAGAGCAACTGAAGACGCTGGTTCGTGAAGTGCTGAAGGCCCAGTACACCGACCAGTTGCGCCGCCAGCACATCGAGCTGCAGGTCGTCATGCAACGGTTGAGGAACCTTCGCGACCAGCTCGGTCGCCGCGCTCGGGCGACCGACCGCGTGGTCGACTTCGAACTACAACGTTTGGAACTCGAAGCGGGCGGCATGGGACTCGGCCCCGACGTCGGTCTCGAACCTGCCCCGGAACCTCGCCGTCGACGTGGGGCTGGACGATCATCCAGCGGCTACGGCTACGGGGACGACTACATGCCCGGCGATTCGGATTAACGCATCGTCGGCACGATCGTGAAGGGTTTCGTTCTGTCACGATGCACGTTTCCGAAAAAGGCGTCCCAAAAATGGTGTCCGACACGCTTCATCCACCACGGCCGTAGCACAGGCTGCCAGCCGGTAGACCGCGCATCGGAGCCCAGGCACAACCAATCGGCTTCACCCACATTTTCCGTCACAGCCAAGCGAACTGCGTTCAAAAAAATCCGCCACCGAATCCGCCCATCCCGCCGCCCATGGAGCCGGCGTCCTCGATCTCCAGCGGTCCGTCGCCGCTTTCCACCCGGTGAATGACGGCTTCGATCTCACGATGGACAGCGCGCGTGTGGCGGATGACCAGCACCGCTTGCTCCCCGATCAGATTGGCGTCGGCGGCGCTGTTCGCAGCTGGCTTACCTGCGATCGAAAGCGGTTCGGGACCTGAATCGACCATGAGAATCGTTCCTGGCCGCCCGAATCGTCCAGGCTCGGCCCAAGAGTCACTCGCCACCAGGTGGGGCAACAGGGTATGCAAGCTTTGCGCCATGGCGGCGTGCATCTTGTAATACCGGGTGAGCACTTCTGCGTCGCGAGCATCACGGTCGCGTTGCTTGGACCCGAGCAGCGCCTGACGATACTGCTCCAACAACTGAGCGACCTCATCGAGGACCGACTCGGATTGACTGACCACCATCGTGCCCGGACGGGGAAATTCGATCCCGCCTGGGCCTCCGAGCACGTCCCAGGAGTCGGGGCTGGTCTGCTGCTCGATCGCGCTTTTCAGCGCCCTCGATTCCTGGTCGTTGCGGCACAAGTCCCGCACGTCGAACACAGCGGCGATCAGCTCCGCCTCGGCATCATCAGCATGGGTGATCCACAGCACGCCATCGTTCAAAACCGGCCGGAGCTGAAGCTCGGCGAGCAGCAGTCGCAGAACCGTCTGAAAGGGTCGCTCTTCGAGTGAGAGGGAGACCGGTTCTCGGCCGCGGAGGCCGTAGCGGCGGAGTTGATTTCGGTCGAGCCGAGCATCCACCTCGGCCTGTTCGGCCAGATTCGCGACGGCATCGGACAAAGCGATCTCGTGGAAATCCGCCGACACGATCCGGTCCAAGTTATTGCGGATCGCTTGATTTTGTGGTGGATCCGAAACGAGCGTTCGGCGCCCATGCTCCCGCAGCGCTGCGAGCAACCCTGCGACTCGCCGGTGCGTTCGTTGATTTTGGTAGACGAACAGGACGTCGCCCAAAAGTTGGATCGTTCCCCAGCCGCCGAGATTCTCCCAGGACTCAGGTTCGATTCGCTCGATCGCTGGGAGCAACCGTTCCGCCTCGTATCCCTCATCGAACAGATCGCCGACGCTGTGCGATCGGGTGCTGAGATAGTCGCTCTCAGCGGCGGACAAGGAGGTGATGTGCAGGACATCCTCTTGCATCACCCAGCCGACACCGAGTGTTCGCAATCGATTGAGCAAGAGGTAGAGGGGGTGGTCGTCCAACTGATCGGTGACCGGCTCGCTGATCGAGATTCCTTCGTCGGAAAGTGCGCTTCGATCCAGCACCACCGCCTGACCCTGATCCTCCCGCAGCCACTGGACCACCTCTCGCAAGGAAGCGTCGTCAAACCGCACGGTCACCCGCTGCGCGAGCCCTGCCGGCATTGTCGTCGCGGGATCGATCCCCGATGGACCGTCTTGGATTTCGATTACGACCGGAGCGTCCTCGGCATTCACACTCGTATCGTTGTTGGCATCCTGGTTGTCTTGGCCCTGGACAGGCGAGCTTGCGGAGATCCAACCGACCGAAATCATCAAGAGGATGTGTGGTAGCGCGCGGGCGTTCATAAGAGCAACCTTGGGGGAATCAGGCGGAGAGACGCTGCTGGTTAAGCGGTGTCCTTCCAATTCGAAAGTGTTCTGTCGGTCGTTGGCCAACGCGGACAAAGATCCGTCGCTGCTTTCACCATGGCCGATTCGGCGGACACCTGGCTGGATCGATCGTGTCAACGAGCCGTTACCCGATGAGGCGCTGGCCGCGACTCGCAGCACCTCGGAATTGTAGCAGTCGATTGTGCCAAGCGTCGAAGCGAATGGATGCTCTGTGACTTCTTCGGTCGCATTCTCATCGAGCCCACCCCGCCGGCCACCCCGGGGTCGGCTGCATTGCCAACGACGTGTGCCTGATCCAACTGGAAGGACCCCCCACAGCCTTCCCCCCGCACCGCATGCCGAGACGGCGCCGTCCGAAACGGCGTCCCCTGTGACTCGACCGACATGACAGGGCAACCTCTCCCCCCGTGATAGCGAAAGCGGGGAACGATCTCGCCGCCGTCATGCCACGACGCGAGGACGACGTGAACGAATTGCATGACGCATTGGTCCTGATCGATTCGTAGACCCCTTTTTTCTTGGCGCGGGACAGAATTGCAGAAACGCGCGCCTACTGCGACACCCCGGTTTGACTGCCGTCCACCGGAGCGAGTCTGCTCTCTCGATCAGTCCTTTAGACGTGAACGACGATTGGATGATGACGCAGGGATACGACTTCTTGCCGGCGGTCTCGATCCTGGAGAACTGGCTGGAGCAACACCAGCGAGACCTGGGCCAAGCGAAGCGGCAAGCCTAATCACTCGCATCGCTCGAGCTCTGATTCGAACTCTCGACTGCCAGTGCGATCGCCCGACAGGAGAGGTCGCACTTTTTCGTGCGCACCGAACGCAGTCCGCCCCCCGGCATCGAACCGCCCCCGCGAGAACCTTCTCCAAAATTCTCAACAATTCGGCAAAACACCCTCCAGAACTCCAGAATCCCTACAGCGACAATTCGGCAAAAAGTGCGACCGCAATTCGGTCGGTAACAGTTCATGCTGTCTCCACCGCTTTCACTCTGGCTCC
>CAYWXT010000285.1:0-6681 GCA_964462125.1 uncultured Pirellulaceae bacterium | reverse complement strand
TCCATCCGAGAAAGAGTTGCTGAATCCGGTAATCAAATGACGCGCGGCCCCTAAGGGCGGCGAGATCGAGATTCGTGGCGACGGCACGGTCCGAGTGAACGGCTTTGAATACGTTGCGCAGACACTCAATGGTGATGGCGGCGGCACTCCATAACCAGTCGCTCAACCCGACCGGGAACAGGCCGGCAAGTTGAGCATATCCTAAAATGACTGTCGTTCGTGGTGAATTCCTGCCGCGGAAGGGTCAGAATTGCCGGGGTGTACAGAACCCAGCGGTGTTGAGACGAAGCCTAGAATCCCTTGAAGGGATGGGCTGCGGAATCTTTCTTGGCGAGCATATCGTCGGCCGTGGGTTTGCCCTCCATCGCGCTGGCGATGGCCATTTTGGTCGCGTCGTAGTTGTACTTGTAGATCTTTTCGTCGTCCTCAGCGGCCGGGTGAATGAACACGCCACAAACGCAAACCAGATCCTCGGTCTGGTCCTTCGGGATGGTCCCTTCACTGACGGCGTCGGCGACGGCCTTGGCGACAGCGGCCTGGGCGGGGCCAAACATTTGAACGGCCTGCTTCATCCCCTTGATCGTGACCTTGGTGATCATCACCGTAGCCGGTTTGACGGCCACGTTCGGTTCCAACACCGCAAGCAGATTATTGTGGCCTTCGCTCTGCGTCGCCAACGCGCTGGCAAATGCGGCTCCGACGGGGCCGTCTTTGCTGCCGATCATCAAGTCGATGTGAGCGACTTCGTTGCCGTCGCCGACCAATGCTTCACCAACCAAAAATTGCATAACTAAGCGCCTTTCCTACTGAAAACCTGGGATCGACCGGTGTGGAACAACAGATCCTTACCCCTCGAAACGACATGGCCAAAACGATTCGGCTTGGTTTTTGGGTGGGTCGTTCAGTGCCAAACAGTAGCAAACCAGCGGCCCGATGCAACCACCCACCCCACGCAGCGTTTCTGACATGAGTCGAGCCAGTTTTGCCCAGCCTGTCATCCTGATCGGCGGTTCGGTGCGGGCCGCTGCCACCTCGGCTCGGCGCGGTGGCTTTGTGGTGACGGGGGTCGACCGGTTCGCGGATACCGATACCCTGGCGGCTTGCGAACAACACGTGTTGATCGACCGTGCTGCCTCGGGCATCGCTGCGGTCGATCGGCTTCCGCCCACCCCCGTGGTGTCGGTGGGGGGGTTGAGTGATGCGGAGCGTTGGATTGGCCGCCTCGCCCGCCGCCATCCAATCTTGGGGCTGTCGTTGGCGGCTATTCGTGAGCTCCGCGGACCGCACCAGCTTCAGCGGCTCGCCGAGGGAACCGGGCTGGCCTTTCCACCTTGGTGGTTGGATGAACCGGGCGGGCGCGGACCCGGCGCGCATCCAAAGCCCCAAGGAGGCGTCGTGGCGAACACCTTGGGGGCGCCGAGCCGTTGGCTTTGGAAGGACGCGGATTCTTCCGGCGGGCTCGGCGTGCGGTGGGCTCCCGAGCGATTGGGCGCCACGGTCGGCAATCACCGAGCAGGTTATTTTCAGCAGTGGATTCCGGGGCGGCCCTACGGCGCGACGTTCCTTGGTGATGGAACCTCGGCGCGGCTGCTTGGGGTGTGCCGCCTCGCTTTCAGCCGAATCGGCAAGCTCCCGTTCGTCTATGCTGGCGCCGGCGGGCCGATTTTTGTTCCCGCCTCTCACCTCGACGCGGTGCGCCAGTTTGGACACCGGTGTGCTCAAGCGCAGCAATTGCGGGGCCTGTTCAACGTCGACTTCCTCGTGGACGCCCAGGGCCAGCGGTGGTTACTGGAGGTGAATCCGCGTTGGAGCGCCTCCAGCGAGCTGATCGAATCGTTCTGGCGCGAGCAGACGGAAGGGAAGGGGCCGACGGAAGCGACAAGAGAGAGTTCTCTGTTTCGCATCCACTGGGAGTTCCTCTGCGGCCTCCGAAGGTGGGAAGACGATGGGGCTCCGTCATCAGGCCTTGGAACCACGAAGGGTGGTTCTTGGTGGTGGAAGCGTGTCGTTTTTTCAGTCCGTTCGGGTCGATTTCATCGTCGCCTTCTCGACGAGCCTCCGTCGCCGCGAACCGCTGTGGAGCCGCGGTTCACGGACCTCCCAGCCGATGGTCACCCGATTCGGCGAGGGGAACCGATTGCGACGGTGCGCTGCAGAATCGCTGCGGGCAGCAGGATAGCGCCCGTTGAGTTGAAGCGTCTCGTTCGTCAGGTCCGGCAGGCGGTAAGCTAGAGCCCGCGTCGACCTAGAGTCCGCGGTCGTCGGCATAGGAATAGACCCGGTACTTCCGTTGCTCGGAGAGTTCCCCGGTCACTTTCAGGCGGCCGGTGGCGGCATCATAAAGCAACATCATGCCGGGCTCGGTCATGTCGTCACCCTCGGCGATCGTGAGCGGGTACCCGCCGTCGAGGTCGATCACGGTGGACCCGCTTTCGACCTTGGCATCGGGGAGATTTTTGACCTCCAGCGAGATCGGATCGAGAACATTGGCGTCGCCCTCGGCGCTGAGGACGGAGCCTTCGGTAACATCGGTCCAAAACGGCACCCGCACCCCGTATTCCTGGCTCAATTGGGTGAGCACAACTTTCGAACTCGGCGGGTTTCGTTCGTAATCAATGGAGCGATTTCCGACCTCGACCTGGAAGCGTTTCCCTGACGTGATCGGGCCAGCGTAAAGCTCTTCGCCGCTGGCCAAACTGGCCGGTGCGCTCGGCTCGCTCCAATCGCTCCAACGCTGACAGAATTCCAGATCGCGCTGCGACTCTCCTCGCGTCTGTTCCAGAAGCGGCATGATACGCGTGTAGACATCGCCCGACAGGATTCCCGGTTTCGGCTGCAACTGAGCAACGTCGGGGAAATTCGGGTCGATCAAGGAGACCCGCAATCGATAAACGTATCGCCGGCCGAGTTTGGGGCCGTCTTCATCGCGCGGGTTATAGAAGTCGTAGAACCGCATCAGCTTGTGGTCGACCGGGTCCTCTTCCATGGCCATCGAGTAACCACGGCCGCCATAGTCGCCGGCTCCATACATCATATCTTCCATTTCCCCCCCGTAATCGCCCCCCCTGCGGGTGCCAGTGGGGTTGACAATCCTGAAGTCGTCGAGGTTCAGAGGCATCTCATCGATGTCGTCCTCCTGTTCGTCCAGCTCCCCGAACGAATTGGGGATCGCGGGATGTCCGGTCAGGTTTCGGTAGTCATCGATCAAGATCGGGGGGATGTACGTGGTCAGCGCGTTGTCACGGAACTCGGCCGGAAGCACTTCTGGGCAGAACCCGGCCCAGTCCCGGGCGGCATCGATAGCGTATTTTCTTCGCGAACCACGGAGGACCCAATCATCGTCGGTCAATTCGTCGATGTCGTTGTCGGTCACATCCGCTCGCTGGACCTGGAATTCGTAGTATCTCGGCAGGTCGCGTGCGGGGTTGTATCCGTCGGCCGACTTGAGGGCCTGTTTGAACGACTTGACCATTTCACCGTGGGGGACGACGGCGGTGCCGATGATGAAGTTTGCGACCTTGGGCACGGGATGTTCCTTGGTACTGGAACTTTGCAGGGTGGGCACGGGGGCTGGTTTGATCCCGAAATTAACGTCGTCACCCAATTTCCAGGTCTGGCTCGAGCCCGCCATCGACTCGTCCTCCATGTAGTCATCGGTCATGTCCATTTCGCCGAGGTCATCCATCATCATTTCATCGTCGCCATACATGCCGCCCTCGCCGCCTCCCCGTCCACGGCGTCGACTTTCCCGTTTGGGCGGCTTCTTCTCTTCGACCTTTTCTGGCCGTTCGGCGGCTTCCAGATCCGCAAGCGGGTAGAATTCCGACCTGGAGCGGGCGGCGATGCTGCCGACGTAGGATCGGACGATCAGATCTCGCGGCGGCACGATTTCCGGATCCTCGCGCCGGATCGTCGAGTCGATGTCTTTACGTTCCCAGGTGTGCACCAACTTGTAGGCGGAAAAGTCAACCGGTTTTTGGGACTGGTTGGTCTGGGCCACGATATTGAACGCCGGCTCCCGCTCCGGAATGATCGCTTCGGTGTGGTCCTCGTCGATACTTTCACGCACGTCTTTCGCGTCTGTTTCCAGCTTGTCCGGCTGATACTCCTTGCGGAAATCTTCCAGTTGCAATCCTTGGTAGATCAAGAACAGCGCGAAGATGGCGACGACCGCCAGGATCATTTTTTCGACGTGCAGAACGAAGAACTGTTTGATCTTGTCTGCGTCCATGGCCGGGGCTCCCGGGGAGAAAAATGGTGAAGGGAACGAGGGGTGGTGTACAGGGTGAGGGCTGGCCGCGAAACGGTGCGGCCCGCCCCGTGAACGTCACTGTCTAGGGGTTCGCCACAGGCGCTGCCGACTCATCGTCGGCGGCCGACTCATCGTCGGCGGCTGACTCATCATCGGCGGCTGACTCATCGGCGGATGGTTCGTCCTCCTCCGACTCGTCCTCCTCCGACTCGTCCTCCTCGGTCGTTGCCGCCGTTTGGTTGTCATCCTCAGGCGGAGAATCGGCCGGCGGCGGATCGTCTGTCGGCGGCAACGACTCTTGCGGCTCTGCTGTTGGCTCCTCTGCCGGTGGACTCTGGTCGCCTGCTGTGGTGTCGTTGGCCGGACCGTCGATGACTGTTTCTTCGGTGACCTGTTCCAAGCCCAGCTTTTCTGGGTCGGGTTTGTTGTAGATATAGATCAGGCCATAGACTTCGACGTCGACATCGAAGGGAAACTCCTCCTGCTCTTGCTGTCTGCCGAACTGTCCGGAACCGAAGCTGCCGCCAAAGGAATCTTCACCACCACCGTAGCCACTCGCCATTTCGCCGCCTCCATACATCTCGTCTCCGCCATAGCCATCGTCCATTTCATCTTCGCTTCCCTCTTGGTCTCCGCTGCGTCTTGAGTCGGATTTCGGCAAAATCCGCACCCGGCGCACTTCGACCATGAGCGGAGCGCTGCCGCACTCGGCGAGCAACTGGGGGACGTACCGCTGGTCCATCTTCAGTCTCATCATGATCGGGACCCGTTTGGCGACGGCAATCGGAGCGTCTTCGGGGCGGTTGCTGTCGAGGGCGGAGCGGAGCGTCGAGGCGTCGATCGGCTGGTTCTGCATGTCGACGTAGCGATCCTCGGCGGGATCGGGGTCTTCTTCGGGTTCCTGGGAGCCTTCCATTTCCCCCCCCGTCATGTAGTCGTCACCGTAGTCTTCGTCTTCCATTTCGCCACCGAGGTCATCCATGTACATATTCCGGCCCTTTTTGTCCTCGCCGGGCTCGGCAAGCTCACCCTTGTCGAATTCGACCGAAGATCCGATTGCGACTCGATCGATCTCGTGGATGCTGGCCTGGAAGGGCTGTTGCGCATCGCCGTTGACCTCGGCGATGATTTGGAGCAACTGCTTGAGGATCCAGATGTTTTCTTGGGAGTAGTAGACTTCGAGGGTGGTGGGACGTCTGCCGAGCCAGGGGAACAGGTCGCTTTGGACTTTTTCTTGGGAGTCCTTGGACCACTTCACCAACGATTCCCGGTCCTCGCGGTCTCGGCCACGCCGTCCGGTCATTCCCGGCGATTCCATGTCGGTGCCCCCGTAGCTGGAACCGGCGCTTTCCCGGAATTCTGCTTTCCATTTGGTTTTGGCGATCTCGGCGATCTTAGGAAGCGTGGTACCGATGTAGGTCATATAGCGGGTGAGTAATTCCGTATTCTTTTCCTGCTCTGGCGTTGGTGGGTAGTCGACGTGGCGTTCGATCGGAATCAGATCCTCGAATTCCTTGACGAAGTCCTGCTTCAACTCGCTCGGCCACTTCAGGATCGACTGCTGGCGTTCGAAGACGCTTTCCCAGGCCGCCAGCACTTCTTCCTGGCGGTCGTCGATCAGTACCTCCATCTTGTCGTGGGAATGTTCATTGGGATGGGTCGGTAGCGCCGAGCGGACCTGGGTCACCGACTGGATATCCGACTTCAGCGAACTGGCGCGCTGTTGATTTTCCTCCGCCAGCCGGCTGGTGGCCAGGTACCAGACGACGACCGAGCCGAGGGTGACCACGGCGGTACAAATCCAGAACCCGTGATGGGCGGCGACAGTCATTTTTTCTTTGAGCTGATCCATGATCTGCGTCTACTTGACGAGCGATATTGATGGTATTTGTTGGGAAAAGGTCTAGCGATCCTTACGGGGTCATCGCGACCGAGCCGTCGCCGCCTGTCTGGGCTTCCAACTCTCGCTGTTCCTCTTCTTCTTGTTCCTTCAGCCGCTTCGCTTCCAAACGGTCGCTGAGGGTACGCTGTTGCCAGACGATCTGGAAGGTGAAGTCAAGCCGATCGACTTCCAGGTACGGCTGCTCGACCTCCTCCGCTCCGTCTTGCTCTCCGGACCGTTCCTCGGCGCGGGCGAGCGCGGCTTTTTCGGGGTCGAACTCGGGATTGGGGACCTGCGACGGCTTCGGCTTTTGTTCATCCAACTGGAGTGGATAGCTGAGCCCCATTTCCTCCGGGGTGAACGTGACCTGCCGGCCGTCGGGCAGCGGCACGGTGATTTCTTTTTCCATCAAGTTCGTGGTCAGGAAGCGGCGCACGTGGGCGCTCCCTTCCTTGCCCATTCTTTCCGGGTTGTTGTAGTAGTGGTAACCGCGGAGTTGGATAACCCAGCCGGCCCCGGAGGGTCCTTCGGTCAGGTCGAAGTCTTC
>CAYWXT010000284.1:0-6702 GCA_964462125.1 uncultured Pirellulaceae bacterium | reverse complement strand
CCGCACGCTGCTAGCGTGCTGGGTCAACCGCATGCCGCCGCCGCAGCGTTTGGCGTGCAGTCGGGACAACAGTCCGCCGCGGCATCCATGGGCACGCCCTTTGGGGGCCGGGGCCGCACAGTTGGCACGGGCCGCACCCGCACAGCCGGCTGAAGCCACGCCCGCACAATGGGATCGATCCACACCCGCACATCGGTCACGGCCAGCACAACGCCGGGCATGCAACCGGGACAACAAGCCACCGCGGCAACCGACCTCCCCGCCGCAGCGGTCAGCATTCAACCTGGAAAACAGCCCGCCGCCACAGTGACCTGCCTGGGCCGTTTCCGTCATCATCAGCGACGCACTCACCAGTAGTGCGAACGCGGCGATTCCACTCACCAAATTCCGAGTCATCGAAGTCTCCCAAAGGTTTTCGGAGTGTTCGGTGCGATCCGTATTCGCACATCAATTTGTTGCGGGCACGATCCTCGAGCCCGACGTGAACAACATGAGCAACCGGCGAGCCATTCGCCGGGCCCTTCGAAATATGCGCGAATAGAAAATCCAGGCAATTTACGTTGGCTTTTCCGATAGCGCAATTTCGCCGTTAAAGTAACCCTGGTAAACTCGGTGTCAATCGTCCAAATCACGGAAATGCGAAGGATTTTTCGGCGCCACGCCCGCGACGCTCACCAAAGTCCGCTCAAGTGGGGAATTTGGAGCCGAAGTGATTGCGGTGCCGCTGGAAGAGGATCTACCCACGGCAGGGGGAAGGCAGGCAGAGAGCCGCGTCGCGTTCGATGCTGCAGCGGATCGGTGCGCGGAAGAGGGGGGCACCACAAAGAGCACGAAGCGTCACGAAGGCTTCTCAGGCTCCCCTTCCACTCCTTCGTGACTCATCGTGCCCATCGTGGTCCAAACCGGCCGGGCCGACGGCGGCGCTCCAGTTTTTCTGATGATTGAGCGTGCGCCGTCGATCGCCGGTGGGCTCAGCGGCTGACGGGGGGATCCTCGGCGGAGGCTTGCGCAGGCGTTTCGTCGACCGGCCGTTCGCTGGCGGTGAGCAGCTGTGCCATGAGCTCGCCATCTTCGAAGTCGATGATTTCAGGGGATTGCCCCGGCTCGATCTCCATTGCCAGGCCGCTGATTCGCCACTGGACCGGGTCCCGCTCGACAGCCCACACGACTTGGTACTCGGCGTTGGATCCGTCCCCGGTGGGCTCGCTCCAGACACTGTGGACAAGCGCCGAATCGGGTTCTCCCGGCACGTCTTGGCTGCGGGAGACATCGAAGCGGGCGTCAGGCGAACCGATCGGCTGGACCGACCGGCCGATCCGTTCCAGTTCCGATTGGGCTTTTTCGGTCAACAGATGGCCGGCCGCTGCGCCGTCGCCACCGCGGCGGACGCGGTCGAGGAACTGGCTGACCACCTCCACAGGGCTCTCCTCCGCCTGGGCGACTTCGGTGGAGTCAGCTGTCTGCTCTGGGGTCTGGGCGACATCGGAACTCGATCCGCACCCGACGAGGCACGAGGAGAGAATGCCGGGGACCAACAGCAGGCAGAATCGATTGAGAGCTTGGTTCAGTGGGCGGATCATCTTGGTTGGGCATCCATCCGAGGGGCGCGAATCCAACGGCGGCCGCATTGGCCGGCGGGGTCGATCTCCGTAATCGACCTCTCCGTGATCGACTGTCGAATACGGTCACCAGTCGATAGGGAAAGGACTCGGCCCGGGTCAAGGGTGACTCGGCTATCGTTTTCTCGCGGATTGTTTCACAATGAAGCAGCAGCATCCCTTCTCGGCCGTTCCCCCTCATTTTCATCCTGCGCCCGCCCCATGCCTTCGATCGATCCGAACGTGATTGAAGTGGATCAGATCCGCGTCGATCTTCGCCATCGCGGCTTCGCCGCCCTGCTCGCATGGCTGATTCCTGGCGCGGGGCACTTTTATCAGCGCCGCCATGCGAAGGGGAGTTTGTTCGTCGTCTGCATCCTTTGCACCTGGATTCTGGGGTTCGCCCTTGGCGGCGGTCACGTCGTTTACGCGTCTTGGCAACCGGGTGACAAGCGGTGGCATTACTTCTTGCAGGCCGGCGTCGGCGCCGCGGCGCTGCCGGCATTGATCCAGGGCGATCGGATGCGGCGGGCGACGGTCAACGGCGAGACCATCGAAGGCTACCGGCCTCTTTGGGGCGGGTTCATGGCACCTCCGCACCGGCCGGTGTTCGAGTCGGAACCGGATGAGATCGCCGCCTGGTATGCACGCCATGGTGCGGGCTACGAGATGGGAACCTGGTACACGATGATTGCTGGATTGCTGAATATCTTGGTCGTCTACGACGCCTACGCCGGGCCGCTCGCCGTTCCGATCAGTGGTCGTCGGAAGAAGGATCAGGACCAGCAGGCGGAGGAAAAATCGGTCCGTTCCTAGGCTCCGTTGCAAACCGCGTCGGATGGTCGTTCAGACGTCATTGCCACACTCCTCCCATACACCCCCACTCACGCCGCTTCACGGCTGCATTTCCCATGCTTTCCATCTCGCCGACCTACCTGTTGTATTACGTGCCGCTGATCGTTGCGATCTCGTTGGTCTTCGGCGCCACGCGCCATGAAGACACGTCGCTGATCCTGCGTCACGCGTGGCACACCGCCCGCTGGATCACTGGTTTCATGGGGGTCATTTTCCTGATTTTGCTGGTACTCGGATGGATGGTTTGATCGCCTCCGGATAGGGCCATGACGATCGAAGTTTGGTCCGATGTCGGCGGCACCTTCACCGACTGCTTCGTCACCCGGGACGGCCGGTGCCGGGTCACCAAGGTGCTCAGCAGCGGCGTCGTCCGCGCCGCGGTGATCGACATCCCTGGCCGACGTCGTGTGCAATTGCGATTGCCGCCGCTGCACGCGATCGACCGCTTTTGGGTCGGGGCGAGACTGTCGGAAATCGGTCGGGAAGGAAACCACCGGCACCTCGGGACGGTGACGTCCTGCGACGGCGCCAGCGGCATGATGGAGGTCGATTGCGACCTTGGGGACCTCGCCGCCGAAGGAACGGTGTTGGAGCTCGATCCAGGTTTGGAGGCGCCGGTGCTTGCGGTCCGTTTGCTGCTCGGCATTCCCCCTTGTGATCCGTTGCCGCACATGGAGGTCCGGCTCGGGACGACGCGGGGAACCAATGCGCTGCTGACCCGGGGCGGTGCCAGGACCGCCTTGCTGGTGACTGGCGGCTTTCAAGATCTGCTTCGCATCGGCGAGCAGGACCGGCCTGATTTGTTCGCTTTGTCGATTCGAAAACCGTCGCCTTTGACCGAACAGGTACTCGAGATCGATGGACGTCTCGACGCGACCGGGAGGGTGCTCGCCCCGATCGATGAGTCCCAGCTTCGTCGTCAGCTGACCGAACTGTGGCACCAAGGGGTGGAATCTTTGGCGATCTGTCTGCTCCACGCCCACGTCGATTCGGCCCAGGAGGAGATCTGCGAGCGGGTTGCTCGGGAACTCGGTTTCGACGCGGTCAGTCGTTCCAGCGAGGTCGCACCGCTGATCAAACTGATCTCGCGTGCCGAGACGACGACGCTCGACGCCTATCTCAACCCGGTCTTGTCCGGCTACGTGGAGCGGGTTTGGGATCAGTTTGGTGGCCGCGAATCGTGCCGGCTGCGGTTGATGACCAGTGGCGGGAACCTGGTCGCCCCGGTCGGATTCCGAGGCCGTGACAGCATCCTTTCCGGGCCAGCCGGCGGGGTCGTTGCGCTGGCGGATGTGGCTGAATCGTGTGGCGTTTCCGCCGCGATCGGGCTCGACATGGGGGGCACGAGCACCGATGTGAGTCGGCATCAGGGCCGCGTCGGGCGTCGCTATGAGAGCCGCGTCGCCGGGCTCCGCGTGATGACGCCGATGATGGACATCCACACGATAGCCGCCGGGGGAGGTTCGATATGCGACTTCCGCGGGGCGACCTCCGAGGCAGGTGGCAGGCTGATCGTCGGGCCCGAGAGCGCCGGTGCCGATCCCGGTCCAGCCTGCTACGGCCGTGGCGGGCCGCTGACGCTGACCGATGTGAACCTGCTGCTCGGCCGCGTTCCGGTCAAGCGATTTCCGTTTCCGCTCGACCGGGACGCGGCCCTGGGGTGCTTGGAAGCGGTTGCCGGACGGATGCCGAACCAGCTGCCGTCACGCGAGGCCTTGGCCGAAGGTTTTTTTCAAATCGCGGTGACGCACATGGCCGAGGCGGTCCGCGCGGTCAGCACCGCCGAAGGGTGCGACGCCCGTGAAATGAGCTTGGTCGGCTTTGGCGGCGCCGCCGGCCAGCACCTCTGTCGCGTTGCCGCAACGCTGGGCATGGCCCACATCATCGACCATCCCGATGCTGCGATGTTGAGCGCCCTGGGAATCGGCCTCGCAGATGTCGGACGGGTTGTCGCTCGAGGGATCTATCGACCGCTCACCGAGGACGTTTTGAAACATGCCGACGCCGTCGCGGCGGAGTTGCGCATTGAAGCGGAGCAGGAACTTCGGCAGGAACACAATGGTTCGAGGCAACCCGAATTTTACTGGGAGTGCGACCTGCGGTATGTCGGCACCGAGTCGAGTCTGCAGCTCGACCTGGAGCCGAAGGCAACGCTTGCTGAGCGATTTGCAAACCGGCACCGAGACGTTTTCGGCTACCACCGCCCGGAGCGCCAAGTGGAACTCGTCGCCATCCGCTGCGAGGCGACGCTCCGCTCCCGGACGCCCCTCGCCCGTCACACCCCACACTCATCGCGGCTACCGGTGCGCACCCGATTTTGGGACCGCAATGGTTTCGTTGATGGAGAGCTGATCGACCGGGACGCGTTGCGCGAGGGGGACTCGATCGTTGCCCCCTGTATGATCGCCAGCGACACCAGCACCCTGATCGTGGAACCGGGCTGGCAAGGCGTCGTCGGCCCCCAGGGTGTGATCGAACTGGTGCCGGTCGCCGAGACGCGTGAAATGACAGATGTCCCGATCGATGATCGCCGGGACGAGACCGATCTGGACGACCCGGTGTTGGTCGAAGTCGTCGCCCGCCGCTTGCAGGGGATCGCCGAAGCGATGGGCGAAACGCTGCGCCGGACGTCGGTCAGCGTCAATGTCAAGCAGCGCCGCGACTATAGCTGTGCCGTGTTCCGCCGCGATGGAGCCTTGATCGCCAACGCGCCGCACGTCCCGGTCCACCTCGGCGCGATGGGACACACCGTCCGCCGGATGATGCAAGTCTTTCCTGAAATGTCCCCCGGCGATTGCTACCTCAGCAATGACCCTTACGCGGGTGGATCGCATCTGCCGGACGTGACGCTCGTGACCCCGGTCTTCGTCGATGCGAGCTCCCCAGCGCCCGATTTCTTCGTCGCCTCTCGCGCCCACCACGCTGAAGTCGGCGGGCGGACTCCCGGTTCGATGCCCCCTGAAGCGAGCTCGCTGGCCGAGGAAGGCGTCGTGATCCGCGACTTCCCCCTCGTCCGTTACGGAACCTCGCGTGAGGACCGACTTCGCGAACTGCTTTCATCCGGCCCGTTCCCGTCGCGGAGCGTCGAAGAGAACCTGGCCGACGTCGCGGCCCAGCAGGCTGCCGGCTACGATGGCCAGCGGGCGTTGGTCGCACTCGCTCGCCGCTACGGTGCCCGCACCGTCGACCGGATGATGGGCAGGCTGGTCGATCTCGCCGGAGACTCGATCGGGGGCTGGATCGAGACGTTGCCCGAGCGGACGCTGAACTTCGTCGATTACCTCGACGACGGCACACCGATCCGCGTCCGCATCGAGCGGCAACGCTCGCGGTCGACGGGACACTCGCGGTTGACAATCGACTTCAGCGGCACCGGCGCGGTGCATCCACACGGGTTCAACGCGACCCCATCGATCGTCACCGCCGCGGTAATGTATGTGCTGCGATCGGTTACCGGCTCGGAGTTGCCGCTTTGCGAAGGGGTGCTCCGTGACGTCGATTTGCTGATCCCCGCCGGGCTCCTGAATCCGCCGCCGCACGAATCACCGGCGGACTGCGCGGCGGTTGTTGCCGGAAACGTGGAAACAAGCCAGCGGATCGTTGATGTGCTGCTCGGCGCCCTGGGCGTCGCCGCGGCGTCCCAAGGAACGATGAACAACCTACTGATCGGTGACGAGACGTTCGGTTACTACGAAACGATCGGCGGAGGCAGCGGTGCGACGGCGGCCGGCGACGGCGCCGATGCGGTCCACACGCACATGACCAACACGCGGATCACCGATGCGGAAGTGCTCGAGTCGCGGCTGCCGCTACGGCTTCATGCGTTTCTCATACGTCGCGACAGCGGGGGCAAAGGAGACCACAATGGTGGCGATGGGATCATTCGAGAGATTGAGTTCCTCCGTCCACTGACCCTCTCCCTGATCACCAGTCGCCGCACGACGGCCCCCTATGGCGCGGCCGGGGGGCAACCGGGAATGCCGGGGACCAACCGCCTGATTCGCGACGGTCATGTCGTCTCGCTCGGACCCACCGCGACCATCGAGGTGCTCCCCGGCGACCGCTTGCGGATCGAAACCCCCGGCGGCGGCGGTTGGGGGAAGTCAGGCTAACACATCCCCCTCGCCGAGCCGGATCGTGGTGCTGGCTGGGCGTGTTCCGCTGCCTGGACGTTTTGGCCCTGGTTGGCGTCCTGCCGCTTCGACGTCCGTTTCGGCGAAACGGACGTACTCCGAGCCGGATCGTGGTG
>CAYWXT010000283.1:0-6734 GCA_964462125.1 uncultured Pirellulaceae bacterium | reverse complement strand
TGGTTAAACTGATTCCGGCATTGATCCGCACCTGGCCGCCGGTCGCGCCTGTCGACACGTTGGTATCAAAAACGGTAGTGGGCGAGCCAAAGCTCGAAAGAGATGCGGTCAAGGTCGATTGCTGCTGTGCCAGAATGGTGGCACTGGCACTACGTGGAAGTGTGGGGCTATAGTCGGACCCACCCACCTGTAGCTTGTTCGTCCCATCGAAAGCGTTGTTTGTTCCATCGATCAGTTGTCCGGCAGCAAATTCTCCCGCTTCGACGTCGAACAAAAAACCGTCTGGAGATGTTAAATTGACGACGCCGGTCAAGAGGGCGCGCATCTCCAAGTTCTCCAGGCGCATGGCCCGAGATCGGCTCGGTCGCGACCTCTTGTTGACTTTTGATTTGCGGCGGGGGACACGGCGGAGTGGATTTTGGGCTGGCACGGCAAGACGGTGGTTGAACATGAGTGGCCTTTCGAGAACGAGAAATAGGGGAACAAGGCTTTTGTCAGCGAAACAGTTGCTGAATAGCGGTCGACATGTAGGTGCGTTGCGCTGTGCGGGTGGACACCGGCAAGATGAACTACTTCGCCTTGTTAGCGAACATCAGTGAGCCGGTTCCGGACCAAGTGAAATCGAAGGGAGCGGTGAAGCCCGGGTTATCACTTACCAAGGAAACCGAGTCTGTTTTTGCAATCATTTGCCAGCCACCTCCGACCACCGATGCGAAGCGGCCGGTGCTGTTGGCGGGATCCGGTGCGAAGAAGGCATCGAACTTCACATCCACGACCGACGCGCCATCGGCGGAAACCTGGCCTGTGAAAACACCGCTGAACCCATCACCGTAGGTGACCGCGAGCTTGTCGCCGTTGGCAGCCGTGAATACGAACTCACCTTGAAAGGTTCCGCTGACAGCGCCCGACTCGGAAATCTCCAAGCTGCCAAGCGTGAAGCTACCCGCCCCGTCGTGCCTGCCAAGACCGCTCGCGGTACCGATAGCGGAGTAGTCGACAGTGGTGCCGGGCACAAGAGGAAGGCCGCTCGATGCAAACCCACTTCCTGAGATGCGGAACGGGAAAGCCCTTTGCTGGCTTACACCTTTCCCCGCCTCCACCGTGGAAGAAGCGGTGCTCCACTCCTGGGCAGGTACATCGTGAAGAAGGGCATCGGTGGGGAGTGCAGGAAAGCAGACGGCTGCTAAAACCCGGCGAGTTTCCAGAGACTCTGCTCGGAGCCGGCGATTGGAGGGGCGTGTCACCGGAGGCTTAAGTCGCTTCACCAGCATACAAAACATCGACGGTTCTCCGATTTCGAGCGATCTTCAGAAGGGAATACACGCTTCGCTGGATAAATGCACGTTTCTGGCACCGCGATCACGCCGCTATCTACTTGTTGGCGACTTGCGGGCGAAGTGTTACAGAGGGTTGGAGTATTATTTCACTTTTCGAAAATCCGTTTGGGGATTGGTTTTCACTTGTCTCGCCAGAGACGTTGGGCAGCGGCGGAGAGATGCCGAAGGCGTCGGCCAAGGCCAGTCGCGCGGCGATGAATTGGCGGAGCTTTTGGGCGGTGCGGTGACGTGTAACGCGGACTTGGCCAGGGCTCAGTCCTAAGAGCTTTCCGACCTCGGTCGAGGTTTGACCCTCGACGGTTGTCATGATCAGGACTCGGAAGGTGGTGCTTGAAACGCGGGTGCGGAAGGCGTCGAGCGTAATGCGGACCGAGGCGCGGAGCTCTTCTCGTTGCGTGGTCATCGCGGGTCCGAGGGTCCGCGGACACGTGAGCGCCGAGAGGTCCTGGTCAATTCGGACTGCCGTATGACGATGAGCGCGGCGCGCGTGATGGCACGCGGCGCGGTGGACGACGATTCGCAGCCACGATTTGACTCGGCCGCGTCGTGGGTCGTATCGCAATCCTGGCAGCTTCGTCGCAATTTCAGCCCACGCTTCTTGGATGCAGTCAGCCACGTCGGGCTGGCGAACGCGGCAAAAGCTGACCGTCTGGCGAACGAGCGGATCAAAGGTTCGGTAAAACGTGTCCCAAGCCTCCTGAAGTTCATGAGCCGGTATCGTTCGGATTTGGAGCGCTTGCAGGTATTGCTGAGCCGATGCGAGCAGCTCGGGGTGCCAGGATTCTGCAGCTGGCTCGTCGCAATCGATTTTGGCGACGTCGCTTTTTGGGGTCTGAGCGAAATGAATCATGATCGTCCGGTTTCGATGCGAGCGTGGGTCGTCTGCCATACATGCGACAACCGTTGCCGAACCGTCCCAGGAGAATTTGAAAAGTTTTGAGAAAGACGCCGCGGCCTACCATTGGAATCCGCTGCCAAGAACTACCGCCGCCGACATGGACGCGCAGGCCAGCTTTCACCAAGTGTCTTGGCCCAGTGCGGGTGGACACCAGCAGGAAGGACTAATTCGCCTTGTTAGCGAACATCAGCGAGCCGGTTCCGGACCACGTAAAATCGAAGGGAGCGGTCAAGCGGTGAAGCCGGCGGTATCATTTTCCAAGGAAACCGAGTCTGTTTTTGCAATCATCTGCCAGCCACCTTCGACCACCGATGCGAAGCGACCGGCCGGTGACGGGGGCAAAGTTCGTGGAGAGGTTCATCACCCATATCTCCTGCCACTCAAGCCGTGGCCGGCGGCCAGTTCGTCCTCCGGACTGAACTGGCCGCTGTTCTCGGCAGTCTGCTCGGCGTGCCGCGCCAGGTCATCCTCATTCCGTCACCGAGATCGGCGTCAACCGGTAAGCTTCGAGAATGCCGCCATCCCCGTCGCGTCCGCCGTTGCCCATGATTTCTCCCGCGTCGTTGATTCGCATGGTCTCGATAAACGGATCTGCCAAGGGGAACCCTTCAGGGAGGTTTTCGATCAGGTCTTCCAGCTTGACCATCCCGGAGCCGTCGATGTAGAGAAAGGCATGATACGTGCCGTCCTCGTCCTGGGCACGGCCGACGACCTCGCCATAGTTGTTAATACCGCGGCCGACGCTTCTGTCGCCGCCGAACGTCCCGAGGTCTTCCAGGGCACCGTCCCTAAAGCGAAAAGCGTGCCGGCTCCGGGCCCCCGCCGACGCAGTTCCCACCACCTCGCCCAGGTCGTTCAGGTCGTAGGCGAAACTCTGCTCAAACCCGCCGCGTTCCTTTTGAAACACGCCGAGGTCCAGCATGCCGTCGGACTCAGAATAGAAGAACGCACGGAATTCCTCGCCTTGCTCGCCTGAGAAACCGGCAATGTCGCCCCAAGCGTTGATCGCCATGCCCTTCGAGAAGTTATGGTAATCGTAAAGCACTCCGAGGTTCTTCATGCTCCAATCGTCGGTGAGAAGAAAGGCGCGGTCCCCCTCCTCAAACTCGTAAATGCCGGTCGCCAAGCCATCGGCGTTCATGCGTTCCACACGAACAGGAAATTCCTCGATCATCGCCACGTATTCACCGTTGTCGTCAAAGACGAACGTCAACAGGAACTTGCGTGGCTCCCAGCCGGTCTTGTCCTCATCGATCCACCGAAGTCCTTGTCCTGTAATTTGTCCGTGATCGTTGATCGTGTCTGCCGCACCGAGTCGGATCCAGCTCTCCTGGTCTTCCTCGCTGAGGAGGTCATAGAGAGAGATGAAATCCCCTCCGGGTGTGCTGAGGAACGCACGCCGCTCGTCTTCTGCGTCGGGAAAATCGTCCCGTTCCGTTGTGCCTTCAATCTGAGAGGTTCCCACGATTTCGCCGTAGCTGTTCATGTCAAAGGCCCAACTGATCCCTCCAAACGTGCCGAGCAACTCAAAGGTGTATTGGACCGGCGGAAGGTCTGGTTCGTCATCACTATCGTCGTTGTCCTTGTTTTTGCCGGAATTGCCTTGGGCCATCGCCGGGGCGGCCAGGAGGGCTCCGATCAGGACCGTCAGCAGTGCGGCGGTTAGCGATTCGAAAAATCGTGGTCGTTTCATCGTTCTATTCCATCGGGGGCTTTGTCGCCACTCCCGGAGTATCCGGAAGCCAGCAGGGTGCACGAGAACATCGCATCGCAAGTTTCAGACGCCACATACGGGTTGGCGTCTGGTGGGCAAAGCGTTGCAGGGGCTTGAAGGGATAGTCGCTTCTCGAGAATTCATGGGGTGATTGGCCAGAGGCGTTGGGCAGCGGCGGAGAGATGCCGAAGGCGTCGGCCAAGGCCGGTTGCGCGGCGACGAATTGGCGAAGTTTTTGCGCGGTGCGGTGACGCGAGACGCGGACTTGGCCGGAGCTCAGCCCCAAGTGCTTTCCGACCTCGGTCGAGGTCTGACCCTCGACGGTTTTCATGATCAGGATTCGGAATCTGTCGCCTCCGGCGACGCTGCTTTCCGTTTCCTGAACGAAATGAATCATTATCGTCCCGTTTCGATGCGAGCGTCTGTCGTCTGCTATTCATGCGGGAACCGTTTCCGAACCGTCCCGGGAAAAAACGAAAAGTTTTCGAGATCGTCGCCAGGACCATTCGGGAGTCTTCCGCTGCCGAGATAAATAGTTCCGCCGCGAATGTCCGCTTATGCCCGACACGCTCGATTTCTGTTGCGTTTCTCTAAAGCTCGACCGGTGCCGGCGAGAACTGGCGTCAGTGCGCAAACGAAGGTCCCCCTCATCCCCAGCCCTTCTCCCCCGAATGCAACGCAAGCACCACTTGCGTGACATTCGGGGGAGAAGGGAGCCGCGATCAAAACAGCAGCGTGATGTCGCCGTAGATGTCGTCTCCGTCGTCCGACGCGTGGTTGAACCGCGTCAGCAGGCGTGTGAGTCGGTCCATCTTCAGCTTGCCCGTTTCGTTGTATACGCCGCCTCCTTGACCCACGTCACCGATCGCTGAGTTGGCGAAGATGCGGTCGCGGATCAGCAGCGTGTCGGAATCGCCGTTGTAGATGCCTCCACCGTAGGCGTTTCCGTCGCCAGCGCCACCGACGGCACGGTTGTTGGCGATCGACGAGTGGGAAATCTTCGCCGTGCCGGGGGCGCCGAACGGGGAATCCAATGAGCCGATGGCAATCCCGCCGCCGATTCCGTCGCCGTCGATGCCTCCTTTGGCTTCGTTGTCCCAGACGCGGAGATGTTCCAGTTCCGCGGTCACGCCACCAACGAAGCTGAACAGGAAGATGCCGCCACCGACCCCCAAGCTTCCGTTGTCCTCCGCACCGCCGTCGCCTCCCAGGGCAAGGTTGTTCACGATCGCGGTGTGACGGATGTCCGTGGTCCCTTGGTACACAAAGATCGCGCCGCCGTAGCCGTTGTTCGGTCCGTCGGCCCGGGCCACCTCGTCAAGGAGTATCTGATTGCCGTCGCCCCCAACGGCACGGTTGCCGCTGAACTGGCTGTGGCTGATCACCAATTCAGCTCCCGCGGATTCGGGATCGAACAGCGGCAACAGGGATCCGCTGGCGATGGCGCCCCCCAGCGCATGTCCGTTGTGGAAGAGACTCTCGCCACCGTCCCCTCCCAAGGCTTCGTTCTCCGTGAAGCGACTCCGGCTGACCTCCAGAAATTCATCACTGTGGATCGCACCACCGCTGCCGACGGTGGCGAAATCGCCGATGCCACGATCGCCGGCCTCGGCGACGTTCTGATCGAAGCGACTGTTCTCGACCGTTGCTTGACCGTAGTTGGACAGTCCGCCGCCAAAGGCTGCTCCGGGGAATCCGATTCCGCCATACACCTCCGCGGTGCTGTCCACATCATCGGCGCCGCGGACAATGTTTTCACTGAGTTGGCTCCCGTTGATCGCAATCGAACCGAAGTTGGCCACGCCACCGCCTAACGCGCCTCCGGCAACGCCAATCGTGCCGGCATGGACGACGCTCTGAGCGCTGCCGATCGCTTCGTTGCCGAGGAAAAGGGCGCGATGGATCGTCAAGTCACCGGCGTTGTAGAGACCGCCCCCGATCCCGCTGGCGTGATTACCCACCAGGCGATCGCCCGACATCGTCGCGGACGGCACCAAGGCGTCGAACACGCCACCAGCCACGCTCCAGACTCCCAGCCCCACGCCGCCCCCTTGGCCGTTGCCATGGAGACCCTCAGCGGCTCCATCGCCACCGAAGGCTTCGTTGCCGGTGAATGAGTTTCGCGCCAGCGTCAAACCGACATTCGAGATGCCGGCGACGGCGCCACCGGTAGCGTTTCCTCCATTGCCGGTATCCCCGAGTCCCTGGCCACCGACAGCCAGGTTGTTTTGGAATGAGTTGTGACGCAGCGTCGCGTCGCTTCCCAGGAACACGCTGATCGCGCCGCCATACGCCTCCGCTCCATCGGCATTGATCTCATCGCTGCGAATCCCGACGCCGGCGGTGGCCGTATTGCCGGCGAAGGAGCTGTGACGCACATCCACGCTGGCTTCCACCAGCCCGAACAGGTCCAGGCCGGTATTGGAAATTGCCCCGCCAAAGGCTTGGCCCCCGGCGATCGCTTCATTGTTAATGAACTCGCTGTGGCTCACCGTCAGCGAACCGGCGAAGTTACCGATCGCTCCACCACCACCTGCACCCGAGTACGGGAAAGCGCTGGGAAAGTCGCTCTGCCCCAGGACCGATTGGGCGACGTTATCGACGAAGGAGCTCTGACGAATCTGAACGCTACCCCCTTCGGTTTCGGGGCCGCGGTCGCTGGCGATCGCACCCCCGGTCGCTGCGACCAGGCCGCTGGAAACGTTGTTGGCAAAATGGCTGTAGCTGACAATCAGCGTGCCGCCGAACTCATTGGCGATCGCACCGCCCGCGGAGACTCCACCGG
>CAYWXT010000282.1:0-6807 GCA_964462125.1 uncultured Pirellulaceae bacterium | reverse complement strand
AGTTCGTCGAAGCGGGGTGGCGCAACATCGAAGGGGAATACGACGCGTTCGTCTCGGTGGGGATGCTGGAGCACGTTGGCCCGCGAAACTACCAGCGGCTCTGTTCGGTGATCGATCGCTGCCTCCGGCCGGCCGGTCGTGGACTCATTCATTCGATCGGACGCAACCGGATCCAGTCGCTGAACCCCTGGATCGAACGCCGCATCTTCCCCGGTGCCTATCCGCCGAGTTTGCGGCAGATGATGGACCTGTTCGAACCCCGAGACTTCACCGTGCTCGATGTGGAAAATCTGCGACTGCACTATGCGGAAACGTTGCGTCACTGGTTGGAGCGTTTCGAGGTGGCCGAGGACCGGGTGCGAGCGATGTTCGACGAGGCGTTCGTCCGCATGTGGCGACTCTATTTGACCGGGTCGATCGCCGCGTTCGAATCGGGCGGACTGCAGCTCTACCAGATCGTGTTCAATCGTCGCACCTGCAACGATGTCCCCTGGACGCGGCATCATCTCTACGGCCACAGCGAAGGGGACACGCCAACCGCACCGGGCGCCGCGGACGAGCAGACACGCGACGACCCCATCGCGGAGGCATGACGCATGGACCGTTGTGATGTGCTGATCGTCGGCGGTGGGCCGAGCGGCTCGTCTTGTGCCTGGGGGCTCCGCGGCTCAGGACTCGACGTGATGGTGATGGACAAACGCACGTTCCCGCGCGACAAGGTGTGTGCCGGTTGGGTGACGCCGCCGGTGTTCACCGCCCTCGACCTCGATCCAGCCGACTATGCCCAAGGCCGAGTCCTGCAGCCGATCACCAACTTTCAAGTCGGCATGCTCGGTGGCCGCGAGGTCGATGTCGCCTTCGACGAGCCTCAAAGCTACGGCATCCGGCGGTGCGAGTTCGACCATTACCTGTTGCAGCGCTGCGGGGCGCGGCTGCGGCTCGGGGAGGCCGTCAAATCGCTACGCCCGGTCGACGACGGCTGGATTGTCAACGACCAACTGCAAGCCCGATTTCTGGTCGGCGCCGGCGGCCACTTTTGCCCGGTCGCCCGCCAACTCGGCGCTCGCATCGATCGTGGCTCCCAGACCGTTGCGGCCCAAGAGGTCGAGTTCGAAGTCCCGCTGGCGGATCTCGACCGCGGCAGTGTCCTTCCCTACCGGCCCGAGCTCTATTTCTGTCCCGATCTGAAAGGCTACGGCTGGTGCTTTCGCAAGGGCGCGTTCTTGAATGTCGGAATCGGGCGTTTGGACAAAGGAGATCTGCCGTCCCACACCGCCGAGCTGGTGACGATGCTGCGCGAGCAGGGGAAAGTGGCCGCTGAGATCCCGGAGCGGTTTCATGGCCATGCTTATCAACTGTACGAACGAAAGCCACCCGAGTTGATCGGTGACCGTGTTTTGTTGATCGGCGACGCGGCGGGACTCGCCTATCCGCAAAGCGGCGAAGGCATTCGCCCGGCGGTTGAATCGGCCTTGATGGCGGCCGGGGTGATCGAAGGGGCGGCGCTCGAAACGTATCGGCAACGGGTCTTCCAGCGCTTCGGGCAACCGCGTCAGGGTGCGACCGCGGAGTGGCTGCCGGCCAGTTGGCTGCAATCGATTGCCGGCCGACTGATCGCCTCCCCGTGGTTCGCCCGTCACGTCGTCCTCGAACGCTGGTTCTTGCACACGCAACAGCCCGCACTCGACGCCGCCCGCCGCGTCACTGGGCCAGGTTCGCAGTGACAGTCTCCTCCGCACCGTCCTCTCCCACGAGATGGACACGAATTTGGCCGGTCGCCGTCAGGTCTCCCTCACGCACCGACGCCGTCTCACCGGCGGGCAGCAAGATGGTCGTTTGCTCGCGGTCCGTGGCGATCTTGACGACATAGCCTTCGTCCCGTTGCTGGAATTCCACCTCCGCGGTGTCGGCTTCACCCTGCCGGTAGGGACGGATCATCGTGACGAATTCCATCTGCGACGTCGGATCGGGGGTGGCGCCGGTGAGATGCCATTCCCTTAAGCTGACGCGGGGGCGCGGATTCGGGTCGTATTGGTCGGTTTGCTCGAGTTTCAAGCCTGCCGGGGCGAGGAACGAAATGTCACAGCGGACCTCATCGGCGGCGAGCGTGATTTGCGAAGGACTCTCGACCTGGAACTTCTCGGGAGAATGCAGGTGGTATTCAAAGGTCGAGTCCTGCTTCGCTCGCAGGTGGTCAAAGACGAGGATCCGATCGGGTTTGAGGAACACGATCGCCCGGGTGAAACGCTCCAGAACGGAGTCGTCCGAATGGGAATTGCGGTAGGCCTCGCCCGCCTCGCCGACCACCACGTCGACATCAGGCGTGGTTTGGAAGTCGAGGATCCGGCCTTGGCCGCGAGGCGAATGCTTGAGCTGGCCCTGGCCATCGACCGTGATGTTGTTCACCGAGCGGGTACTCCACATCCACTGCTTGTGATGATCCGAGCCGTAGATGTCGCGGAAACCGCTACGGACCAACAGCCGTTTGCCGTACGCCCAGAGCAAGAACGAATTGTTCGCTTCGTAGCCGTGGGATTGCGTCCCGAAGGGGCTTGATTTGAACAAGACCTGAACGGACCGGTCGGCATCGAGGAGGGACGAATTCAGCATCGCCTGACCGGTGCCGGCAAATAGGCGCGAGGAGGGGAGATCCTCGGGAAATTCCGGCGTGATCGGTGGAACCGCGGCGCGGATGAAGTCGACATAGCCGGAGACATCGCCGGCGCCGCCGAGTTGATCGACATACCACTGCCAATGGCCGTTGCCCGCCTGCGGCGCGATTTGATTCACCAGGCTGCGGGCGTCGGAGGCCTGGCGGCGCGCATTGAGGTCCCCAAACCCGGCACCGACCTTGCCCGGCGGCAAAAGGTACATCGGGTAGTAACCCATCTGGGAGAAGAACGGTTTTTGATAGGCATCGATCTCCAACGCAGCTTGCATGATGTCGGCCCACCAAGTGAACCGCGAGAGGTAGCTGTTCCAGTACGCAAAGCCTTCATGCCAACCCCCGTCGGGATCCGACCAAACCGGGTACACATTGTGGAACACGTTGGTGGCGAACCAGACCCAGTCATCGGCCCCCTCGATCTCGCCGTGCATGGCGATTCCGAGTTCGCCGAGAAAGTGCCAAGCACGGTTGCTGTGGCTGGAGTAGGGCCGCCACAGGTGCCGCGGGTAGAGGTGCTGGTACATTTCGTCCCCGCGAACTTTCAGCACCTCACGGCAACGTTCCCGTTCCTCCTCGCTCAACAGGTCATGCACGAAGGTGTAGGTGCGGGCGAAATGGTAGGCATAGGGCATGCCGGCTTCGTCGTTGTAGCGATAACCGGTGGCGCCGACCGGATCCCACTGCGCGCATTGGAGCAAGATCTGCTTGGCCGCCTCGCCATACTCTTCGTTGTCATTGAGCAACCGGGTGAAGGCGAGCGTTGCTGCGCCTTCCAAGGCGGCGATGGTATGTTTTCGGTTGCCCCACCAGATCTCCCGCCACCGCTCACTCTTGTACTCCACGTCCTCGCCGTACTTAGGCGGCTCCTCGGTCGACGGCGGGTCGGCCAAGATTCGTTCGCATCGGTCCTGCAAGCGTTGGAACTCCTCCTGAAGGCTTCCCTGGGCCAACTTGCGAAGTCGCGGCAGGTCCTCGGGGCGAACGAACAAACGGGGGTGCTGGTCCGGGATGCGCGCCAACAGTTCCTGCCGCGGGGGAAGCGGCATCTGCACGGCGTCGTCGGTGACGGAAAAGGATCGCGATCGGCTCCAGTTCGTTCGCTCCCCGGAACCGTTGACCCCGCGATACCGCCACACGTATCGCCCGGCACCGAAGGAGACGGGCGGGCGATGAACCGTCATCTCGATCGAGTCGGCCGCATAGGCGACCTCGCCCGTCTCGCTGTCACGGCGGCATTCGATTTCCCAACGGACGATCCCCTTTTGGGGGCGCCAGGTGAACGACGGGGGGTCGACGTTGGTGGCGGCATCGGCCTCCGGGCGGTATCCCCACTCGCCCGCTTTCGCCGGTGACTCGTCAAGTTTCAACTCCGCCGCGGAGAGAGTTGACATGATCGGAGAAAGTCCCATTCCGATCGATAGCAGGAGTGACCAGAGCAACAGGCGACGCATGATGAACCTCGGCGGGAAAGCTGGCGGGAAGAACTCCAGCATAACCGACCGCGCAAGACTCTGTGGTCGCTGTGCCTCCGGGTTTCAAACCGGCTTGAGGTCGACTTCAGGAATCGATCTCCACCCGTTCTCCATGTTCGTCACGGCAGTCCATTTCTAGATGTTCCGGGTACAAGCCTTCGCTGCCCAGAATCTGGACCGTCATCTTGCCGACGTCTTCCATTTCGCTCACTTCGCGTCGTTTGCGGTTGTTGAGAAAAGCGGCGACGTTGTCATTGACACGGACGGTGACGCGGACGATGTGTTCGTTTCTGACGGCCAGGGCAAGCATGCGGACGACTTCGATCGACATGCTCTCGGCGGTCTTGACCAAGCCGCGGCCTTCGCAGCAGGGGCAGTCCTGGTAGATGTTCCGTTTCAGGCTCGGCCGGATCCGCTGGCGAGTCATCTCGACCAACCCGAAGGGACTGGTGCGGAGGATTTTGACCCGGGCGCGGTCATTGGCCATCGCATCGCGAAGGGCGCGTTCGACCTTGCGACGGTGACTCTCTTTCCGCATGTCGATGAAGTCGTTGACGATCACCCCGCCGAGATCGCGGAGGCGGAGTTGGCGGGCGATTTCTTTGGCAGCGGCAAGGTTCAAGCGGAAGGAGTTTTCCTCGGCCGAGTCGTTGCCGCGAAAGCTTCCACTGTTGACGTCGATGGCTACGAGGGCTTCGGTGGGGTCGATCACGATCGAGCCGCCATCGGGCAGTTGGACCTGTCGCTGGTTGATCAGGGCGATCTCTTCTTCGAGCCGGTACTTGTGAAACAGGGGAAGTCGGCCGTCGTACAGCTTCAGCCGGTCGGCGACGCGTGGCATGACCATTTTGAGGAACTCGCGTGCTTTCTCGAACGACTCCGGTTCGTCGATCAGGATCTGGTCCATGTCGTCGGTGAAGATATCCCGGATCGTGCGAATGATCAGATCGCTCTCTTCGTAGATCTCACCCGGCTCGCTCGTTTTTTGAATCCGGCGGACGATCGCCTTCCAGAGCCGCAGCAGATATTCCATGTCGCGCTGCAATTCGCCTTCGCTCCGACCGGCGCCGGCGGTCCGGACGATGAACCCGAGTCCCTTGGGCGGGTTGAGTGACAGCAGGCAGCGGCGGAGCCGTTTGCGGTCGTCTTCGTCCTCGATCTTGCGGCTGACACCGACCCGTCCCAGCGCCGGCATCAGGACGAGGTACCGTCCGGGGATGGAGATGTAGGTGCTGAGGGTCGGGCCTTTGGTTCCGATCCCTTCCTTGATGACCTGGACGAGCACCTCGTCGCCGCGGCGGAAGATCTCCTGGATCGGCGGTTTGACTCGGGGGCGTCCCCCTTTGAAGGCGCGCTTGCTACCGCGGCCGGTGTCGCGAGCCCGCTTGGCGGCCACCTCCGCCATCTCGTCCGACTCCCGCATGATCTCTTCGGGGTCGTAACCGCCTTGGCGGAAGTATTGCGGCTCGATATCGCTAATATGGAGGAACCCGTTGCGTCCGACGCCGAAGTCGACGAACGCTGCCTGAATACTGGGCTCAATATTGACGATCTTCCCGCGGTAGACATTGCCCGCGAACGCCTCCACGCTCTTTCGCTCCATGTAGAGCTCTTCGAGCCGCCGGTCCTCCAAGACCGCGATTCGACATTCTTCGGGTTGCAAGACATTGATCAACATTTCCTTCTTCATGGACTAGCACCTCATGGGGTGTTTGGTCGGCTCGGATCGACCCCGGAAAGCGGGATCGCACGGACGCCGGCGCAGGGATGTTCGGTCGTTGGATTCGGTTCATCGGGTCCCGCTCGGCTCGCGGCTCGATGGGGGTTCGTCCCGGTGAGGGGCGAACGCGTCAGGGGTCTCCGGTTCGTACTCGCGGCGGAGGACGACCCGTGTGCGGACAATCTTGGCGCCCCGCTCGATCCAATCGTCGGCGCCGAGCAGAGCGAGGACGTCGGCCGGGCGCAGGGATGCGGAGTCGGAGGCGACCAGGGAGAGCAACAGGGAGTCGCTGGCGATCTCCAGTCTCGGGATTTGCGCCCCGACGTGGGCGACCACCGTCTTGTTCTTCCGCTGGACCGAGACCGTTTCCTGTTGCTTCAGGGATTCGATCGCAGCGCCGGTGGCGGCGAGGTCGACGCCCTCGACGATCGAGATCTGGTAGTCGCTTTGCTCCAGCTGCGCCTTGGCGGCCGGCTGCGGCAACCGCTGGACCGAGTGGACCGTCAAGCCGGGTTGGTTGTCTTGCCGCAGCCGCTGCAGCAGCGCCACAGCCGAAAGGTTCTCGGTCAGTTCGAGTTCCACCACCTCGTCGAAACTCTCCACGCCCAGGGCCAAGGCGGAGGGGAAGGCGATGCGGGGCTTGGGATGAAAGCCTTCGGTCATCGACAGCGGCAGCGCGGCCCGCCGGACAAGCCGCTCCCAGAGCTGTGCCAGGTCGCGGTGGCTGATCCAACGCAGCAAACCTTGCTTGGCGAACCGCACGCGGTACCGCACCCGTAGCGACGGAGTCGACTTGGCGGGCGGGGTCGGCGGCTGAGGTTCGGTCACGATCGGCACGTTGGTTCGGCTCAAGCAGATTTCATGGGGAACGATAACAGATGACCAATCATGACACGATCAACTCCGGCACCAGGTCGCCGAGGCGATCGAGCAAGTACAGATCGACG
>CAYWXT010000281.1:0-6825 GCA_964462125.1 uncultured Pirellulaceae bacterium | reverse complement strand
ATTCGCAGTCGTACCTCTGTAACCTTTCCTGGGGGTAGCTCCTGTTGGATCCGATTTAGAATCTTCCGTTTTTCAAAGTTGAGCTCCTGCAGGGTCACCGAATCGGACGCATAGAGCTGCAACACGCCTGAACGCAAGTTTCCGACGCGAACCGCCGACGCCAAGCCAGGACCGACGGCCGCTTCAACGACCCGCTGAAACTCCTGGTCCGCGAACACCTGAGCGTAGCCCCGCCGGGCCATCAATTGGCCGACAATGGAACCGAGTTTGCGAACTGGGCGGCGTTCGTTCATGGAACCCGTGTGACGATTCGACGTTTTCTGACAGAGCCTAACGGTCGCGGGCCATCGGCATGATCACGTAAGCGTAACCGTCATCGGTGGTCAACAATGCCGGTGCGCTGTCCGATTCAATTTCCATGATCACGTTGGTTTCCGCGTCGAGCACTTTACAGAAATCAGCGACGTAACGGTGGTCCAGGACCAGCGTGATCGGCTCACCATCGTAAGCGATCGGAAGTTCGACCCGCGACTCACCGATCTCAGCGGTGCTCGCCTCCATTTTCAGAGAACCATCGGCAAAGGTAAAATCGATGCCACGGCTTTCATGATCGGTCACGATTGCCGCTTGCCGCAACGCAGCGAACAAGGGACCGACGGTGACGTCGATCTGCACTGCATGCTCCCGTTTCGGGAAGACCTGCCGCCAGCTCGGATAGCGGCCCTCGACCAAACGGCTATAGATCACCGCTCGAGACGTTCGCAGCAGCAGGTCGTTGCTCCGTACCGCCACATCGACCGTTTCGTCTCCGTCGCCGACGGCACGTTCCATGAGCTGAATCGCCCGGGTAGGGACAATCGTCGTACTGCCGCTCGTCTGATGCTCGCCAACCGATTCACCGGTTCCTTCCATCCGTGCCAATCGACGGCCATCGGTTCCAACGGCCAACACCGTTGACCCCTCCATCTCCAGCAAGACCCCGCCGAGCGCGTAACGGCTACTCTCTGCGTCGGTCGCGAACACAGTTCGCCGAACCATTTCACGGAAAAGCCGAGTGGGGATGACGTGGTACTTCTCTTCCTCGAAACCGGTCACGGCAGGGAATTCATCAGGGTTGCTGCTCGGCAATCGGAACCGGCTGCGGCTGCCGCTGATCCGAACCCCCGACTCGTCCGTCTCCAGAACCAACATTTCATCGTTGTTCTCCCGCAAAATCGCGTTGGTACGCTGGACCGGAAGGAGTGTCGTCCCTTCATTTTCGATTTCGACTCCCTCTTGTAAGTCCAGCCGAACGCCGACCTCCATGTCGGTCGCAGTCAACGTGATTCGGTCTCCCGCTGCGGTCAGCTTGACGTTTTGCAGAATCTCTTTCGGCGACCGTGTGGGGGCGATACTCGCGGCGAGGGCGAATGCGGCGGTCAGCGGCTCGCGGCGACAGGTGATCTTCATGGACGCGTTTTGGCAGAGTCAATCGATGGGTCGATCAGTCCGACACAGATCGGGTGAGCCATTGTTGTAACGGCTCGGAAGGCGTTTGGCAGTAGGCTTCGCTGATTCACACTCGAACCTTCGTCCCCGCAAAGTTGGGGGAGTGGACCGATCGATGCCGCTTTCGATTCTGTTGGGAGTGAAACTCATTTGGATGAGAGTATTTATCTATCGTCGTATTCGTAATGCGATCGCTGGAATGGTTCGAATCGACTTGATTCGATCTCAGAAGTGCTTTCCTGGTCATCAGTTAAGAACTGAAAACGGGTGTGGAAAACTGGTTGAACGACGGTTCATGGGTGGTCATCGAAACGACTGAAAACGAACACGAATCGACACCGGTTTGGTCGAGATGACGGGTCGACGTGGAGAGGGCAGACCGTAGCCTGACCGTCGCGTGACAGATTATCCACCGTGTTGCGCAAGGGCGGGTACGCCGATTCATTCGGCGAGTTTTTCGGTTAGTTCTTCGGCAGCCCGCTGCAGATCGGCATCGTGGTCGATCAAGGTGGCGGTCTTGCGGATCGCATGCAGAACGGTGGAATGGTCCCGTCCGCCAAAGGAGTCACCGATTTGTTGCAGGCTGCTGGATGTCAGCCTCCGCGCTAGCCACATGGCGAGCGAACGAGCCCGAACAATGCTCTGTCGCCGCGAGCTGCTCTTCAGTTCTGCCGATTTGACACGGAAGTACCGCGCGACGGTGTTGGTGATCGTGGCCATGGAGACGGACCTCTTCTGGCCGATCGATGCGAGGACGGACTGAACCGCTTCCATCGTCGGTTCAGAGTTGTTCATCCGCGACCACAGGTCGATCTGCTTGATTACGGCTTCGAGAGAGCGGAGTGAGAGATCAGGGGCGAGGCCGTTTTCGAGCATTTCCAACGGGGCTGGATCGATTTGGATCCCGTGAACGAGTGAGAATTCATTGAGCAGTAACTGGCGGGCGGCTTGGCCCGGCGGGCGGAGTGGGACAGTGAGTCCTGCCAAGACACGACCGACAAGCCTCGATCGCAAGCCACGGATCTCCGTGGGCAGACGGCGACAGGTCAACACTGTCGGTCGATGCTCGTCACAGCGAGTTTCGATTCTCGATGCCAACTCGTTTTGCGCTCCTGACTTGTGGCTGATCAGGTGCAGGTCATCGGTGACCAAAACCGGGGCGGTATCGAAGGATTCTCGAAACGAGTTCAGGTCATCGGTGTCGACCGCTTCGGCGTAGCGGCGAGCGAAATCAATGGCGGGCACATAGTTCACTGAGCTTGGACCCTCTGCGGTGGCACGCATGGTCGCCCCGCGGGCAGCAAAATGGAGGGCTAACAGCGTTTTTCCAACGCCACTTGGCCCCACTAACAACAACGGATTGCCAAATCCAAACAGATCCTCGTCTGAACTTCCTAAAAAACCAGCCAAGCGGTTCTCGGGTCCGACAACAAAATGCGACAGTTGGGACGCCGGCGGCAACGTATCGCGGCGACGGCGTCGGAAAGGCGGCCGTTCCAACGGGAACGACGTGACTGAATCGTCCGCAGGGCTGAGTGTTCTGTGCGCTATCGGGGAATCGATCGCGGTCATCTCGTAAGACTCGCGGGACAGGCTGGGTCGGTTGCTTGAGGGGGGGCGGTGATGCGGTAGTCGAATCACCTTTCAACCTAACAAGCGTAACGGGAACCCAATCGGGATGCGACCCTTTTTCGTCTAGTTTTCCACCGAGAGGAATGATCGTAACTTATTGTAAGCCTTTGAGATAGCTTCGACAGCGTTGTCGATTTCTGTTTCTGTGGAAAACTTGGACACTCCGAATCTCACCGCCGAGTTGACCTGATCCCCGGGGGCGCCCATTGCCATCAGGACATGGCTCGGGGGGCTGCTGCCGCTGCTGCAGGCGGAGCCACTGCTGCAGGCGACACCTGCCATGTCGAGGGCCATCAGCATCGACTGCCGATCACTGCCGATAAACGAAAGGAAGCTGGTCGATGGAAGCCTGGGGACGTCTTGGCCGTGAACGACGATCTCCGGGTGCCGTTCGAGAAGGGTCGATTCGAAGCGGTCGCGAAGCGTTTTCATGCGGCGGCTTGCTTCTTCTTGTTCGGTTGCCGCATGCCGGAGAGCTTCGGCCATTCCGACGACCAGGGCGAGCGGTTCGGTTCCTGGTCGCAGCGTGAGTTGTTGTTGGCCGCCGCGGATCATGGGACGTAGCGTGACGTCGGGGGCGAGCCAGAGTGCTCCGATTCCGACGGGACCGTGAAATTTGTGCGGGGTGAAGGTGACCGCGGAGGCTCCCCACTGCCCGAGATCGATTGGAACCTTCCCTACCGACTGGGTTGCGTCGACGTGGAGGGGAACGTCGGCGGAGCGACAAATTGCCGCGGCTTCGGTCACCGGCTGCAGGGCGCCTGTTTCGTTGTTCGCTGACATCAGTGAAACCAAACCGGCTCGTCGTCGGTCGAGAGTGACCAGGGTCGCCAGTGCATCGAGGTCGGCGACGCCGTTTTGATCGACCGGCAGCCAGCGTACTTCGCGTCCGTTTGCAGCGGCGGCTTGGGCGGCTTCGATGACGCTGGCGTGTTCGATTCGACTGACCACCAACGGGGTTTCAGGGGGACCGATGCCTGCGATGGCCAAGTTGTTCGATTCCGTGCCACCACTGGTCAATAGGAGCGTTGGGCCCCCTGGAATTCCAAGTGCCGTATTCAAGTCTCGGCCGATCGACTCGATTGCATCATCGAGCCTTCGCCGGGCGTCTCGGCCCAACTGGTGTTGGCTCGAGGGGTTCAAGGGCCCGAGCAGGTAGGTTGACGCGATCACTTCAGCGACCCGCGGGTCGATCTGGGTGGTGGCGTTGTTGTCGAGGTAGATCACGTTTCGTGTGGGGTGGCGAGTTGTTCCCAATCGGGGGCGTCCGGGAAATCTTCGCTCGCTTCTTGAAGCAGTTGATCGGCAAGTTCATGTCGGTCGGCGGCCTGCATTTCGCGGATCAACTTGCGATACTCGCGGCGTAGATAGCGGTCAATCGTTTGCTGGAGTTCCTGGGGCCCGAGGTCTTGCTGAGCGATTTCAAACAGGGTCGGCACCAGTACGTACAGTTCGCGAACGGCTAACCGCTGGATGACTGGCCAAAAGACGCGGGCCCGGTCTGGATGCTGTTCGCTCCAGGACTTCCAATAGAGTCCACCTTGGGGCCGTAGCGAGAGTTGAGTGACCAGCAGCTGTGCGTCGGCGGGTGTGGAACGGATCATTCCGCGATCGAGGTGCACCAGATGCCAGAGCTGAGGGGGGCCCGGCTTTGATTGAATCAGCGACTCGTGGCGAAGGTAACGGGCCGTTTCGGTCGTCGAGCCAGTTCGGCGAATGGGGGTGATTTGCACGTGAATCAACGGAATTTCATAGAATGCGAAGGTCCGTTGCTGAAAATGGGTCGGCGAAAACTCTTCCCCTGTGACGTGACCCTGGTAGCGGACAATGGCGTACAGCGCCAGCACCATCACGGCGGTTGCGATCAGGGTGATCCAGATTCGCAGCTTTCGCCGATTGGGCTTTCGCCGAGGGGGGGTTGGGTCGCTAGAAACCGCGGTGGACACGATCGTCAGGTTCGGGGATAGGGGGAACTGGAGACGCCATTTGTACTGTAAGCCATGAACCGACCTTTCCGCCACGCTGCTAGGATGCTTATGCAAGGTCCTCGCCACCACTGGCCGCCAAGCCGAATCGATGGCGGAATCGGCTGGATGCGACCGGGAGCGACGGCAGCGACGAGACCCTACGGGCTGCAGACCGCCTGTGGGTTGTCCGCCGGGATTTCTCGGCAGGCCGCAGGAGTGGCTGGAGAGAGCGGCGGCGATCAGGTGGAGACCGACCTTGGGGACGACGAAGACCCACTCCGGCGTCGGCGTCGGCTCGAGGCGGTCTTGTTGATGGCGAAATCACCCCTTTCGACACGAAAACTAGCCCAGCTGGCTCGATTGGCCGATGGAACCGAGGCTCGCACCTTGGTACGCGAGTTGAATCGGCTTTACGACGCCCGAGGTCGAGCCTTGCGAGTCGAACATGTCGCTGGCGGCTACCGGATCATGACTCGCCCGGTGTTGGCTCCCTGGCTGGCCCGGCTGGGGCATTTACCTGAAGCTGTTCGATTGTCGTCGCCAATGATGGAAACGCTTACCGTCATCGCCTATCGTCAACTGGTCTCCCGCGCCGATGTGGAAGCGGTTCGTGGGGTGAATTGCGGAGAACTATTGCGACAGTTGTTGGAGCGTGATCTGATTCGTATCGCCGGGCGGGGCGAAGAGTTGGGCCGACCCTACCTTTACGGCACGACGAAACGTTTTTTAAAACTTTTCGGATTATCCGGAGCGGATGCATTGCCCGTGATCGATTGGCATACCTTGCAGGAAGAGACTGATCAAGATTCATCAACATCACCGAAGGAGTCTGCCGTGAGTACCGCTGTCGCCCCGGTTGTTCCTGAGACCGGTCCCGAAGCTGCCGATTCTCCGGTGCTCGCCGACGCGGAGGGCGTGCTGCGGCAAGAGGTCCCCTGCGCGGTGATCGAAGATGAAGAGGACGAGATCTACGAGGGGGGCCTTGAGGAGGACCTCGACGACGAATTCGCCGAGGATTGGGTCGAGGGTGAGGAAGACGACGACGAGCTAGAGGCGGACGAACTCGTCGAGGACGAGGATCTTGACGACGAGGAGCTTGATGACGAGGAGGCTGGCGATGAATGGGTCGAAGTCGATGATTCAGATGACGACTGGGACGATGAAGACGATGAGGACGACGACTGGGACGAGGACGATGAGGACGACGACTGGGACTGACCTCCCAATCACGGATCCTCGTCACCTAAGTTGAACAGGTGCCGCAGAGCGTCGACCAATCCCCGCGAATGTCCTTCGGCAGCATCGTCCCGCAGGGAGGCCAATGGCGGGTGGAGTAGTTTATTGATCAGGCGATCGAATGACTTTTCGATCTCGCGCGTGGCAGCGTCGTCTGGAGAGTCCATTTTCAGTTTCGCGAGTAACCGTTCCAGTTCCTCGTCTTTCAGCTGCTGAGCTTGCTCCCGTAGCCGCCGGATGACGGGACCGGTGGAGCGGTGGTGCAAATCACGGAAGAAACGCTCGGTCTCTTCACGGATGATCTGCTTCGCTCGCGGCAGTTCTTTTTCCCGTTCCCGCTGGTTTCGTTCGCAAGCCGCCTCCAGGTCGTCGATCTGGTACAGGTAGACGCCTTCGAAGTCACCGATCGCATGATCGAAGTCACGGGGAACGGCCAAGTCGAGCATCAATAGGATTCGGCCCTGGCGTTTGGCATGGACCGAGGCGAACTCTGCGGCCGTGA
>CAYWXT010000280.1:0-6861 GCA_964462125.1 uncultured Pirellulaceae bacterium | reverse complement strand
CGGCTTGAGTAACACGAGAGTGCGCTGCATGGGTAAAACTCCGCGCCGGCGAAACCACGCCGGTAGTGGGGGAAATCAAGTTGGACGCGACGATCTTAATCGCCCCTGGGACGGCGCGAACCGGTCGGCCAACGTCAAAGAAGCCAGGATCCCGGGGAAGCAGGGATCACCACGAAGGACACGAAGAACCACGAAGGCTTCCGACGATCGCCTTCCACTCCTTCGTGCCCCTTCATGTTCTTCGTGGTCCACTCCCGCGACTGGACGGATGGCGCCCCGACCCGAATTCTTCGCTGTGACACAACACGATTTTCAAAAAGCCTAGGGGGCTTGCCGCGTGACGACCCAGCCCTCGGGCGGGTCAGGCAGTTGAAATGACTGGTGGTAGCGTCGCTGCGTTTGCTCGACCCAAACCAGCGTTTCGCCTGCGAGCCGGGAGGGGTGGCGGAGCACGGCGTGCCGCGCCAGGGCTCGGGCCGACGTGAAGTCTTGTTCCGCCACTGCGGCGTGGGCCAGGTTCACCAAGGCAGCCGATTGGGCCGGGTAGCGCTCGAGGGTTTCCATCCAGACATCCTTGGCGGCCGCCCAATCACCACGGAGGGCCAGTGCGTTGCCGCGACGAACGCTGCGGCTTCCAGGGGTCAGATAGGGGATCGCCAACTGAACTCGCTGCACCGTCACCGACGGGGTCAGCAAACGCGTGGTTTCCCGAGCGACGGCTTCGGTCAGGGCGGTTGTCGGGTCGGCAAGCAGACCGAGATCGGGATATTGCTCGATGGCCGAGGCGAGTTCGATGACCACCGGGGCACCGAGCACCCGGGCGTCGCCGCCGAGCTCGGTGAGCCGCCAGGAGAGCGCCAACGGCGAATCGGCTGGTCCCGAATCCGTCGGCCCGCCGCGTCCCGCTGCGCCGCTGGAACCGCGGACTCGGCCATGCAACATGAAGTCAAAGCCGTTGCGGCGGGCGACCGGAGCGAGGGCGACATCGTTCACCTGGCGATCATTCGCCGAGACCAACTGGATCGGCGAATCGGACTGCAAGGTCTCGGCATCGACCAGTTCCGTGGAGCGACCGTGATCGCGAGGCGTCCCATCGATCAACCGCTCCTGAATCGATTCGGCAAGCTCGTCGGATTCCGCCACGACCGACACAGCAACTCGCTTACCGACGGTCGACGCCAGGCGAGGCGGCTCCCAGACGTGGATCGGAACGCCCATCCGACAACCGGCGGCGCCGCTGATCAACAGGAGCCCCACGACCAGGGCAGCATCTCGGATCGTCATGAGGTCGTCCGTACCGGCTCGCCACCCCCGGGGTCAAGGGCGGTCGGGCACCTTACGATCGCGATTCCATGGCCTAGAATCCTGGGCTACGTTCCCTTGCCATCCCGTTCATTTCGAACCACGCCCATGCCCCGTTACAACCCCGCCGAGATCGAGCCGCGCTGGCAGCAGTACTGGGACGATCAGCGCACCTTTGCCACTCCAGAGCTACCGCGCGGACCGAAGCGATACATTCTCGACATGTTCCCCTATCCCAGCGGCGACGGGCTGCACGTCGGGCACCCGGAGGGCTACACCGCGACCGACATCGTCGCTCGGTTCGCGCGGATGCGTGGGGAGAGCGTCCTGCACCCGATGGGCTTTGACGCCTTTGGGTTGCCGGCCGAGGAGCACGCGATCAGCACGGGTGAACCCCCCCGGATCCAAACTCAGCGGAACATCGACAATTTCACTCGCCAGCTGAAGATGCTCGGCTTCAGCTACGACTGGGACCGCATGCTGGCGACGACCGATGAGGACTATTTTCGCTGGACCCAGTGGATCTTTCTCGTGCTGTTCGACACCTGGTTCGACGCCGAGAGCGAACGGGGGCGTCCGATTGACGAGCTTCCGATCCCGGAGGACGTGCGGCAACAGGGGCGTTCCGCCGTGGAAGCCTATCGGGATCGTCATCGTCTGGCCTACCAGGACGACGCCTTGGTCAATTGGTGCCCGGCTCTGGGAACGGTCCTCGCCAACGAGGAGGTCCAGGACGGGCGGAGCGAACGGGGCGGACACCCGGTGCGCAGGATCCCGCTCCGCCAGTGGATGCTACGAATCACCGCCTATGCCGAGCGGTTGTTGCAGGGGCTCGAAGACCTCGATTGGCCTGCGGGAATCAAAAAACTGCAACAGGATTGGATTGGCCGGAGCACCGGCGCGGAGGTCGATTTTTTTATCGGTTCCGAGTCCGCGTTCCAGGCTTGGACGGCGGATCGCCGACGCAGCGGGTTTCCTGAATGGGCGAGTGAGGAGGCGATTCGCGTCTACACCACGCGACCCGACACGCTCTTCGGCGCCACCTACATGGTGCTGGCTCCCGAGCATCCGATGGTCGAGGTCTTGGCGACCGAGGCGGAGGCCAAATCGGTGGCCGAATATCGCGAGATGGCAGCGTTTAAGAGCGACCGGGAGCGGACCGAGGGGGATCGTGCGAAGACCGGTGTGTTTACCGGCAGCTACGCGATCAATCCGGTAACTGGAAAGCCGATCCCGGTCTGGATCGCCGACTACGTATTGGCCGGCTATGGCACCGGCGCGATCATGGCAGTCCCCGCCCACGACGATCGAGACTTCGAATTTGCCCAGCAGTTCGAATTGCCGATCCTCCCCGTGGTCGCCCCCGAGAACGACCATCCCGAGCGAGAAGCCATCCTGGCCGGCAACGCCTGCTACGCCGGTCATGGGACGGCGATCAACAGCGATCATCATGACGGGCGATCAACCGAGGAAGTCAAGTCGGCCGTGACCGAGCAATTGGCCAGCCAAGGTCTTGGTCGCGAGGCGGTGAACTACAAGTTGCGGGACTGGCTCTTCAGCCGCCAACGGTTCTGGGGAGAACCCTTTCCGATCCTGCACGAACTCGACGACCAGGGCCAGCCGACGGGAATCAAACGACCCGTTTCCGCCGAGTCGCTTCCCGTCCGGCTGCCGGATCTCGATGACTTCAAGCCACACGGCCGTCCAGAACCGCCGCTGGCCAAGGCGGGGGGGGAGTGGCTATATGTCAACCTCGATGGCGTGCGATATCGCCGCGAGACCAACACCATGCCCCAGTGGGCGGGGTCGTGTTGGTACTACCTTCGGTTCATCGATCCCAAGAACACGAACCTGCCGGTCGATCCCGAGAAGGAGAAAGCGTGGATGCCGGTCGATCTGTACGTTGGGGGCGCCGAACACGCCGTGCTGCACCTGCTCTACTCCCGGTTCTGGCACAAGGTGTTGTACGACCGCGGCCACGTCAGCACGCCCGAGCCGTTCCGACGACTCGTCAACCAAGGAATGATCCTGGGGGAAGTCGAGTTCACCGGCTATGCCGACCCGTCAGGCAAACCGATCTCGGCAAGCAAGGTCCGCCGCGATGCCGAAGGAAATCGGGTCGACGCGGCGGGACAGCCGGTGACCGCCCGGTCTCTCTCGGAGGATGACGTGGAGAAGAAGGGCGAAGGATTCGTGCTCAAGGAAGACCCCACGATCCGCGTCGACAGTCGAGCCCACAAGATGAGCAAGAGCCGGGGCAATGTCGTCAACCCCGACGCGGTCGTCCGCGAGTACGGCGCCGACGCGCTGCGGCTGTACGAAATGTTCATGGGGCCGCTCGAGGCGACCAAGCCTTGGAGCATGGCGGGAGTCGGTGGCGTCCGCGGGTTTCTCGATCGCGTCTGGCGGATGATCGTCGTCGAGCGTGCCGAGGCGATGACGCTGCATCCAGCGCTGACCGACGAGCCATGTGATGACGACCAGCGCCGGGTGCTGCACCAAACGATCAAGAAGGTCACTGAAGATACCGAGACGTTGGGCTTCAACACCGCGATCGCCCGGATGATGGAATTCACCAATCATTTCACCCGGGCTGAGCGACGTCCGATCGAGGCGATGAAGACCTTCCTCGTCCTGCTCTCTCCCTACGCTCCCCATCTATGCGAAGAGCTCTGGCGGGCACTTGGCGAAAAGCAGAGCATTTCCGCCCAGCCCTGGCCCGCGTGGGACGAGCAGGCATTGGTCGAAAGCAGCCTGGAGATCCCGGTTCAGATCAATGGGAAGGTCAAGAGCAAGGTTCAGATCCCGGCGGACGCCGCGGAGGAGGTTGTCATCCAAACCGCCCTGGCCGACCCCAAAGTCCAAGCCGCCGCGGAAGGAAAACAGATCGTGAAACGGATCGTCATCCCCGGGCGGCTCGTCAATCTCGTCGTGCGTTGATCCGCCTGCCGAGACCACGCGTCAAAACTTAGCGTGATGTTCTTCGACATCACACGGTTCCTACAGACCGACCCTGCCGGGGGAGCGGTCTCGACATTCACCCGAATCGTCCAGGAACTCAATCACCCTCGTGGACCCGAACGCCGAACGACTTCAGCTCGTCGATCTGTTCCGACTTCTTCTCCTCGGAAACCGGATTCTCGCCCAGGTAGAGTTCCAGGTAGGGGGCGAAGCGGCGTTCTCCCTCCGCGTCGGCGCGGCACATCTCCACCAAGGGAGTGAGATCCTCCACTTCGTTGTCCGTCATGATCAACATGTCCAATTCGCGGAGGGACCGTAACGGTTCCAGCGACTCGATCTCGTTGTTGGAGATGTCGAGCGTGTCGAGCCACTTGAGGTTCTCCAGGGAGCCGAGTTCGGTCAGGGAGTTATCCGAGACGTCGAGCGACCAGATTTTTTCCAAATCGAGGATCGGCTCGATCGAGGTCAGCTTGTTATTGGCTAGGTAGAGCGACCGCAGGTTGGACATCTTCTTCAGCGGCGACAGGTCGGAGATCTCGTTGTCGGAGAAGTCCAACAACTGCATCGCCGTTAAATTCTTCAAGGGCGAAAGGTCGGAGATCTCGTTGCCGGACAGCGAGACCGACTGCAGTCGTTCCAGTTCAGCGATCGGGCTCAGGTCGCTGATCTCGTTGTCGCGGAGGTCGATCAGCATCAGGGCGTGGCAGTGCTGCAGGCCCTCCAGGCTCTTGATCTCTTGGCCGGTCCCAACGACACGGGAGATTTTCGCGACGTCTTCCTTCGTGATCGGCTCGTCGTTGTAGCGTTTCTCGAACACCTCGGCTCGGACTGCCGCCTCCAAACCTGCGTCGGGGAAGACCGACGGTTCCGGCTTCTCCTCGGGCTCCTGCTTCTCCTCGGCGTCCTCGTCCTTTTTCGTCTCTTTTTCGTCAGCGTCTTTTTTCTTTTCGTCAGCCTTCTTCTTGTCGGCTTCCTTTTCGTCGTCGTTCTTCTTCTCGTTCTTCTTCTCGTTCTTCTCGTCGTTCTTCTTCTCGGGCTCCTTTTTCGGCTCGTCGTTTTCGTCGGCGTCTTTCTTTTCGTTTTCGTTTTCGTTTTCGTTCTCGTTGGACGCTGGCGCCTCAGCCGACTTTTTCGGCGGATCATCCGCAGCGGCGTGCAGGGTCAGCGGAAGGGCGAGGGCGAGGATGACCAGACAGTACAGGGGGGATCGTTGAAGGTGGGGCATGCGAGATCTCGTATGCGGTGGGGGAAACGACTGACGCCAACATTTTAATCAGGTCGAGCCGGCTTGCCCCCCCACCTCCCGCACTTTTCGCCCGCCGTGGTTCCACGTTTCCAGCCCCGTCCGAGTCCCATCGGCTGAGCACAGGCCCCACTGGCACAGGGCGGATTTTGGAGAAACGCCAGTGACGATGTACGTCAGGCGGGCTGACGCGGTATAACACTCTCAGACGGATCGTATGCCCCCTCATTCCAGTCGCGAGATGCCCCCGTGTCCGATTCAAACGACATTCCATCCGACAGCGCCTACCCACCACAAACGGAGGTGGCGCAGACCGAGAAAAAGAGCGGCTGTGGCTGCTTCGCTATCGGCTGTCTTACCCTGTTGGGGGTGGGATTCGTCGCCTTGGCCGTCATGGTGGGGGGCGGTGTCTGGTTCTTCCGCGGTCAGGTTCAGAAGTACACATCGGAGACCCCAGCGGAGATTCCGGTTGTCGAGTACACCGAAGAAGAGATCACCGAACTGCAGACACGGATCGAATCGTTCAAAACCGGCGTCGAGGGAGGCGATTCCGACGGCGACCCCTCTGAGGCCGACGTCTCTGAACCACCGCCCCCCCCGCCCAAAGAACTCGTACTCACCGACGAGGAGATCAATGCCCTGATCGCGTCCGAAGAGGAGCTGCGGGGACGGGTCCACGTTTCGATCGACAACGGCGAGATCACCGGGGACGTCAGCATCCCAACCGACGGGTTCCCTGGCGGAAGCGGCCGATTCCTGAATGCGTCGGCGACCTTCAACGTGTCGATGGAAAACGGCGTGCTGATCGTGAAGATCACCCGAGCCGACGTCAAAGGGGAACCGATCCCGAAATCGATCATGCAGGAGCTCAGCAAACAGAACCTTGCCAAGGATCTGTACAAGGATGAAGAGACCTCGGAGATACTCCGCAAATTCGAAAGCGTCCGCGTCGAGGACAATAAACTCATTTTGCGGCTACGTGAGGATCTGTCGCCCCCGGTCGACGACGAACCGGCGCCAGCACCAACGGTCGACGACGAACCGGCGCCAGCACCAACGGTCGACGACGAACCGGCGCCAGCACCGACCGACAACGGGGCACAACCGCCGGCGGATGAGGTCTAAGGGGCGATCGGAAGCCCCCTCCCCAGTCCCCCACAACGCCCTGTCCCCCACAACGCCGGGGGCGAGGGAACCGAAAGAGCAGCAATCGACAAACCAGCTCTAGCGTCGAACCGCACCGACCGCTTTAATTGCAGCCTCGTCCGATCACGCTCGATCGGGCCCACACTCTCGACCGGATTGCTCTCCCAACATGACAGTATCAACGCCCCAAGGATGGACGTTCAAGGTTT
>CAYWXT010000279.1:0-6913 GCA_964462125.1 uncultured Pirellulaceae bacterium | reverse complement strand
CGCCGGTCGACCGATTTCAGCATGTCGTAGACCGTCAAGCAGGCGACCGAGGCGGCCGTCAGCGCCTCCATCTCAACGCCGGTCTTCCCGGTGGTCCGCGCGGTGACGACACATCGCAGTCGCCGGGTACGGGATTCGGGTTCGGAAGCGGAGTCCGAATCGGGCTCGCCGGAGCGAGTGGGCAGCCAGGTGAAATCGACCGTGACCGCCTCGAGCGGGATACTATGGCAGAGCGGAATCAGTTGCTCGGTCAGCTTCGTCGCTTGGATCGCGGCGATCTGGGCGACGGCCAGCACATCCCCTTTCTTGGCTTGGCCTTGGGCGATTTGTTCGGCGGTCGCATCGGCCATGGTGACCTCGCCACAGGCGGTCGCTTGGCGAACGGTGGCATCTTTGCCAGAGACATCGACCATACGCGGGTTGCCTTGGGGATCGAAATGGGGCGAGCGGGGGGAGTCGGTCATGGTGATGAGACTTGTGACATTCGGATTCGCGCATAAAAAACGTCGCCCAACCGCGGCAGAAGGGCGACGTATGATCGACGAGGCATTCGGAATCCGGCCGCCGGCCGGCTACCCCGACCACCGGCATCGATCCAAGCCGGTGACCGGTCGGGGGACTGGGGGTTAAACCAGTTCCTTCCTGGTTCCGACGAGGGTTCGCAGACGTTCGGCCAACAGGTGGGCGTCAAACGGCTTTTTGAACGTCTCGTTGATGCTGCTGCGATCGAAACTCATCGGCTGGCCGTCGTCGGGCAGCAGCGCGATCAGGACGATATCGCTAAAGTCGATATTCTTGCGGAGGTTCTGGCAGATTTGAACCGCCTCGATCTTACCGATCGAGAAATCGACGATGATGCAGTCGGGACTGAAGCTTTCGGCCTGGATCCCCGCTTCGAAGCCGCTGGCGGCGACAGCCACCTTGAACGACTTCTCCGGGGGCAGTTCCCGCTTCAGGTTCTCGATCAGCACCTGGTCTTGGGCGACGATCAGGCATTTGGCCATCGCCTCGTCTTCCAGATCCCCCAGGGGCATGCCGTGCTCTTTGAGGAACTTGATCAGGTATTCGCGCGGGATACGGCGATCCTGTGATCCTGGGATTCGATAGCCTTTCAAGCGCCCCGAATCGAACCATTTACTGACGGTTCGGGGTGCGACTTTACAGATCTTGGCGACCTGTCCAGTTGTGAAGACCTTCATACTAGGTACTCCATAACGCCTCGTTGAATATTTCCTCGAGTCGTGGTGCGTCGGTAACCACGCCTCTCGCGGCCCCTGGGTTCGTCCACCGCTGGACGCATCGGCGACCGGTCCTGATGCGGTCGCTGTCCCGGTTCGCGGTGGGTCGCGTCGGGACGTGGTGCGTCAATGGCGTACGCTGGGTCGGGGCCAGCCGGCTCGCGTCTTTGCAGAACGCTCTCCGAACGGAATCCTCGCGGTTTGGTTTCAAAACAAGTGGCTCGACCACATGGGCGTGCGGCCGTCGGGGCAGAAGCTGTGTCAGACACGGCGATCAACGCCCAGCGGTCGGCTCAACCCACCAGCGGCCGGCCATGAAGACCGGTTTCGGTAGACTGATCGGACCGCTCGGCATTGCTCGCCGAGCTGCCTTCGTCACTCCATGACTGCAACGACGTTGCAGGCCGCGTGTCACGAATGCGTTTCCCAGATTCCCCCCTGGGCGGACCGCGACCTGCCCCGCCGCGTTCGGCTGAATCAGGATCCCGGCGAATGCCCGATGGCACCCGTCCGCAAACCCGACGCAACCCAGCTGGGAGAGCCGTTGTCCGAGAGTTAATGTCGATTAAAACCGGGTCAACTCTTTAACGCGTTTGATCGCGAACAAGCAGTATCGACGGCTCGATGCGTTGCGACCGCCGCAGCAGTCCTCGCCTTGTAGGATAACCACAATGAAAAAACCGCGGTTTTCATCCCCTGCAGAGGCACGTGACGTACCGCCGCGGCCCGTCCAGCGGCTGCGGGAGGGGACGTGATTTTTTTTCCGGGATCCAATTCCCCCCGCGTCGCCAGGCGATCGCGGCGTTCGCTATCCTGGCCCCCCACCCTGTTCCTCGACCCCCGTGCTTCGCATTTCACGAGTTCTCACCATGGACGATTCCGCCCTCGACTTCTTCCGGCAAGCGATCCGAACACCGAGCCCCTCCGGCTATGAGGAGCCGATCCAGGGATTGATTCGCGGCTATATCGAGCCGCACGCCGACGCGGTGCGGATCGACGTGCACGGCAACCTGATCGCGTCGCTTGGCGACCCCGCCGGACCGCGGCTGCTGTATGCCGGGCACTGCGACCAGATCGGGATGCTGGTCTGTTTCATCGACGAGAACGGCTTCGTCTACGGCCAAACGATCGGCGGCTGGGATCCACAGCAATTGGTCGGCCAACCGATGACGGTCTGGACCGCGAGCGGCCCGGTTGCCGCCGTGGTCAGCCGCAAGCCGATTCACCTGCTCAACAAGAAGGAGCGGGAGGAGGTCGTGCAGTTGGAACAGTTGTGGCTGGACATCGGGGCGGCGGACGAAGAGGAAGCGAATCGGACGGTTCGCGTCGGCGACCCGATCACACTCGACCTGCGATACCGTCCGCTCCTCGGGGAGCTGGTCAGCGGCCCCGGGATGGACAACAAATCGGGTATGTGGACGGTGATCGAGGCTCTTCGGCGGGCATCGGTCGAGGGTCGGGACCTGGCTTGCCATCTGCACAGCGTGGCGACGGTTCAGGAGGAGGTCGGGCTGCGCGGTGCCAAGACTGCCTCCGGTAGCATCGATCCGGCGGTCGCGATTGCGGTCGACGTGACCCACGCCTCGGACTGTCCGACGATTGAAAAGACACAGCAGGGCGACATCCGCCTCGGATCCGGCCCGGTGATCTTTCGGGGGCCCAACGTGAACCCGAAGGTCGCCGCGCGGTTGATCGAGCTGGCCGCGGCCAACTCGATCCCTTATCAGTTGGCCTCCCTCGGCCGCGCCGCCCCCAACGATTCCAACGTCCTGCAGCTGCATGGAGCGGGGGTTGCCACCGGCATGGTCGCCATCCCCAATCGCTACATGCACTCGGCGGTCGAAACCGTCTCGCTCCAGGACATCGACCACGCGGCTTGGTTGTTGAAGTTGTTCGCCCAACATCTCACCGCCGAGGATTCGTTCATCCCGGGGGAATGACCCCTTTGGTGACAATTTTTGCTCGTGGCGAAGCGTGGCTTACGTGAGAAGTGATACACTTGATGGGTTAGTCGGGGCCGAATCCGAGCCGCGCGAACGGCCCAGACGCTGATGGGCCCATACGTTGGCCGTTACCGGCGGCGCCCGCCCCGATTGCCCACAACCACGTGAGGGTTTGAGATGGCCAAGGTGTTACTCGTCGAAGACAGCGTCACGCAAGCGGTTGAGATCACAATGCTGCTCGAAGCGGCCGCTCACGAAGTGCGGCACGTGGTCAACGGAAAACTCGGCCTCGACCTGCTGCAGACCGAATCGCTCGACGTGGTGATTACCGATCTGGAGATGCCCGAGCTCAACGGGTTGGAGCTGGTTCAGGCGATGCGTTTGGATTACGCGCACGTACCGGCGATCCTGGTCACCGGTCAAGGCTCCGAGGCGCTGGCAGCCGAAGCACTGCAGAAGGGGGCTGCCGGTTACGTTCCGAAAACCCGCATGCAGGACTTGTTGAACGACACGATCACCGATGTGCTGGGTGTGATCCGCAGCGACGAGAGTTACGCCAAGTTGATCTCGACGCTGACCAAAAACGTGTTCGTGTTCGAGATGCCCAACGATCCTGAACTCGTGATGCCGCTGGTGGGTTTGTTGATGCAGGTCGTCTCGGGAATGGAGTTGCTGGGGGGGATGGAACTGGTGCGGCTTGGCGTCGCCACCGAGCATGCGGTTTACAATGCGATGTTCCGAGGCAACTTGGAGCTGCCCCGCGATCAAACGCCCTGCCCGCGAGCGGCCATTTACGACCAGGCGACCAACGCGGTGGTGGAAGCTCGCAAGCGGGAGGCGCCTTACAAAGACCGGACGGTGCACGTCGAGGCGATCGCCAGCGAACACGCGATCCGCATCGTTGTCCGCGACCAGGGTCCAGGCTTTGACACCTCCAGCCTTCCTGATGCGGGGAACCCAGAGATCCTGGACACCGAAGGGGGGCAGGGGCTGGTCTTGATGACGAGTTTTGTCGACCAGCTGTTATTCAACGAGAAGGGGAACGAGGTGACCCTGATCAAACGCTGTAGCAAGGTGCGCTAGGATGCGTCGCTTGCGGGAATGAGGTGGATCGCATGACCGGGTCGGATCACACCGAATCGTCACTGTTCGAGGAGCAGATCTTTTCGGATAGCCGTGCCACCTACGAGTCGCTTGCCAACAGCCTTCCACTCAGCCTGTTGATCAAGGACGCCGACGGCCGGCGGCTGTTTGCCAATACGACCTATCTTCGGCTCCGCGGGATCAGCCGTCAGGATTTGGTGGGCAAGCGGGACGAGGACCTGTTTCCGCCGGCGATCGCCAAGGCCTACCGGGAGGATGACCGCAAGGTGTTGGAGACCGGGCGCTCGCTGCACAACGTGGAGCGGACCCGAGATGCGTCCGGACGCGCGTTGTGGATCGAACGGGTCAAGAGTCCGGTCATCGATCCCCAGGGCCGCATCATCGGCCTTCAGTTGCTGTTCTGGGACGTCACCGAACGGATCAAGACCGAGAAGATGCTTGACCGCGAACGGCACTTTTTGACCACGTTGTTGGAAAACATTCCCGACTCGATTTACTTCAAAGACACCGAGAGCCGGTTCACGCGAATCAGTACCGCCATGGCGCAGAAATTCGGGTTCGACAGCGCGGACCAGGTGGTCGGCCGCACCGACGCGGATATTTTCACCGAGGAGCACGCCCGTTCGGCGCGGGAAGACGAGCTGCGGATCATCCGGACCGGCGAGCCGCTGGTCGACCGGGTCGAACGCGAGACCTGGCCCGACCGCGATGACACCTGGTGCCTGTCGACGAAAATGCCGTTGCGGGATCCCAAGGGAAGAATCATCGGGACGTTCGGAATCTCCCGCGACATCACGCAGCTGAAGGAATCTCAAGACGCGCTCCGCACGGCGCTCGATGCGGCCGCGGAGGCGAACCGTGCCAAGGGCGATTTTCTGGCCAACATGAGCCACGAGATCCGCACGCCGATGAACGCGATCATCGGCATGACCGAGTTGCTCAGCCAGACCAAGTTGACCCAGGAGCAGCGGGAGTATGTCGAGTTGGTGGGCCAGTCCGCTGAATCGCTCCTCAGCCTGCTCAACGACATCCTCGATTTCTCCAAGATTGAGGCTCGCAAATTGGAACTGGAATGGATCCCGTTTTCGCTTCGCGACACCGTTGGCAAGAGTGGTCAAACGCTGACGTTGCGTGCGGCCGAGAAGGGGCTCGAGATCGCCTGCCGCGTGGCGCCCGATATCCCCGACCGGCTCCAGGGTGACCCTGGGCGGATCCGCCAAGTCTTGATCAACCTGATCAGCAACGCGATCAAGTTCACCGATCAGGGCGAAGTGGCGGTCGATGTCAGTCGCGCCGAACAAGATTTCGGCGACGAACTCTGGCTGACCTTCTCTATCCGCGATACAGGCATCGGGATCCCGGAGGAAAAGCAAGCCGCCGTGTTGGAAGCGTTCACGCAGATCGACACCTCGACGACACGGCGGTTTGGCGGAACGGGACTCGGGCTGACAATCTCCCGCCAGCTCGTCGAATTGATGGGGGGCACGATGCAGTTGGAGAGCGAGCCGGGGGTGGGAACGACCTTTTCGTTCACGATTCGGCTCGATCCCGCCCCCTTGCAAGGAACTGACCCTTTGCAGGAACTCGAGGATTTGGCCCAGTTGCCAGTGCTGGTCGTCGACGACAACGCGACCAACCGCAAGATCCTGCAGGAGATCTTCACCACGTGGCGGTTCCGTCCAGCCGTGGTCGCCGACGGGCCCTCGGCGATCCGGGAGGTGGAGCGGGCAGCCGCCGCTGGGCAACCGTATCGGCTGATCGTGCTCGACTGCATGATGCCCGGGATGGATGGGTTTCAGCTTGCTGATCGCATCCGGGAGGTCTGCGACCAATCCGAAACGCGAATCATCATGCTCTCATCCGGTAGCCGGCCCGGTGACGTTGCTCGCTGCGAGGGCGTCGGCATCGCCCGGTACATGACCAAGCCAGTCGTGCAGTCGGAGCTACTCGAGTCGGTCTTGCAGGTGATGGAGCTCGACCGCGGCGCACTGCCGACACTTGCCCCCGCCGAGCTGCCCCCCTGTCCTCCGCTACGGGTCCTGGTTGCCGAAGATGGCTTGACCAACCAGCAGGTCGCGACCGGTTTGCTCCGCGCCGCCGGGCACCAGCCAGTATTGGCTGGCGACGGCGAAGAAGCGGTCAAGTTGTGGTCATCCGAATCGTTCGACATGATTCTGATGGATATGCACATGCCAGGGATGGACGGACTGGAAGCGACCAGGGAGATTCGCCGCCGCGAAGCAGAGTCGGGAGGTCATACCCCGATCATTGCCTTGACCGCCGCGGCAATGGAGGGAGACGCCGAGGCTTGCCGCGACGCTGGGATGGACGATTATTTGCCCAAGCCCATCCATCCCGCGCCGCTGCAAGCCGTGATGGCAAAACACGCACCGCAGAGTCCGAAAGCACATCAGCAGGGAGAGCAGGAAGGGTCGGCGACGACCAATGGCCCAACGACCGATGCGGCCGGTGGCCCCACCGAGGACGCGAGCGGCCGTACCGCCCCGTCCGACGCGATCGATTTAGCCGCCGCCACCGCACGGGTCGCCGGGGGGCGGGCCGGCATGCAACGGCTCGCCCACGTTTTCTTCCTCGAATGCGGATCGCTGATGAATACACTCCGAGACC
>CAYWXT010000278.1:0-6926 GCA_964462125.1 uncultured Pirellulaceae bacterium | reverse complement strand
GTTCCCGCAGCCTAAGGGTTCGATAGAGCGTGTCAACATAAATCTGGCGAGAAATCTCGAAAAGGTACTCGGATGCTTTTGGCGAGTGAGTGCGATGCGTTCGTGGTGGACGGCGACGAGTGCTGAGACTTGTATCTCACTTGTATCCAAACAGGAGGCGAAACCATGCTTGGACGGTGCGAGGCCGTGCGACCAAGGCAAGGGAGAACAAGCGGCTGGGAACGCTCCCGCGATCGCGATTTCGTCCCGGAAACCACGGGAGAACGCGACGTCTTACGAATCGGTGCGTGACTCTGCGGTCAGTGCCCAGGGCGGGACTCGAACCCGCACAGCCGTATCCGGCCGGGGGATTTTAAGTCCCCTGCGTCTGCCAATTCCGCCACCTGGGCCGTCAACTCGTGCGCTGCTATCGCTCGCCACGCACATCCCCAACCGCCGGTGAAGGCCGCGCCGAGCAATCACTCTCCCCGTCGTGCGACGCGCCGTGAATTCGTCTAGGCTCAGAAATCTCTGTGACTTCTGGTACGCAGGCTCTGCGACACCTGCGGCGAAGCACGGCACTATTCTATCGTTGCACGCGGGCGCTGCCACCTTGGGCGAACGCCTCGACTTCGGGCAGGACCGCGCGGGTGACATCGCCGGGGAAGGTGGTCAAGAGCGCCCCGTGTGCCCAGCCGAGCTTGAGCGACTCTTCGGGCGTGCGGCCGTCGAGTAACCCGTAGATCAATCCGGAGGCGAACCCATCACCGCCGCCGATCCGGTCGATGACGTCGAGTTCGGCCGTGGGGGCGACGAACCGTTGACCGTCATACCACAACACCGCGCTCCAGGAGTGGCGGTTGGTGGAGTGAACTTCCCTCAATGTGGTCGCGACGACTTTGATGTTCGGAAACTTCTTGACCGCCTCGTCGATCATGTAGAAAAAGTTGTCGGTGTCGAGCTTTCCCTGCGACTTCGTTTCGACATCGGGTCCTTTCAAGCCGAGCCCTTTTTGAAGGTCCTCTTCGTTCCCGATCAGGCAGTCGACATTCTCGGCGATCTCGGCGCACATTTTCTGGCCCTGTTCCAGACCGCCGATGGTGTCCCACAGCTTGGCGCGATAGTTGAGGTCAAACGAGCGGACCGCGCCAGCTTCCCCGGCCGCCCGCAGCCCTTCGACGATCAGCGGGGCGGTCGTCTCGGAGAGGGCGGCAAAAATCCCGCCACTGTGAAACCAGCGGCAACCGCCGGCGAAGATCTGTTTCCAATCAAAGTCGCCCGGCTTGAGCATCGCACCCGCTTCGTTGGCCCGGTTGTAGAAGACCACCGGCGCCCGCACTCCTTGCCCGCGATCGCTGTAGACCGTCGCCATGTTCGGCCCGCGCACCCCGTCGTGCTGGAAGTGCTTGTAAAACGGCCGCACGCCCATCGCACGGACCTGGCGTTGGATCAGTTCGCCGATGCCGTTGTCGACCATCGCCGTCGCCACGGCCGTGTTGAGACCGAAACAGGAGGCCAGGTTGGCGGCGCAGTTGTACTCGCCGCCGGAAACGTGAACTTCGAAGGAACTCGCGGTCCGAAACGGGATCACGCCGGGGTCGAGCCGATGCACCAGGGCGCCGAGGGCGACAAAGTCGAGGTCCTTACCACGTTCGGGAATTTGCAATCCGCTCATCGAATGTCAGGTCTCCGCGACCAGCCGTGGCGGCCAGTCATGATGGTTTCGGAAAGGAGGAAAAAGTCGCGTGAAGTGATTCCCGCGCGGGGCCAGTTTCATCAGCGCCCGGGAGCACTCAATCAGCCCGGGAGCGCTCAATCAGATCGTCACGGAGGCGAACCCGCCGTCGACCGCAATGTTTTGACCGGTCACGAACGAGGACGCTCGGCGGCTGGCCAACCAGATCGCGACGCCGGCCAGTTCTTCCGGCTTGCCGAACCGCGCCATCGGAGTGTGCCCGATGATTTGGCCGCCCCGCTCGGTGTAACTACCGTCATCGTTGAACAACAGTCTGCGGTTCTGTTCGGCAGGAAAGAAACCGGGGCTGATCGCATTGACCCGAACGCCGGTGGTGGCCCATTCGCGAGCGAGCCAAAGGGTCAGGTTGATGACGGCAGCTTTGGCCGCTGAGTAGGCAACGACCCGTGACAGCGGGATGATGCCCGACATCGAGGCGATGTTGATGATGCTGCCAACGCCAGCCTGGACCATCTCCCGCCCAAAAATTTGGCTCGGCAACAACGCACCACCGACGAGATTCAGATCGAAAACGTCGCGCCAGGCGTCGAGGGGGAGTCCACAAAAATCGCCGCCGGGGGGGATCGTCGCATCGGGCCGGTTCCCACCGGCGGCGTTGATCAGGACCGTGGGTGTTCCGGCCCAGGCCTGAATTGCTTGCTGGGCCTGGTCGAGCGACTCGGCTTGCAGGCCGTCGGCGGCAAAGAATTTCGCCTCCCCACCGGCCTCTGCGACCCGCTTCGCCCGGGCTTCGCCCCGCTCGGCGTTTCGCCCGACAATGGCCACCTTCGCGCCGGCTCCCGCCAACGCCTCGGCCATCTGTCCACCCAATTCACCCGTGCCGCCGATCACGACGGCGACATCGTCGCTGAGATCAAATAGTTCATTCATGGTGGCGGCAATTTAGCCGACATCGCGATACAGCCATAGACCCCGGGGTCCCCCGCGACCAATGTCGACGGTTTAGCCGCCGATGGCGAACATCGGACGCTCCGGCGGCCGAAAATTGGGATCGTCCATGCCATGCCCAGCCCGCTTTTGCAGCACGCATCGCCGGATCTCGGCAACCAGTTCGTCGTCGCCGGCGCCCCCGCGGATTCGTTCCCGCAGGGAGACTTCGTCCTGGGCGAACAGGCAGTTGCGCACCGCGCCATCGGCAGTGATGCGGAGCCGATTGCACGATTCGCAAAACGGCGCGGTGACCGAACGGATGATGCCGACGCGGGTGCCGTCGGGCAAGGCGAACTCCTCGGCCGGCTGCGACCGATGGGAACGTCGGCGGGGTGTGAGCCGGCCGTAGTGACTCTCCAAGATCTCCAGCACGCGATCGCCGCTTAGCACGTCGGCGTTGTTCCAAGCCCGGTCGGCATCGAGCGGCATGAATTCGATGAAGCGAACCGTGACGCCGCGGCGGCGTGAAAACGCGACCAGCCGCACCAGCTCGCCTTCGCTGATCCCGGCAATCGCCAACGCGTTCAGCTTGACCGACTCAAACCCGGCCGCGATCGCCGCGTCGATGCCCGCAATCACCCGGTCGAGACCCTCTCGCCGCGTGATCCGCTGGAATACAGTCGGGTCCAAGCTGTCCAGGCTGATGTTCAGCCGCCGCAAGCCTGCCGCCCGCAACCCCATTGCCTGTTCGGGCAGCAGCATACCGTTGGTGGTCAGCGAGAGATCGGTGAGCCGATCGATTCCGGCGAGCATAGCGACCAGCCGATCGAGTTGCCGGCGAACCAAAGGCTCCCCGCCAGTGACTCGCACGTCCCGAACCCCGCACCGCCTCACCAACAACTCGGTCAGCCGATGGAGCTCTTCGAACGTCAACAACCGCTCTTTCGGCGCGAAGCTCACGTCGGACTCCGGCATGCAGTAAAAGCATCGGAGGTTGCAGCGGTCGGTGACGCTCAGCCGCAGACTGTCATGCCGTCGACCATGGCGGTCGATCAGCGGTTCGGCAACGGGATCGGTCATGGGGCACTCAGGCAACTCAGTCTGGGATGCACAGGCCGTCTGGGGCGTAGAGTTAGTCACGATCCGCTCGTCGTCACGACACGGTTCGGGCATGGCTCGCACGGTTTGGGCATGGTTCGAACGGTTTGGGCATGGTTCGCACCTTCGCGTTTTCCGGCCGAGGCGACGCAGCTTGGATTCTCGGTCATTCGTGCGGCGACGGGAAGGGCGGAACTGCTGGGCTGCGGCTTGATCTGGTGCATTCGGTGGGGGGTGAGGGCGTTGTGGCCATGTCGGGAATTCGCTAAGCTGTGGCAGCGATTTTCTGGGGCCTGTTGCCAATTCTGGGCCCGGTTTGAAAGCCCTCTTTTCCTCCAAATATGCGATAGGACACCACGTTGGCAGAAGACGACGAGCAGAACGGGGGTGGCGAATCCGAGGGGGCGGGCGGTAGCGCCGAGGTTCCTTACAGCGGGGGCGGTTTCGGCGCCCTGCGGATGGTCGATCTGCCGATCGAGGATGAACTGCGGGACAGCTATCTGACGTACGCGATGAGCGTCATCGTCAGCCGGGCGTTGCCCGATGTCCGTGACGGTTTGAAGCCGAGCCAGCGGCGGATCTTGGTCGCCATGAACGACCTGAACCTCGGCCCGGGGAGCAAACGGGTCAAGTGCGCCAAGATTTCAGGCGACACGTCGGGGAACTATCACCCGCATGGCGAGAGTGTGATCTACCCGACACTGGTTCGGATGGCGCAGGAGTGGAACATGCGCCGGCTGCTGATCGACAAGCAGGGGAACTTCGGTTCGATCGCCGGGTTGCCGCCGGCTGCGATGCGGTATACCGAAGCCCGGCTCAGCGCCGTCGCCGCGTCGATGTTGGAGGACCTCAAGCTCGACACCGTCGACTACATCCCGACCTATGACGAGGTCCGCAGTGAGCCGACGGTATTGCCGAGCAAGTTCCCCAACCTGCTGATCAACGGTTCCGGCGGGATTGCGGTCGGGATGGCGACCAGCATTCCGCCGCACAATCCGACGGAGATTTGTGACGCGGTGATCCGGCTGGTTGAGAACCCCGACACGACGGTTGACGAGTTGTGCGAGATCGTCACTGGTCCCGACTTCCCGACCGGCGGAATCATCTGTGGCCGCGCCGGCATCCGCCGCGGCTACAAGACGGGACGCAGCACGGTCGTGGTGCGCGCCCGTTGCCGGATCGAGGAGATGAAGGCGAATCGGTCGCGGATCGTCGTCTCCGAGATCCCCTACCAGCAGTCGCGGGACAAGATCGTCGAAAAGATTGCAGCCCTGGTCAACGACGAGCGGATCAAGGGCATCTCCGGGATCCGCGACGAAAGCGACCTGAAGGAGCCGGTCCGGCTGGTGATCGAGCTGAAACGGGACGCCGATCCCGATGTCGTGCTCAACCAACTGTACCAGTTCTCGCCGCTGCAGGATTCCTTCTCGCTGATCTTCTTGGCCCTGGTCGACGGCAAGCCGCGAGAGCTGAACCTGAAAGAGATGTTGGCGGAGTTCATTCGCCACCGGGTCACCGTGATCCGCCGCCGCACCCAGTTCCTGCTGAACAAGGCGCGGCAGCGGAAGCACACGGTCGAAGGACTGCTGTTGGCGCTGGCCGACATCGACCAAATCATTCAAACGATCCGTACCAGCGGCACACAACCGGAAGCGAAGCAGCGGTTGATGGGGATTGAATGCCCGGCGGCGATGATGCAGCGAGCGCTGGGCGAGGAGGGCTTCCAGCAGTTCGTCAGCGAGCGTGGGGAGGCACCGACCTATACCCTGACCAGCGTCCAGGCGGACGAGATTCTGCGGATGCGTCTCGGCCAGCTCGTCAATTTGGAGCAGGAAAAGCTCGCTGGGGAACACGCCGAACTGCTCCAGGAGATCACCGGCTATCTCGAGATTCTGGGCGACCAGCAAAAGATCTTTGACATCATCCGGTCGGACCTGGAGGAGATCAAGCGGCGGTTTGGCGACGCGCGGCGAACGGAGATCAGTCTCGAGGAGCTCGGCAACATCGACCTGGAAGACCTGATCACCGAAGAGACGATGGTGGTCTCGCTCAGCCACAGCGGCTACATCAAGCGAACCCCCTCCAGCGCGTACAACCTGCAGCGCCGCGGCGGCAAGGGTCTCAAGGGAGCCAGGACCGACGAGGAGGACCCGATCCGGCATCTGTTCGTCGCCAGCACCCACGCCTACCTCCTGTTCCTGACCACCACCGGCAAGGTCCGCTGGCAGAAGGTCTACGATCTGCCGCAATTGGGGCGGGACAGCCGGGGACGCGCGATCGTCAATCTGCTGAACCTGGAAGAGGGCGAACGGATCGCCGAGTGCCTGGCGATCCGGGACTTCAACAAAGAGGGCGATTACGTCGTCATGGCCACCCGCCGCGGGCTGGTCAAGAAGACGCCGTTGGAACAATACAGCCGCCCGAAACGGGGCGGAATCATCGCGATTAAACTGCGCGATGATGACGAACTGGTCGACGCCGCCGTCGTCGGCCCCGGCGATGAGATGATTCTCGTCACCGCCTCCGGGATGGCAATCCGCTTCAGTGAATCCGACGCCCGCCCGATGGGACGCAATACGTCGGGGGTCAAAGGAATCTCACTGGTCGGTGACGACCGAGTCGTCGGGATGGTGGTCGTCGACCCCGAAGCGACCCTGTTGACCGTTTGCGAGAACGGATACGGCAAACGGACGCGGTTCGGCCCCAACGCAACCAATGGGGAAGACGTCGAGCCCGAGGAGGAGGAAGGGGGGTCGTCGTCGGCACGCTACCGAACCCAGCGACGTGGCGGCAAGGGACTGCGCGATATCCGCACCAGCGAACGCAATGGCAAAGTCGTGGCGATCGCCCGCGTCAACGACGACGATGAGATCTTCATGATGACCGCCAAGGGGAAGATCCAGCGAATCAAGGTCTCCGACATCAGCGTCATCGGCCGCAATACCCAAGGCGTCCGGATCATGAACGTTGACGAGGGGGATAAGCTGATCGCTGTCGTCCGCGTCCCCGCCGAAGAAGAGACCGCAGTCGATGTCCCGATCGCAATGACCGAAACCGGCGAAGCGGAAGCGGGTGAAGTGGAGGGTGGAGACGAGGACGTCGGCGATCTGGAGAGCGGTGAACCTGAGGGCAATGGGAGCCCGGAGGGGTAAGCGGACCGCTCGCCCCTAAGGAGCCGCGCGGAAATAACTTACCGAATTGGTGTTGAAATGAGGCCGCTGCT
>CAYWXT010000277.1:0-7002 GCA_964462125.1 uncultured Pirellulaceae bacterium | reverse complement strand
GGGCGACATCGACATGAGCCTGATTCACACTTGTCGAAAGGACACACTCGGCGGTGCGGGGGCGACTCGGCGGTGCGGGGACGACTCGGCGGTGCGGGGGCGACGGGTCGGCTACGCCGACTGCGGGTCGGGGAGGAGATGATAACGGACGGTCCCGTCGACGATGGTATACGTGACGCGGCCGGCCAGTTCATGGCCGTCGAGGGGACTGCTTTGACAGCGGGAGCGGAACAGCGCCGCGTCGACGGTCCAGCCCTGGTGGGGATCGATGATGACGACATCGGCTGCTACGCCGACGCGGAGCGTCCCGCCGTCGACCCCGGCGATTCGGGCGGGTGTGGTCGACAACCGGTCAATGGCGATCGACCAATCGAACACCCGTTCCCCGACCAGGTATGTTGCGACGGTCGCGAGCGTCGTTTCCAACGTTGCGGCACCGAACGGGGCCAAGTCGAGATCATTGTTCTTCTTCTCCCGGGCCCGCGGCATGTGACCGCTTTCGATGGCGTCAATCGTGCCGTCGGCGACCGCTTGGCGTAACGCCTCGACATGGGCGCCGCTTCGCAGCGGCGGATGGACCTTGAACCGGGCGTCATAGGAGCGGAGGTTGGCGTCGGAGAGGCAAAGATTGTGGGGGCAGACCGAGGCGGTGATGGCGATCCCCCGCGACTTGACCCGGCGGAGCATATCGATCGCCCCCATCGTGCTCACTGGCCCCACATGCAGCCGCCCCCCGGTCGCTTCAGCCAAGCGAACGTCGCGGGCAACCGCCAGGTCTTCCGCCTCGGTCGGCAGCCCGCGAAGGCCCAGCACCAGCGAAACTTGGCCGTCGTGCATCACCCCGTTTTCGGACAGCACCGGGACTTCGGGGCGATCGAAGATCGGCAGATCGAACATTCGGCAATACTCAAGGGCCCGCTTGAGCAAGGCGTCGTTTGGCATGGGATTGGGCGAGTCACTGAAGGCGACCGCGCCGGCATCGGCCAGCAGCCCCAGTTCGGCCATCTGTTCCGCCTTGCGCTCGCGGCTCAAGCAGCCGATGACATGGACCTTGACCCCGCACGCCCGCGCCGCCTTTTGTCGTACGAATTCGACCGCCCCAGGGGAGTCGATCACCGGCTTGGTGCTGGCATTGCACAGCACGCTGGTATAGCCGCCTGCAAGGGCCGCGTCGCATCCAGATTGGATCGTCTCATCGTTCTCGTTGCCAGGCTCGCGGAGCTCGACCCCGAGGTCGACCAAACCTGGGGCGACGATCTGCTCGGACGCATCGATTCGCAGGCACGCGGCTGGGATCTCCTCGGGGGAGGGATCGATGGCATGAACCTGTCCGCGGTGAAGCAGCAAGCTGGCGATCCGGTCGATCCCCTGGCTCGGATCAACCAGCCGCCCGTTTTCGATCAGCAAGTCTTCCATCGGCGTTCTCGTCTGCTTGGCCGGTCAGCGTGGGGGCGATCAGCGGTTGGTTGCACCGGCGAGCAGCCAAAGCGCGGCCATGCGAACGGCGATCCCGTTGGTCACCTGTTCCAAGATCACCGAGTGGGGGCCATCAGCGACATCGGGTGAGATTTCAACGCCTCGATTGATCGGTCCCGGCGCCATGATCAAGATCTCGTCCTTGGCCAGTTTCAACCGGTCGCCATTCATCGCATACAGCGCCGCGTACTCGTGGACACTGGGAAACGGCCGCGCGACCTGACGTTCGAACTGGACGCGGAGCAGGTTCAGCACGTCACAGCGGGGCAGGATTTCGTCCAAGCGGTGAGCTGTCTCGAAACCGAGTTCGGCCCAACGGGGACTGACCAGCGTGGGCGGGCCACAGATAATCACATGTGCCCCGAGCTTCCTCAGCCCCCAGATGTTGCTCCGCGCGGTCCGGCTGTGGGCGATGTCACCGACCAATGCCACGGTCAGCCCCTTGATCGTGCCGCGGTGCTGGCGAATGGTCAGGATGTCCAACAGTCCTTGCGTCGGATGCTCGTGCGGGCCGTCGCCGGCATTGATCACCGGGCACCTCAATTCCCGGGCGAGCAGGTGGGGCGTTCCCGGCGTGTGGTGCCGCGTGACGACCCAGTCGACCCCCATCGCCTCGATCGTCTTGGCGGTGTCGATGAAGGTCTCCCCCTTGGCCGTACTGCTGCCGGAATTGCTGAACTCGACCGTGTCGGCGCCCAAGCGTTTCGCCGCCAGCGAAAAACTGTTGCGGGTCCGCGTGCTGTTTTCAAAAAAGAGATTTGCACATGTTTTGCCCGCCAGCAGCGACAGTTTCCGGCGGCAACCCTCTGTGGCGTCCTTGAGTTGCTGCGCGGTGTCGAGCAAGGTCGTGATCTCGCTCGCGGTCAAGCTTTCGAGATCAAGCAAATGACGGCGGTGCCAGGTCGACGGATAGGTGAGGCCGTTGCCTACCGAATCAGTCATCATCGAGTACACCCGCCCAGGGAGTCCGGCAATCGTGGTTGCCGGGAAGAGTCCAACATCGTGTCCACCAGAGCGTACGAGCCTAGTTGTCTTCTGGCAAGACCGCCGCAGCGCCGCGCCACGTATCGACCGCGAGTACCGCCCAACCCGCTAACCAACTTAACCCACCGAAGGGGGTGACGGCGCCAAGCCACGGTGTGTTGGTCAGCACCAGCAGGTAAAGGCTGCCGCTGAAGAGCACCAATCCAGCGACGAACAATCCAGCAACGATCCCTCGAGCACCGCGGCTCCCGCCGGGCAGTCCGGCAAGGCCGAGCAGGCTCGCGGCATGGATCAAGTGGTAGCGAACAGCGACATCGAACTGATCCGATCGCCGGGCAATCAACTCCTCGTCAAGCCCGCCGGACGCCAACGCCGCTGGCAAACCATGGCTTCCGAACGCCCCCAACCCCACTCCGAGAAACCCAGCGACGGCGGCGGCCAAGACGATGCGTCGGGTCAAACAATCCACCGGGGTTTCCATGCGAGTCGCTGTGGCAAATTTCGTCAATTGGCCTCGAGCAACCGCCCGACAGCCACCACCAAACGATCCATCGCAAACGGCTTGCGGATGTAGTCGCTGACGCCGAGCAACTCCGCATACGCCTTATGCCGAGTCCCCTCGTTGCCGGTAATCATGATCACCGGCAACGGCTCATCCCGGACGCGGCGGAGCTTTTCCAGCACCAGAAACCCGCTTCGCTTGGGCATCATCATGTCCAGGATCATCAGATCAGGATTTTCGCGTTCGGCCAGTGCGATCCCTTGGTTCCCGTCTCGTGCAACCACCACATCGTGACCAACGCCCTGCAGGGCGTATTTGATCGATTCAACAATCTCGACGTCGTCATCGACGATCAAGACTTTCTTGCCGGAGGAACGGTCAGTATCCGCCATCTTCGTGATGCCTCGCGGGACGAACGGGGAGAGGGTGGGAATTCTTCGGCGCTGCAAGCAAAACAGAACCATAGTGTACCGTCGCGACCGCTTGGCGTCCGCCCGGGAGCGTGAATTCCCAAGGACGCTCGACCCGCGGGATCGATTCCCGGCACCTCACCCCTTCAATTATTGGAAAAGGGAATCTCGGCACTGGCAAAGCGGCCGATCTCCCCCGCTCCTGTTCCCGCCACGATCCATCGCATCACCCAATCGTTCACATCGGACAGTGTGACCGTATTCATCTCGTCGTCGTCCTCGTACTGGCGAACCTCCACCTGGGCCTGCACCAGCATCGCAGTGCGGAGGTCGTCCGAGATCCGCTGGTGATCGAAATGCTCACCCAATCGGGCCCATTGCCAGAGCATCGGCATGCGCCGTCGCCGCAAGGAGGGAAGGTTTCCCAGCGACCCGCCGCCGCGCGGCAGTCCGCCGCCCAGGGATACCACCCCGGCATAGGCCTCCGGTTCGCGGAGCGCGACCTGCAAGGCCATCGTGCCGCCGCTGCGGTAACCGGCCAAGATCACGCGGTCAGGATGGACGGAAAACCGGGCCCCGGCTTCCTGGACCGTCTCAGCGATGGCCCTCTGAGCCGCGTCGACCCCTGCGCCGCTGAAGGCCCAATCATATTGATGGCCGACCGAGTCGGCCGCTCGGACGCCGCGGACCCCGACGCCGATGTAATTCTGCAAGCTGATGTGCGGCATCACCTGCTCCACCTGATGCTCGTTGTAGCCATCACTGTGGAGCCACACGACCAAGGGGTAGCGGTAGGTTGGCTCGTAATGCACCGGCAACAGATAGACCCGCGCCGCCGCCGGCTCACCATCGTCGGAGAACATCCCCTCCGAAATCCCTGCTCCCTCGCCGCGCGGAAGTTCGGACGTTTCGTGCTCCCACGCCGCCATCGCTGGCTTCTGCCAAGCATCGGGCCCACCCGGCGGTGACTCCTTGGGGGTGGAATCGGGAGCCAAATCCCACGGAATCGACGTATGGTAGCGATTCATGGCGCATCACATTCCTGTTCGAGGTGCGAAGGTGGGTCTGGAACGAGGTGCAGAGAAGGACCGGAGCGTCGGCAAAATGACGTAAGCCTTCCGACCGGCCGATGAAGAACCTACGATCGAACTCAGGTCGCTGTCAACGCGGATGCCCAAAGTCTGGTCGGGACGGAAGAATTCCGGCCATTGCACAGCCAAAACCACCCATCAGGATGCTAGCAAATCGCCCATGGTGGAGACGAGCTGCTTGACCGCATCGACGCTGTTTCGGAAGTCGGCCGTTTCCGAGTCCGTCAGGTCGAGCTGGATGATTCGTTCCACCCCGCCGCTGCCCATCACGACCGGCACACCGACGTAATAGCCCCCCACGCCATACTCCTCGTTGCAGTAGGCCGCGACCGGAATGACGCGTTTTTTGTCCCGCACCACTGCTTCGACCATTTGGGCACAGGCTGCCGCCGGGGCGTAATAGGCACTGCCGGTCTTGAGCAACGAGACGATTTCGGCGCCCCCTTTGCGCGTTCGGTCGACAATCTCGGCCAGCCGCGCCGGCTCGATCAACTGCGTCACCGGAATCCCCCCGACGCTGGTGCAACTGGGGATCGGCACCATGGTGTCCCCGTGGCCGCCCATCAACATCGCGGTCACATCCTCGACGCTGACCCCCAGTTCCATCGCCAGGAAGGTTCGGTAGCGCGCGGTGTCGAGGACACCGGCCTGGCCACAGACCTTCGCGGGGTCGAACCCAGTCACCTTCCACATCTGCTGGACCATCGCGTCGAGCGGGTTGCTGACGACGATCACGACCGCATCGGGACTGGTTGCTTGGATCTGTTCCGCAACACTGGTGACGATCTTCGCGTTGGTGCTGAGCAAATCATCCCGGCTCATCCCTGGCTTGCGAGGGATCCCGGCGGTGACCACCACCACGTCGCTGCCAACGGTATCGGCGTAGTCGGTCGTGCCGACGATGTTGGAATCGAACCCCATAATCGGCGAGGCCTGCATCAGATCCAACGCCTTGCCCCGCGGCATGTCCTCGGTCTGAGGAATATCCAACAGAATCACGTCGCCAAGTTCAGCCGCGGCGCACCAGTGAGCACACGTCGCGCCGACGTTGCCGGCTCCGATGATGGAAATCTTTGCTCGTCGCATGGATGTGGGGTCCGGTCAGTCGTGGGGAAGGAAAGTCGTGAGGGAGGGAAAGCGGTATATCGTCCAGGAGCTCCCTCCGCGGTCAAGTGGATGGTCCGAGGACGGCAGGGGAAAAGCCGCGCGGGCGCAGAACGTGCCCGTCACCGGGCCGGGTAGGCGGGAATCTACTTGCGAGCAGCGCTTGGCCCATCGAGTACAAGGGCATCCGTCTTGATTGCGGATACCGCCAAATCTTCACGCGATTTACAGCGGCCATGAGGCAACGGCAAATATCGAGACAGGGACCGTGATCGCTGGCGATCTCCCGCGCCGCGCTGGTAAACTGGTTGGCGAATGGGTTGCGAACCATCGACACGCGTGACTCGACAACTGGGAACGGGCTGCCAATCAGCAGCCCTTGCTTTCAATTGATCCGCTTGACTGAGCCGTTGCGGGAATTGTCGGCGGTCACAATGCCGACTGGTGCGTAACGATGCGATGATGATGTCTCCGGTCAACTCGTCCTGGGGGGCCAGGAGGCCTGCTCTGCTTCCCGATTTCGCCGTTGTTCCCGTACTCGAGCATCCCGCCGCGCGGTCACGGTCGCCCACAAAATGATCAACGCCACGCCGATCAGAACGCCGCCAGCGGCCCACCATCCGATCCTGGCCACCCCAGCCGGGTCGCGTTCGGTGAGCTGGCGGCTTTGCCAACGGGCGGCGACGAACAAGGGTCCGAACTGGTCCTCGCCGCGCCGCGACATGAAGTCGGATTCGTAGCTCCACAATCGATAGAAAAAACCATCGACCTCGATCGGGATCGCAACCGGCGCGACGACCGCCCTCGGCCCCGACGTACGTTCGATCTCGGCGCGGAGAAAATCGGGGAGCGTCGTGGCGACCAAGGTGACCGGGTAGCGGTTCTTGAACCGGACCGGCTCGGCGCCGGGTTCTGCCGCCGGGATCTGCACTTCCACGTTCCCCAAATCGCCGATCGCGTCGATCTGAAAAAAGTGGTCCTGGCCAAGTTGCTCCTGCCGCTGAGGCTGGTCGTGCAACGAAACTCGCGTGACGCGAACGGTATCGAGCCGCAGCTGCAACCAACGCCCCACGTGGCCCTGCGGGGCTTGCAGCAACTCGATCGGCTCCACCGGCGCGGGCCTTGGCAGGGATTCTGCGTCCGGCCCCGGGGCGTGACCGGCACCGATCTGTTTTGCGGTAGCCAGCATCGCATAGAACGCATCGGCGTCCTCGGCCGTCAACGGTTGTCGGTCACGGGCCGCAACCTCGGGCAGCAAGCTGAGATCGACCCCGGCCTCGGAAAGCAATTGCCAGCCGACGTCGGAGGGCTCGGCAGGAAGCCAGGCCATCCCGGCAGCGGCCACGACCAGCTCTCGCGGTGACGCTGCGTCGTCATCTCTCCCCGCCCCACTGTCGCCCCCGCCGATCAGCACCCCAGCGCCGCGAAGCTGATC
>CAYWXT010000276.1:0-7043 GCA_964462125.1 uncultured Pirellulaceae bacterium | reverse complement strand
ATCGGTCGCACCCATGCGGTCGGTGTGCAGCGACGTCCCATGAACCCACCTTCCCGCTCGCCCGCCCTGCTCCGCTCCCGTGGCTTTGCCTCCCCGCCAATTCCCGGCCCACCAACTCCTTGGCTTCCTGTTCCCGGCTTTGTGACCGCGGCCCGGTCGTCCCTGGCGTGTCAGCTTGGTGATGCGAGGCGGCCGCGGGCGAGTGGGCTGTTGATTCGGTACCTGCTACTGGTGCTGATTGCGGCCGGATTGCCCTCGGGGGCCGCCGCGCAGGAGAACGGCGATTCGGAGGAGGAGGAGGTGCTTCTCACGGTGACGGCCGAACCGGTGCAGTCGCAGGAGGTACTTTCGTCTCACCAGTTGCTCGGGACGGTCATGCCGTACCGCTCCGCGACGATCGGCTGTGCCGTTTCGGGTCGGTTGCGAAAGTTGGACGGCAAGCGTGGTGACCAAGTCGCGGCGGGTGATCCGATCGCGGAATTGCAGACCGACGTGGTCGAGATCGAGTTGGCGTCGGCGCGGGCAGAACTTCGATTGGCGAAAGAGGAACTGGCGGAGTTGACGGCGGGATCGCGGAAGGAGGACATCGCGGAGGCGGAGGCAGAAATGAAGGCGGCTGCCGCGGTCGCCAAGCGTGCGGCCAGTCAACTGGTTCGCATCGAGCGTCTGGTCGAATCCCAGGCTGCTTCCCAGGACGAAGTCGACGTTGCCATGGCAGAAGCCGAGTCGTCGGAGCACCTGCACGAGGCGGCGGTGATCGCCCATCAACGGCTGGTCACCGGTCCTCGCGCCGAGCAGGTCGCCCAGGGGCAAGCTCGCGTCGATCTCCAGGAGGAGCAAGTGCGATTGTTGGAGGACCAGCTCCAAAAACACAGCATCATCGCACCGTTTGACGGCTACGTGACCGGCGAGCATACCGAGGCGGGAGCATGGGTTGATGCCGGAGGGCCGGTGGTCGACCTGATCGCGTTGGATGTCGTCCGGGTGGAGGTCGCGGTGCCGGCCGCCCAGGTCGTGTCGCTGCGGCCGGGACAACCGATTCGGGTGGAGAGTCCGGAGCGGCCGGAGGAGCTGCTTGTCGGTGAGCTGGAACGGATCGTTCCTGAGGCTGGCACGCGAGCCCGCACGTTTCCTGTGTTGATCGGGATCGAAAACCGGGTGGAGGAGGGGAGCCCGGTCCTGATGTCCGGCATGCTTGTCCGCGTCGACTTGCCGGTCGGGCGGGAATCGGAAGCGATGTTTGTCTCGACCGATGCGATTGTACTGGACAAAGACCGCAAGTCTGTTTTCGTCGTGGAGCTTGACCGTGAGGACGAAACGGGGGTGGTCCGCGAAGTCCCAGTCACGCTGGGTGTCGCCATGGGGGGGCTAATCGAGGTCAACGGCGAGTTGCAGGCCGGACAGTCGGTGGTCACTCGGGGCAACGAGCGGTTGCGGCCCGGGCAGCGCGTGGCCGTGATTTTGGAAGACAACGAAGAGGCGAGCCGAACCGCCGGCGCGCGATAGAAGGCAGCTGTTCGTGACCTCTGACGGAATGAGACTGACCGTTGGCACTCTTTGAGATTCTGATCCGCAACCCGGTCAAGGTGTACGTCGGCGCCATCTTGGCGGCGCTGTTCGGCGGCCTGTCGTTGGGGATGATTCCGAAACAGTTGGTGCCGGATGTCGAGAACCCGGTGTTGTCGATTCAGACGCAATGGCCGGGGGCGAGCCCGCAAGAGATCGAGCGGGAGATCGTGCTCGAGCAGGAAGAGCAGCTGCAGGGGGTGGAGGGGCTGGTCAAGCTCTCCTCCAGCTGCAGCGTCTCCAGGGGCGAAGTGGTCTTGGAGTTCGAGATCGGCACGATCATCAGCGATGCGATGTCGCGGGTCAACGCGCGGCTGCAGCAGGTTCGTGAATATCCGTTGGATGCGAATGAACCGGTGATTCGGGCCTCCAACTTCAGCGACCGGCCGGTCGCCCGCTTCGCGCTGACGCCGCGACCGCCGAGCGTTGACGAGATCGAGGCTTTTCAGGCGGCGCATCCGGAGCTGGCCCCGCTGGTGGACCCGGCACGCCATGCGGCGAACTCGGCGCTGCGGGTCTTTCGGCTCCAGAATTGCATGGAGGAGCACGCTGAGGATCATGCTGAGTTAGAAGAACTGCGTCCGCCACAGATCGATCTGGAGCGGGTCCGGAAGTTTTCGGAGAACTTTGTCGAGCCGCGGTTGGAGCGGGTACCGGGGGTGGCCGACGCCGATACCCGGGGCGGCCGCGAGCAAGAGCTTCAGGTGATCGTCGATCCGGCCAAGCTGGCTTCCCGGGAGATCACCATCGCCCAGGTTCGCGACGCGCTGAACCGCCAGAACAGCGACACCACCGCGGGAGACATTTTCCAGGGAAAACGCAGTTGGGTGATCCGGACGCTCGGCCAGTTCCGCGATCCGAAGCATGTCGAACAGCAGCTGCTCGTCTCCGACGGCAACACCCGCGTGTACGTTGGAGACGTCGCCGAGGTGAAACTGGACTACAAGGACCGCGACAGCATCTCACGGCGTTATGGCAGCGAGAGCATCAGCCTCGGCGTCTACCGGGTGACCGGCGCGAACGTGCTGGAGGTGATGCAGGGCTTGCGTGCGGCGGAACAGGAGTTGAACGAGGGCTTTCTGGCGCGGGAAGGGCTGGAGCTGTTTCAGTACTACGACGAGACGGAGTACATCGAATCGGCGATTGATCTGGTTCGCCAGAACATGTTGCTCGGCAGCGCCGCGACGATCGTTGTGTTGATGTTGTTCTTGCATTTCAGCCGGGCGACGATGTTGGCGGGCATTGCGATCTTGGCCACGGCGGCCGCTTCGCTGTTTATCTCGCCCTGGATCTACCTCGTCACGCTCGCGTTGATTTTGTGGTTCGGCTACCGGATCGCCCGCGGCGCGTTGGTCGCAGCGGTTGCGATTCCGATCAGTATTGCGGGGGCGTTTTTATGCATGACGATCCTCGGCCGTTCACTGAACGTGATTTCGCTTGCCGGGATGGCATTCGCCGTCGGGATGTTGGTGGACAACGCGGTCGTGGTCCTGGAGAACATCACTCGCCGCAGGCAACTCGGCGAGTCATCGATGGTCGCGGCCTCGCGGGGGGTCAGCGAGGTGGGAGGGGCGATCGTCGCTTCAACCCTGACGACGATCGCGGTGTTCCTGCCGGTGATCTTCGTCGAGGCGACCGCCGGGCAGCTGTTCCGTGACATCGCCTTGGCGATCAGCTGCGGCATCGCCTTCTCCATGCTGGTTTCTTTCACCGTGATCCCCACCGCCGCCTCGCGGTTGTTCCGCGCACCGAGGTTGCGGTCGGGAGATGCGCGGAGGGGGAAACGAAACGGCTGGTTGGCGAGCTCGGCACGATCGGTTGTGGCGGTTCCGGCAGAAAGTCACAACGGGGAAAGTCAGGGGACGGAAAAGCAGGAGCCAGAAAGTCAGGCCGCGGCGAGTCAGGCGGCCGAGGGTGAATCGGCCGTAGGTCACTCACCGGGTCGTTTGGAGTCGTGGGTGAAGCGGCGGGCGACCGCCGGGGTCGACTCGGTTGTCGGTTTCAATGCCTGGATCTTGCGATCGCGGTTGCGGTCGGTCGCGGTCGTAGTGTTGATGACAATGGCTTCATTGGGCGTTAGTTACCTGCTGTGGCCCAAGGTGGAGTACCTGCCGACCGGGAACCGCAATTTCGTCTTTGCCAGCTTCTCGCTGCCACCGGGCTATAACCTGGATGAAATATCCGAGATTGGAGCGACGATGGAGCGGCGGATGCAGCCGTACTGGGATGTCGACGCGGGCGGCCCGCCGACCAATGGGGCGGATGCTCCGGTACTGGACTACTACTTCACTTCCATTCGTGAGCGGCGGTTGTTCATGGGGTTCCGGGCTCGCGATGAGTCCCGCGTGGCCGAGCTGATTCCGTTGGTCCGTGAGGTTGGAGAGGACCTTCCGGGCATCCGTCTTGTCGCGGCCCAGTCGGGTCTCTTTAGCCGTGGGCTGACCGGGGGGCGGACGATTGACGTCGAGATCTCGGGGCCCGATTTGGAAGAGATGGTCAGGATCGCCAGCCGCGTTTTGGACGATGTCGATCGGCTGATGCCGGGGGCTCAGGCGTCGGCCGAGCCGAGTCTCGATCTTTCCAGTCCCGAAATCCATCTGGAGCCGAAGCTGCTCGCCGCCTCCGAGATGGGATTCAATACCGCGGACCTCGGTTACACGATCGATGCGTTGGTCGACGGCGCCTATGCGGGCGACTACTTCGTGGGGGGCGAGAAGATCGACCTGACGATCAAGGGTCCCAGCGATCGTCGCATGGAGCCCCAGAGTCTGCTTTCGCTTCCGTTGGCGACGAGCGAGGGAGAGATCGTGCCACTGATGGCGGTGGCGGATATGCATTACGGCAGCGGCCCGGAGCAGATCCAGCGGCGGGAACGGTTAAGGGCGATCACCGTGCAGGTCACACCGCCGCCGGAGATGCCGCTCGAAGCCGCCATGGATCTGGTCGACGACCAGATCGTGATGCCGTTGGTGGACGAAGGGGTAATCGGGAACGACTACTTCGTCGCCCTTTCGGGAACAGCGGACAAGTTGCGTGATGCGTGGGACGCGTTGCGATTCAATTTCCTGCTGGCGCTGTTGATCACGTACCTCTTGATGGCTGCCCTGTTCGAGTCCTGGCTGTACCCCTTGGTGGTCATCTTCAGTGTCCCGCTCGGCGCTGTTGGCGGGATCGTCGGCCTTTGGTTGTTGAACTGGTTCGTGCCCCAGGCACTCGACGTGTTGACCATGTTGGGCTTCATTATCCTGATCGGGACGGTGGTCAATAACGCGATCCTGATCGTCCACCAGTCGTTGACGCAGATGCGCGAAGGGCACCTGAGTCCGATCGAGGCGGTTCCCGAAAGCGTGCGGACGCGGATCCGACCGATCTTCATCACGACCCTGACGACAGTGCTCGGGCTGTTGCCGTTGGTGATGGTCCCCGGCGCCGGCAGCGAACTCTATCGCGGCTTGGGGGTGGTGTTCCTCGGCGGCATGATCGTCTCGACGTGCTTCACGTTGGTCCTGGTCCCGGTGGTCTTCGTGCTGTTCATGGACCTGCGACAAACACTCGGGTTGGCCCCGGAATCGGAAGCCGCCGTGTCAGACAGGGGCGTTGGGATGCCTGCCGATCATGCGGCCCCGACCGGTTCCGAGCCGGCGGCGACTCAGCCGCCGGCAGACACAGGGGAGCCGTCGGCTGAGCCAGCGGAGGAGGTCCCCGTGGTCGGCCGGATGTCGTGACCGCCAAACGTCGGCACCGTCCGCTTTGCCGGCTTGCCCGGTTATCCCGTCGGCCGCCGTAGGAAGGCACCGAAGTCGAGTTCTCCCCGCGGACGCTGCGATGGCAGTTCTTCCTGATCATCAGGGCCCGGGTCATCATCGCCGCGGTCATCCGCGCCGGGGTCATCCGCGCCGGGGTCATCCGCACTGGGGTCATCCGCACTGGGGTCATCCGCACTGGGGTCAGCATCGTCGAGATCCGCTGGGAGAATCTCCTGCGGCGTTTCCAGTGTCGATTCGACCGCTTCGGTCGTTGCCGGAACCGCTGGCGGCGTGATCCAGGGGGCGGCGGGCGTGCCAAAGTTGGAGCCCCAACCGGCGATGCTCGATGGGTCGGCGCAGGGGCGGTTTGGATTGCAGCAGCGGGAGCAGGTGGCTTCGGCCCGCCAAAAGAGCAGCTCCTCGAGCATCGATTGCCGTGCGACGAATATGCGGTCGCCGGGGCGAAGTTGATAGTTGGTCGTGGTGTCGCCGAGTTGCGTGATCGCGCGGTAGCAAACCGGCAGGGTGGCGCGGCAGGACGCTGGGGGCGTCGGTCGCGCCAGCAGCATCTTGCAGGCCGAGGCCCGGGACGTCAAACCTCCGGCGGCCATCAACCCGTCGAGCACCGTTTCGTTACCGACCAGCGGGTAGGCGCCCGGTGAGTTCACCTCGCCGATGACATAGTATCGATCGACCGGCTCGACCATCCGCACGTTGATCGCCGTCGCCTCATCACCTGACTGTGCCACGACCTCTTGGATCGCCGCCTCGGCCTGTTCCAGCGACATCCCGCTGACCACCACCCGTCCGTGCTTATCCAGGTCGATCGTGCCATCGGCAAGCACCCGCTGGTCCGCCGGAATGCGAACCGTGGCGTCGAAGTCGGTCGCCTCGATCAGCAACTCATCGCCCGGCTGCAGGTAGTGCACCGGCAGGACCTCCTGGCGGAGTTCTCGCGGGACCGCGGGGCGCCGTGGCGAAGCATCGAGTACCCGTTGCGTCTCGCGGGTCATCAGGTGCGCCACCGGGTAGGTGGAAAAGCCGAGGCTGCTGCAGCCGAGGCTCGCGCCCCAGCCGATGAGCAGCAGGCAGGTGATCAGCCGATTCATGACGAAATATCCTCTGCGTCCTTGCACGTTCGTCCTTTCAAGGCAGATCGTCATCTCCACCAGAATCGGATTGGCCCAATCGGCTGGCTGTACCTGATCCTTACGATCGCTACGGTTTCCCCCACTGGGGCAGGACGACCCTTCAGGGCCGGCTTACCGAAGAAACTTCGTTCGCCTCAACCCCCGCTCGCCTCCCCCTTGGAGACTCGGGCGGAGGATTGACTTCCGACAATCCGATGGCTGCCTGTGCGATGGTGCCCTCTGCGATAGTGCCCTCTGCGATAGTGCCCTCTGCGATAGTGCCCTCTGCGATAGTGCCTGTGCGTCCGAGCCTACGACTCGTCGCTCAGCAACGCCGCTTCGGGCAGGATCAACCCGAGCGTTTCTCGCACAAGAATCCTCCGCGTGTTGGCCTGGAGGGTCGGCGCCGCAAGGACCCGGAGCTGGGGGTCGCGGAAGGTGCCACCGACGCTCAGCACCAGGGTGCGGTCGCTGGCGATCCGGTTGATGGTGGTGATCGTTGACAGCGGAACCACGGTCCGCTGCAAGAGAAACGCCAGGGCCAGATTTTGGGCTTCAAAGTTACCCGTTGCGATCACCGCCTGCATGTCCATCCGTCCGT
>CAYWXT010000275.1:0-7068 GCA_964462125.1 uncultured Pirellulaceae bacterium | reverse complement strand
GCGGCTGTAGCCACCACAAGCCGAGGATCGCAACAACGATCAGCCCGGCCAATAGCCCCAGCCCCCAAACAATTCGCGACTTCAGCATCCCACGCTCCCTCACGTTCACTCGACAATTCGACCAGGCGCTGCCCGCCTGCCCCCCTCCTTAGCGGGGGAGAGAACGTCACGTTCAGGCGGTTTCTGAGCCGACAGCGACCGCCTGAAAGACCATCGTACCTGCTGACCTGACTGGGGTGGCGGTTATCGCGGCCGGGGGAATAGTATCGATTAGATAAAGACGGCTGGGCGGGCCGGTCGATCAAGAAGGATGGACCCCGGTCGCGGTGCCGGCAGTGGCGGCGGGAACGGGCTCCGATACAGACCGCAGGAACGAAGGGAATCGGCCGTGAGCGACCAGTGGAACACATCTCCCCCCGACTCGTCGTCCGCGACTGCGCCGCGGTCGACCGGGACGCTCCCCGCCAGCCTCGGCGTGTTGGCTGCCGGCGTGTTCTATCTGGTGGTATGGGGGTCCGGTCTGCCGGCGTTGAGCCGGTACTTTCTCGGCCATCCGGTCGCCGTCGTCGCAACGACGCTGTTTTGGATCGCGGTCGCGATTCTGATTCACAAGCACTGGACGGTGTCGGCCCAGTGGACCCGGTTCCGGCGGATACGCGACGAGGATCTGCTCCCGTCCCTGCAATCGGAGTCGCCGGCAGGACGGTGGCGCGAGCAGCACGACGCGGCACACGCAGCTCGTCAATGGATCACGGCGATCGACCAGTTGCCGAGTGCCACGCGACGCAGCCTGGTCGTCAATCGCTTACGGGAGCTGCTGACGCGGCAGACCCATCGGGGAACGACCAAACATTTGGCCGATGATCTCCGCGAACTCTCGGGGCGGGACGCCGACGCGGCGCACGATTCGCTCGGTTTGGTGCGGATCATCGTCTGGGCAATCCCGATGCTCGGTTTCCTGGGGACGGTGATCGGAATCACGCAGACGCTCGGGGGACTCGACTTCAGCGACGGCACCGCGGCGGTCGATCGGCTGAAAAGCGGGCTGTACGTCGCCTTCGACACGACGGCCCTGGGGCTGGTCCTGTCGGTGGTCGCGATCTTCTTCCAATTCCCGATCGAGCGGTCCGAACAGCGTTTACTGGCCGCCCTCGACTCTCGCATCGGGCAGCTCCTTTCCGCCTGTCTGCCCAGCGACGATGCGGCGGACAATCAAACAGCGTTGGTCTCGAATCTGTGCGACGGCATCCGGGCGGCGGTGGCCGAATCGATTTCGAGCCAAACCGAACTGTGGCGGCAAACGATCGACGAAGCCAACCGGCATTGGCACGAGGTTCAGAAAGCAGGTGCCGACGAGTTTGCTCAGGTGGTGCAAGCGAGCCTGACCCCGGCACTCCGCAACCACGCCGAGTCGCTGCAGGAATCACTGCAGCGGGCCAACGACCGGACCGAGTCGCAAGTCCGCCACTTGGTCGAGAACCTCCATGCCGCCCTCCGCGATCATTCGGGGACCATCGACGAGTCGGCGCGATTCGCCGGAGACCGCTTCGAGCGCCAGGCCGAGCATTGGCGGGAGATGCTCGATGATTCCGCTGAGTCGCTGCTGTCGCATCACCAACAGTTGGCGGTGCAGTGCGCCGACTTGACCGACACCAACCGCCGCGCGGAATCGTTGCAGGCGGTCCAGGCCTCGCTCGATGCCAACCTCGAACGGTTACGCGCGACCAATGAGCAGGTGGCCCACAGCGTCGAAACCGCCGCCGGTGAAGGGATGGCCGAAGCGATGGTGATCCTGGCGCGGGCAGTCGACACGTTGGCCCGAGAACTCCCCGACCGCCCTGCCCCACCCTCCCAGTCACGGCCCCAACAACCGCTGCGCCCAGAATCGCGGAACCCGGATCCGGACGGTCGTTCGAGGCATGCCGCATGAGTCGCCGTCGTAACGAGCTCGCCCCCAACCTGTTTCCATTCTTGGCGGTACTCGTCTGCACCCTCGGCACCCTGATCCTGTTCCTCGCCCTGGTCGCCCAAAACGCGACCGATGCGGCCCAGCAGGAAGCGGCCAGGTCGGCCGAATCGCCGTCCGAAGCCGAGGATGACGCACCCGCGACACGGCTGACCTCCACGCGTGCCGAACAATTGATCGCCGAGGGAGAGTATCGCGTGGAGCAACTCGTCTCGCATCGCACCAAACAGACCGCGGAATTGGCGGAGAAACGGGACGAACTTACCCACCTCGAAGAGCATCTGCGCCGAATCGCAAAACAACTGCGGCGACTTCGCGACGAGGTCGAAACAGCGATGTCCGAAAACGAGCACCAACCCGACACGGACGACCTGGTCTTGCTGCGCGAGGAGATCGAAGCCGAACAGGAGGCGTTGGAACAACTGGAGTCCGAACAGCAAGACCGGGAGCCGCGGGTCGTCATCGTCCCTCATCAAGGACCCAACGGCACCGACCGCCGTCCCGTTTATCTCGAATGCACCGCGGACGGTTTGACCGTGTGGCCCGAGGGAGCATCGATCTCGATCGCACAGCTGCGCGACTCCACCCCCGCCGCCAATCCGCTCGACAGCGTGCTGAGAGTGGTCCGGCATCATGCGATGCAGCATTACCAGGACCCGATTCCGCCTTACCCGCTGTTGGTCGTGCGGCCGGGCGGAATCGACACTTACGCCGCTGCCCGCCGGGCGATGGCGGATTGGGACGACCAGTTCGGATACGAGCTGGTCGCCAGCGAAACCGAACTCGCGTTTCCATCCCCAGATTCGGAGCTGCGAGATCGGATCGAGCGGGCAATCCAAGAGGCGGTGCAGGGCCAGCAGGCGCAGCAGCATTTCGTCGCCGGGGCGCAAGGCCAACGATCGACAGCAAGCGGCGCGCATGCCTCGGGCTCCGCGGCCGGACCCGGCTCGTCGCCACGGCGCGGATCGGCTGGACCGTTGCCAACACTCTCCGCTGCGAAGCTCGATCGTATGTCGCGCGCCGGCGGCTACAAAGAGGCAAGCAGTTCCAATGCCGCCTCGGTCGCCGATCCCCTCAACCGCTTCTCCCGATCAGTACGTCGTCAAAACGCATCGCCGAATCGATCGTGGGATGGCAGCGAACTCGGGGCGTCGCGCAACACAACCGAACAACTCGATCAGCGACTCCAGGAAGCGGCCGGTCAAACCGACGGATCCCAGCAAGGGACCGCCGATGGAGTGCCAACGGAGATCGACTCGCACCGGGGAGCTGACGCGCACCGGGGAGCTGAGGCGCACCGGGGAGCTGAGGCGGCCCCAGGAGAGGAAACCCGCCCGGAATACCAGGAACTATCCGAGCAAGACTCGCTCGCGGGACGACCTGGCACCCTGCAGCAACCGGACCAAGACGGCTCGGGCGATGATGGCCAGCGGCCGGCCGGCCGCGGTGCTGATGCGGACCCGCAAGACCAACCGATGAACCAGGCCGACGGCGCGTCCGCGTCGCCCAGCGGCATGAGCTCACCCCCTCCGCAATCGCCGGACTCCCAACAGCAGCAGGCACCCTCCTCGGTCAACGCCCAAGCCTCGGATTCAACACCCCGATCCGATTTGGTCAAACGACAAGGAAACGATTGGGCGCTTCCAAAGCAGATGGCCGGCGTCCGCGGGACCTCCGTGGTGCGCAGCATGCGCGTCGTCTGCTATCCCGACCGGTTTGTTCTGCTCCCTCCGTCCAGCGGCGGCGGGATTCAGGTGTTTGGGGTGAGTGACCGTGATCCCCGCCGCGCAACATTGGAACTGGCCACCGCCGTTCGCGACCGTGTCGCCCGTTGGGGAGCGCCGCTGCCGGGAGGTCGCTGGCAACCGCGGTTGGAGGTGGAGTTGGCACCGCAAGCTGAAGCCCGCTTCGAACAATTGAAAGCCTTCATGTCCGACAGCGGTGTGGAAGTCCGACACGTTCCCTCCAGCGAAGGTTCGAGACGATGAGCCGTTCACGACGTCGTGGAATGCAGTTGGAATTGGGCCACGATGCCTTTCTGGACATCGTCGCCAACCTGGTCGGGATCCTGATAATCCTGGTCGTCGTTCTGGGAACCCAGTCGCAACAGGTGATCGAAGAGATCCAAGAGGACGAGACCAAGTCGGAACTTGCCACCGACTCGCAATTGGCGTCGCTGAACGACCAGGCATCGCGCGCCGCTGCGGCCCAGGCCGACTCGGACCGACTCGAGTCCCGCATCCGCCAGTTCGAAAAACAGGTCGAAGCCCGCCGTGAGAAACGGGGGCTGATGCTCGACCTGCTCGCCGAAGCCAAGGCGGCATGGGACGACAACAAACGCGATCTCGACAAGCGATCGGTCGCAGCGGCCGAACGGAAGTCCGAACGCAATCAGGCCCAAGAGAAGCTCGCGGCTCTGCGCAGCCAACGCAAGCGGCTGGAAGAGCGGGAAGATCCGGTCGTCGCTGTGGATCATCTGCCGACGCCGATGGCCAAGACCGTGTTCGGTGACGAGATCCACTTTCGGTTGAAGGACAACCGGCTGTCGCTCGTCCCGATCCAGTTGTTACTCAATGAAATCCGCCGCGATTTTTCGCGGATGGTCGGCAGCTCCCGAGACGGCCAGTTCGATGCCGCCGTGGGACCGGTACGCGGGTACGTCGCGAAGTATGCGATGAGCAAGAACAACGAGTCGATCCGCCGTGGCGGGCAGGTCGGCGTCGCCACCCGCATCCAACTGGTCGGCATGATGGTCGAACCGCTTGAAGAACCCCACGGGCAACCGATTGAAAAAGTCCTTGCCGAAAGCAGCCAGCTCGATATTGAGCTCGCCGGCCGCGACCCCGACGCCACCACGATCACCGTCTGGGTCTACCCCGACAGCTTCGCGTCGTTTCGCAAGCTCAAGGAGCATCTCTACGCCCGAGGCTTCGCCGCCGCCGCCCGTCCGCTTCCAAAGGGACAACCGATCATGGGCGGCCCTCAAGGCAGTCGCTCGCGAGCCCAGTAAGCAGCTTCAATAGACGTCTATATTCTCCGGTCAGTCAAGCAGATTCCGGCGGCGTCCCACGTTTACCGTGTCGTGGCCTGTTGCGTCGCCATCCATGTCGCGAACCGACTGACGTTCCTTACGACGACCACTCGCCCTTTCAGCGATTGGATCAAGTCCCGCTGACGCAAGCAGGCCTCGGTCAACCGATCCCGATCGCCGCATTCCCTGGCAAATTGGGCCAGCCAACTTCCGGCTCCGGAGGCCATCGAGCGCGTCACAAGAGGCTCAGCGTCACCGTCCGTAAACTATTTCTCACAAACGACTTGCGTCGATCATCGCGGGACATTCAGCCACGCCACAAAGCCAATATTTTCCAGGATTCTGTGCCAATTTTTGTGCCGACGCCCGGACGGCGACGCACCCACGTGACTCGGCTTTCAGGTCTAGCGGAATGGGGTGAACCGCCGTCCGCGCGTGTGTCAAGTACATTCAACACCATGATGTTCCCCGAAAAAGGTGTTTTCTCCATTTGTGATATACTTTGCTTGTGGGTCGTGGTACATTACGACTTGAATAGTCCGCTTTTCCGGTGAATTGCAGGAGGTCGAATGTCGTATGCCCCGTAATGGAAGCCATGGCCGCTCGCGGACGCGGGAACGCTTGGGCAAATTGCTGCGCGCGGGTGGAGACGTCTTCACGGTAGAAGAAGCCGCTCACATTCTGGGAACCGAAAGGCAGGACGCAGCAAAGACACTCGCGCGCTGGTGTCAGCAGGGTTGGCTAAGCCGTATCAAGAGGGGGGTCTACGTCCCGGTTCCGATAGAGTCGGTCAGCAAGGAACAGGCTCTGGAGGATGCATGGATCGTCATTCCCGACCTCTTTGGACCCGCGTATGTCGGTGGCTGGTCGGCCGCTGAGTACTGGGACCTGACGGAACAGATTTTCCGGGACATCTGTGTTTTTACCAGACGTCCTGTCGCTCATCGGCACCAAGTCATCCACAACATCCCGTTCGTGGTGACGCACATTTCGCCGGAAAAGCAATTCGGCATGAAGACCGTATGGAAAAAGGAAAAGAAGTTGTCGGTGTCCGACCCCACGAGAACAATCGTGGACCTGCTCTCCAGTCCTTGGACCGGCGGTGGCGTAGAGCATGTCATTGACTGCTTTAAGAACTACATCGAAGGGCCGCACCACAATCCTGAAAAGCTGGTCGAATATGCTGAGCGCCTTGGTAACGCGGCCGTGTTCAAGCGGTTGGGCTTCCTATCTGAGAGGCTACTGGGAGAGGATAATCTGCTCGTACCTGCCTGCAGATCGCGACTGAGCAAAGGCAATGCGCAGCTTGATCCCGCGCTCAAGGGCGATAAGTTGATAACTCGCTGGCGGCTCTTCATCCCGTCCATCCTCTCCTTTGGAAGGGAGCCGACCGCGTGATACCGAAGCATGAAATCATTGAAGTAGCCACGCAGTCCAACTTGCGACCGCACGTTATCGAGAAAGATTACGTGCTCGGGTGGCTGTTGGCGGGCATCAACCAGCAGGCAGCACTTCATGAGGCGTGGATTTTCAAGGGAGGGACATGCCTCAAGAAATGCTATTTTGAAACATACCGATTCTCCGAAGACCTCGATTTCACGTTGCGTGACGCATCGCACATCGATGCGGGCTTTCTTCGTGAAACGTTCGCGGAGATTACCGAGTGGATATATGAACAGAGCGGTATCGAGATTCCGGCCGATCGGATGAGATTCGATATTTACACAAATCCACGAGGCGTTGAATCCTGCCAGGGACGCGTCTATTACAAAGGCCCGGCGACGTATTCCGGAAAGCATTCGATGCCGCGAGTTAAACTCGACCTTTCGGCCGACGAGGTCGTAGTCGATGAGCCGGTTATGATATGGGTGCGCCACAATTACAGTGACTGCCCTGATGGCGGGATAAGCATTCAGGCCTATTCCTATGCTGAAGTCTTTGCAGAGAAAATCCGGGCGCTCAAAGAACGCACGCGCCCGCGCGACTTGTACGATGTCATCAACTTCTACCGCCGACGTAGCTGTCCATTCTGTGAGCGCAACGCAAATCCAAAATCAAGACTCCTCAAGAT
>CAYWXT010000274.1:0-7077 GCA_964462125.1 uncultured Pirellulaceae bacterium | reverse complement strand
GATTGCCGCGAAGTGCAAGATCAACGCCAACATCGGCAACAGCGCCGTGACCAGCAACGTTGACGAAGAACTCGAAAAGCTGCACACCGCGGTCCACCATGGCGCCGACACCGCGATGGACCTCTCGACCGGCAAGGACATCGACAACATCCGGCGAACGATCATCGGCAAGAGCCCGGTGCCGATCGGGACAGTGCCGATCTACCAGATGTTGGAGGAACTCGGCGGCAACATCGAAGAGATGCGACCGCAGCATTTTCTGGACATGGTGGAGCACCAGGCGAAGCAGGGGGTCGATTACATGACGATTCACTGCGGCGTCAAATTCGAGCACCTGCATTTGACCGTCAACCGCGTCACCGGGATCGTCAGTCGCGGCGGGTCGCTGATCGCCAAGTGGATGATGGCCCACAACAAGCAGAATCCACTGTACGAATCCTTCGACGACTTGTGTGACATCATGCGGCAGTACGACGTCACCTGGTCGCTCGGCGACGGACTCCGTCCTGGCTCCATCGCCGACGCCTCGGACGACGCCCAGTTCGCGGAATTGGACGTGCTCGGCGAGCTGACCAAGCGGGGCCAAGAGAACGGGACCCAAGTGATGGTCGAAGGTCCGGGGCACATTCCGATGCACCAGATCCAGATGAACATTGAGAAGCAGATCGAGATCTGCAATGGCGCCCCGTTTTACGTGCTCGGGCCGCTGGTGACCGATATCGCTCCCGGTTACGACCACATCACCAGCGCCATTGGCGCGGCGATGGCCGGTTGGCACGGAGCGGCGATGTTGTGTTACGTGACGCCCAAGGAACATCTTGGCCTGCCCAACGAGGAGGACGTCAAGCAAGGCGTGATCGCCTACAAGATCTCGGCCCACGCCGCCGACGTTGCTCGCGGACGCAAGGGGGCCCAGGACCGCGACGACGCCCTCTCGAAAGCCCGCTTCGACTTTGACTGGAACGAACAGTTCCGGCTGTCGCTCGACCCGGAAACGGCGCAGAGGTACCACGACGAAACCTTGCCGCAGGAGACCTTCAAGAGCGCCCATTTCTGCAGTATGTGTGGTCCGAAGTACTGCTCGATGAAGATCACCGAGGACATCCGCAAGATGGCCGCTGAGAAGCTCCTTGAACTGCCCACCCGTTGAGCGCCTCTCGCATTGGCGATCGCAGGCGGCACTCTTGTTCCCATTTCTCCGGGTTTTCGGGGGAGGGGGAGCTCATGGCTGCTGTCGTCGTTGGTCGAACAGCCAACGATAGAGCTGGTCGTCGGCGTAGAGCGGGGTCCAGCGGGCAGATCGATAGCGAGGATGTTATCTTATCGCAGCGTCCCAGAGCTGACTCTGTAGTGTCTGCCGGATACCCTTGATGAGTGACCCACCGGTCGAATCGATCCGTGAAGCCGAGCAATCGCCCTCACTTTCCCGGCAGGCCGAGGAGTGGTCGCCGTCGACCGTTGTTGATGGATCCAAGCCAGAACTGTCGCTTGCCGGTCCATCGTTTCTGGGGTTTCTCGCCACTCAGTTTTTTGGTGCGTTCAACGACAACCTGTTCAAGCAGTTGATGTTGCTGTTGGCGGTTCCAGCGGCAGCGGCGGTTGGGCAGGGTGAGGCAGGGGAGGGACCGGCCGATCTGCAGGGGATCGCGACGATCGTGTTCGGGCTTCCCTTTGTGATTTTCGGTGGTCTGGCTGGGTTTTTAGCAGACCGGATCGGCAAGCGGACGATCATTGTCAGCAGCAAGGTGGCGGAGATCGTCGTCATGGGGCTGGGGATGCTGGCGTTCCTGGCCGCCCCCTGGATCGGCTTTTATGGGTTATGGCTGGTGCTGTTGCTGATGGGGACGCAGAGCGCGTTTTTCGGGCCTGGAAAATACGGCATCCTTCCCGAGGTGCTTCGCAAGGAGCAACTGCCGCGGGCCAACGGCCTGGTGCTGATGACGACGTTCATCGCGATCATCATCGGGACTGCGGTGGCGGGGCCGGTGAAAGAACTCTCCGTCGCTGCGGATCTGCCCCGATTCGAAGCGGCGCGGGGCCTGTGGGTCGGTTCGCTGTTGTGCATCGGGATCGCGGTCGTGGGGACCGTGGCGAGTCTCTGGATTCCGCGATCTCCCGCCGCCGACCCTCAGCAGAAACTGCGGTGGGAGTATTTAACGGTACCCAGGCCGATGCGGACGCTGCTGCGGCGCGACCGGCCGCTGCTGCTCGCCCTCGGGGCTTCGTGCGTCTTCTGGTTGATCGCCGGTTTGACAATTCAAGCGGTCAATTCGCTCGGCAAAACGCAATTGGGGTTGTCCGACACCAGCACGAGTCTGATGGTCTCCTTGATCAGTGTTGGGATCGCCGCCGGGGGAGTTGCTGCCGGCTGGCTCTGCCGGCGGATATCCGACACCGCCGTGATTCATCTCGGCACATGGGGTGTTGTCGTCTTCTGCGCCTTGCTCTCGGTGAGCGTGCCGGGCCGTGGCCATCTGCTCGGTTTCGCCGGGTCGATCCCCGTCCTGATGTTGCTGGGAGCGGCGGCGGCGTTTTTCGCGATCCCGATTCAGGTGTTTCTGCAGTCTCGCCCGCCGCAGGAGCTGAAAGGACGAATGATCGCGGTGATGAATCAGGCCAATTTCTTTGCCATCGTTTTGTCGGGCGTCGTTTACATCGTCTTGGACGCGCTGATCGATTGGGCTGGATGGCCGCGGAGTGCCGTGTTTGCGGCGATGGCGATTCTATTTCTGCCCGTGGCGATTTTCTTTCGCCTCGACTCGACATCGGCACCGGCACCGGCACCGGCATCCCAGCACGATCCCTCCGAAGTCGATCAACCCGAAGTCGATCCATCCCGGTAGCGGTCGATGACTTCGTCCAGCGGATAGGCGGTCACGTCGCGGTCACCTTCGGTCGCGGCGATCTCCAGCAGCCGCGCATAACCACGGCTGACTAGGTCCACCCTGGCGGCGACGAAGGCCGGGTCGAGTACGTCTCGTGTGAAGGCGCCCGCGGCGCGGACCGGCTCGAAATTCTCGTGCTCGATGAACTGGGCCAACACCGGGTTGCATCGCAAATGACGTTCCGGGGTGGTGTGCAGGACCTCCGGATCGAGTTCTCCGATCACGTACCGCAAATACAGATCGCTGTCGACGATCGAGGTCACGTCCTGGCCGCAGACGTCGCAGAGATAGCCTTCGTCGCACTTGGCCATGGCTCATCGGTTGGTAAGGGGGGCTTGGCTTTGCGTTTGGGTCCGGTGGTGCGCGCGGTGACGGTCCAGCCCGGCGGGTTGGACGTACGGGATGTCACTTCCTCAAGTCCAACACATCAAACATATCGTAGAGGCCGGCGGGGCGACCTTGCAGCCACTGGGCGGCGGCGAGTGCGCCGGAGGCGTAGCAGTCACGGTTGCTGGCTGCGACGTTCAGTTCAATCTTTTCACCCAGCATCCCGAACACGATCGTATGCTCTCCCGGGTTGTCACCGACGCGAACTGCGTGATAGCCGATCTCATTCCGCCGCCGCTGGCCCGTGTCCCCTTCGCGGCCATGAACGTGCCGGGTCTCTTCCCCGAGCTTTGCAGCGATCAGTTCGCCGAACTTGATCGCTGTACCGCTCGGGGCGTCCGCTTTGAAGCGGTGATGCCGTTCGATGATCTCCACGTCGATCCCCCCGGCCACGTCGCGGAGCGTGGTGGCGACCTGTTCGGCCAGCTTCATCGTCAGGTTGACCGCCAGCGACATGCTGGGGGCCCACACCAGCGGGATCGATTCGGCGGCGTGCCGGAGGTGGACTTTTTGGTGAACGGTCAGTCCCGTCGTGGCGACCACGAGCGGTGTCGCGGTGGCGATACAATGGTCGACGCAGGCGTCGATGGCTGCGGGGAGCGAAAAATCGACGACCGCGTCGGCGTCGGCGGGCCAGCGGTCGGTGAGCGGCACCTGTAGCCGATCGGCGCCCGCCAGCGATCCGGCATCCTGGCCAAGGGAGGGGTGGTCGGTGTGCTCCACCGCCGCCACCAGATGAAAGGATGGGTTTTCAGCAGCCAGGGCCACCACCCGGCGACCCATCCGGCCGGCGGCACCGTGGACAGCAATCTTGATGGGAGTACTCATGGCGGAAAAGATAGCTGGTTTGGAGCCGAAAGTCTCTGCGACTTCTGCGACACCTGCATGGATCCACCGCACATGGCTAGAACAGATGGCTAGAATCGGTCGGGAGGTAACCTGATGAATGACGGGGATCCAGCGGCGAACCCTTCCGAGATCGCCCGCGCGATGGCAGCTCGTGACCGGTACCGGCGGAGGCTCTGCGAGAGCGAAACGCCGGAAGAGCGAATGGCTCGGTTTCGCGAACTGCAAATCCAGTCCTTTCGGCTGCTGCAATCCTCTCCGGCGGGGTTGCGGCATTTCTACCAGCGAAACTATAGGCGGCGGCGCGTCGCGCGGAGGGACGATGGCACTTGGCGACCCGTTTCGGCTGATTGAAGTCTTAAGCAAGCACGGCGTCAGGTTCGTGGTCATCGGCGGTCACGCTGTCATCTACCACGGATTCGTCCGGGCCACCGAAGACACCGACGTGATCGTTGTTCGAGACGCGGGGGGAGACGGTGCGCTTCTGAGGGCGCTGCAGGAAGTCAACGCTCAGTGGATCGGCGACGAGATCGATCCTGCGACCGGGATCGAAAAGACCTACCCCGTGACCGCCGAATTCGTTCGCGCCAGCCGTCTGATGATGCTGATCACCGACCACGGATTTCTGGACATCTTCGACGACGTGCCGGGTTATCCAGAGGTAGCGGCGGCGGAACTTTTCGAGTCGGCGGAACGCAGTGGTGATTGCCGCTTCGTCTCCCTCGCGTGGCTACGGAAGCTCAAGCAAGCTTCGGGCCGTCCGAAGGACCGAACGGACCTGGAACATCTTCCCAAAAGTTGATTGAGCAGGAGTCTCCCCGGAAAAGGTTCACCGGCGGGCGCCTCGAGATGGGCGGCCTAGGAGTAAAGCTGGATCGCCTTGACGATGTCGTCCATTTCGTTGGGGACGGCGACGGCGCGGTTGGCGTGGCTGGCCTTGGTCACACCGCGGCTGCCGAGCACCTGGTTGAAGACATCCTGGTCGGTCGTGTGGTAGGCGACCGTGGCGTTGGGATCTTTGAGTTCGTGGCCGGTCAGGATGCAGACGACACGGTCACTCGGGGCGATCACCCCTTCCCGCCGCAGTTGCCGCGCTCCGGCGACACTGGCCGCTGATGCCGGTTCGCAGCCGAACCCGCCGGCTCCGACCTTGGCCTTGGCGTCCAAGATTTCCTGGTCGCTGACTTGGCGAACGACCCCATTGGTGAATTCGAGCGAGCGGAAGCATTTCTTCAGGTTCACCGGCCGGTTGATCTCGATGGCGCTGGCGATCGTATTGGCCCGGATACCTTCGCGGTCCATCCGGTCGTTGTATTCCCGGATCGGGTCCATATTGACCTGGCCTCCGTTCCAGCGGACGCCGCGTCGCTCGTAGAGTTCAAACAGGGTGTCGGCGCCGGCGGCATTGATCACGGCCAGCCTCGGGACGCGATCGATCAGGCCATGCTGTTTCAGTTCCATGAAGGCTTTGCCGAAGGCGCTGCTGTTGCCCAGGTTCCCGCCGGGGACAACGATCCAGTCGGGGACATCCCAGCGGAGGGCTTCCAGGACTCGGAACATGATCGTTTTCTGCCCCTCGAGCCGGAAGGGATTGACGCTGTTGACCAGGTAGATCCCCATTTCGCTTGCGACTTGCCGGACACGGAGCATGGCGTCATCGAAGTCGCCGGCGATCTGGATCGTCAGTGCCCCGTAATCGAGTGCTTGGCTCAGTTTGCCATAAGCGATCTTGCCGCTGCCGATGAAGATCACCGCATTCATCAGTCGCGTCGCGGCGCAGTACAGGGCCAACGACGCACTCGTATTGCCGGTGCTGGCACAGGCGGCCCGCTTGGCGCCCATCAACTTGGCGTGGGTCATCGCGGCGCACATGCCGTTGTCCTTGAAGCTTCCCGAGGGGTTCATCCCTTCGTACTGCAGGTGAAGCTGACCGACATCGATGCCGACGTAGGGAGCGACGGCGTCGGCTTGCTGCAGGAGCGTCTGGCCTTCGCCGACGGTGACCAGTTGGTCTTGGGAGGCGAAGGGGAGCAGTTCGTGGAACCGCCAGACGCCGCTGAAGCGGACCGGGTTGGTCCGCTGGTTCCACGTCGCCTCGAATTCCTGCAGCCGGCTGGGCAGCGCCGCCCGCTCCCAGTTGTATTCGATGTCAAGCAAATCGCCGCAGCGGTCGCAGGAGGTTCGGATGGAGCGAGCTTCGTACGTCGCCGCGCACGCAGGGTTGATACAGCGTTGAAACGCGAGGTCGGTCTGCTTGGTGTTGTGCTTCTCGGCGGTCAGCAACATGAGCAGGGTAGGGGGCTGCAGGATTGTCCGGGAACTGGGGTCGCATCGGCTCGGGGCCACCTTTAAAGTAGATCGATTGTCCCCGTTTGTCGCTAGGTTCTGGAATGAAAAGGGGACTCTCTGACGCGTGAAGCCCATCATGGACGGAACTGAAGCCGAGACCGATCGATCGGGGCGGGGCTTGCCGCGCGGGCACGTCGTCCTCTTTTTCGCCCTGGCGGCGTTGGGTGCTGTGGTCGATTTATCGACCAAGTCGGCCGTTTTTGAGTGGCGGGGGCTGCCGGGCCAACGCGACGTTTACTGGATCATCGACGGTCATTTCGGCATCGAGACAGCGGTCAATCCAGGGGCGGTGTTCGGGATCGGAGCCGGCCGGGGGACCTTCTTTGCGGCGATGTCGGTCTTTGCCGGAGTCGGCATCGGCATCTGGATGTTCTGGTTCGGGGCGGCCCGCTCGCGGTGGCTGACCGTCGCACTGGGGTGCGTCACGGGAGGGATCATCGGGAACCTGTACGACCGCCTCGGCCTGTGGTGGCAACCCGGCTACGATCCAGATTGGCAAAGTGGCGTCCGGGACTGGATCCTGTGGCAGGCGAGTGATCGTTGGAAGTGGCCGAATTTCAACATCGCCGATTCGCTGTTGGTGGTGGGCGCTGCGGTCCTCCTGGTGCAC
>CAYWXT010000273.1:0-7083 GCA_964462125.1 uncultured Pirellulaceae bacterium | reverse complement strand
TCTATCACGGCGACTTCAAAGACGGCTGGGCCGGCTGGAACCAGGTCAATGGCTACTGGTCAATTCGCGATCCCCTCTCCTGCGAGGCGATAGGCACCAGCTATGCCGAGATGGGCCTCGACGCCGCCAGCAGCAGTAACTGGGTGCTCGGCGACCACGACTGGCTATGGCAGGACGTAGTCGCTCCCACGCACCAAAGCGTGACGCTCGAACTGGTCGAGGGCCACGACATGCGCCAGGGGATGGCCGAAGTCACCGTCTACGGCTCCAACGATGGCCAGACGTGGATAGCGGTCTTCAACCGGCCGGACGTCGAGGCCGCATTTGGGTCTGGCAGGTGCGAGAGAAACAAGCCGCCAGAACAATTCGTATACACCTTGGACCGCTTCCCGGATCGGGCCGAGCGACTCCAATACGTCTTCCACCGATTGCACCAAGGTGGCGCCATCGCGGATCAGCTGGTTGCAGCCTCGGGAGGCCCGGCTGTTGACCGCCCCAGGCAAGGCCAAGACCTCGCGTCCCTGTTCCCCCGCCAGCCGCGCGGTGATCAACGATCCGCTCCGCTCCGGGGCCTCGATCACCAATGTCGCCAGCGACAACCCGGAGATCAGTCGGTTCCGCTGCGGAAACATCCCGGCTCGCGGTTTGGCGTCCGGAGCGTACTCGCTGAGGACCGCCCCCGATTGCCGAACCGACGCGGCCAAGGATTGATGTTCCTTCGGGTAAATGTGCCCCAACCCGCTGCCGAGCACAGCAATCGTCCGCCCGCCGGCACCCAGTGCTCCCTCGTGGCATGCTGCATCAATCCCCCGCGCCAGCCCGCTGATCACCGTCACTCCCGCCTTGGCCAACCCGTACGCGAACCGCTCGGCCTGGCGCAGCCCGTACCGCGTGGCGTGGCGTGTGCCGACGATCGCGACGGCCAGTTCATCCGCCGGGGCGATCTCCCCCTGGACGAACAGAATCGGCGGGGGCGCGCCGAGATCGTACAGGCGGCTGGGGTAACCCTCGCCGTGCAGCTGGAGAATCGCGGCGCTGACTTGCTGGCACCACTGGAGCATCGATTCGGCCGGCACGTGATGGGCAGCGGTGCGAAGGGCGTGCACCAGCTTGGGGCCGAGCCCATCGGCCGTGGCGAGCTCATCGGCCGTTGCCGCCAAAACACCCCGGGGCGAACCGAATCGTTCCAGTAACCGCAGGACGGTTTTCGGACCGATCCCCGGCACAAAGGCAAGCCGGATGGCGGCAAGCAAGTCCTCCTGCTCGCCCCCGACGGCACCACCGGTGGCGGAATTGACCGCTTCCATGGTTTCTGCCCGACCCATGATTGAGCTCACCCTGCCCCCGTTCTCCTCGCGTTCTCCTCATCCGCCACTGCCCCTTGCCCCAAGGCCTCAATCCGCCCGAGCTCGATGCAGGGGCGGATTATCACACCCCCGGTTCGGTCAAGTCAATCCACCCGGCATGCGATTGCTCTACCGGCACCTCAAGGAAGACGTGTTGCGCGAGCACGGGATCGAGCCGAAATCCCACGGCCGGAGGCGCCCGAGCATCATTGTGCCGGCGTCATTGTGCCGTCCTCGTTCGGTCGCCTGTACTGCTCAATTACCAGGACGGCGTGCTTCTCAGGCCGAATTCCCCTTCCGTGTCGCGCCGCATAGACCTGCGTCACTTCGGCACCGAGCAACACGATCATGCCGGTGTAATAGACCCAGATCAAAACCACCGCAAGCGACGCCGCGGCCGCACCGACCTGCGCCGCAGGCGCGCTATAGGAAAAGTAGAGCTGAATGGCGAAGCGGCCAACCAAAAACAAAAGGGTCGTCATCACAGCCCCCGCCACGGCGTCACGCCACTGGATCTCCGCATCGGGCACCCATTTGAAGATGGCGGCGAAAATGACGCCGACCAACGCCGCATGAAGGAGATAGTTCGACGTGGCTGCCACGCGGCTGCCCATGCCGATTAGATCCCCCAATTGCTCCCCCATCCCGGTCACGACTGCCGACACAACGAGCGAGACGAGCAGCAGAAAGGCGAGCCCCAGGATCATCATGAATGACAGCAACCGCTTCCAAAGGAGGTCGCCGATGCCTGAGGTTTCCGGGTCGGGTTTGACCTGCCACACCTGATTCATGGCGGTTTGCAGCGCGACGACAACGCCCGTCGCCCCGACGACAATCCCACCGAAACTGAGCAGCGTCTTCCACCACTGCCCACTTGTACGTTGGTGCGTCTGCAAAATGGTTGAAATTTCTTCCGAAATCTCAGGGTTGCCCAGCATTCGTGCCGCGTGGTTCTCCAGCGCCCCTCGCGCCTTCGCCCCCGCCTGCTCATCCTCGTAGTAGACCGATAATCCGAACGTGAGCAGCGTGAGGAGCAAATACAAAAGCGGCGGTAATGCAAAGGCGGCGTAATAGGCCAACGCCGCGGCGAGAATGGCGCAACCGTCTTTGGAAAAATTCGCAACGATCTGCTTCAGGAATTGCATGAAGTCGGCAGCCATCCTCGCCCATGAGCATCACGGCAACCGTGCCGGGCCGATGGGACGATCAAAGAACTTTCGAGATATGAACGCTCCTCCGGGCAATGCAATTTCTGTGCCCGCGCTCAAGTGGTGCTGAAGACCAACGGGGCGAACGACTCCAACCCCAGCGCTACCCTGGCTGACCGCCGGCGTTCGGCCGGGCCAATTCGGAGTCGGTCGCTGGGTGGTCCAGCTGTCGAACGAACGCTTGGACCACCGGTCGCTGCGTCAGCCGGCGGTCGACGTGGGGACGGTGGAGCAGCAGTTGCTGTTGAGCTTGTTCCGGGGTCAATCCACGGTGCTTGATCAGCCAGCAGAGGGCGATCGTGGCGCTCCTCACCCGCCCCGCCTTGCAGTGAATATAGACCGTTTCACCATTGGCGACATGCTGCTGCACAAACGCGACCGCTAACTCGACGTCGTCCAAACGCGGCGGTGTGAAGTCGGTTGTCGGGATGTGCAGTTGCTCGATCCCGTACTGCGCGTACTCGACCGTCGGCCCGGCGTATTCCTCACACGTGTTGACGACCGCATTGACCCCCTCCTGGTGCAATCGGTCGACGTCACGCCGAAACGGCCGAGCTCCAACGATCACCTGGGGATCAATGAAGTCCCACCAGTGACGGAGCTTCAGCCAGCGTCCCAGCAGCAAATTCCAGAGGAGCGTCGGATAAAAAACCGCCCGAGCGTAAAGCCGGCGGAGATTGAACATCGACATCGGGCTCCTGGGGATCAGCGGATTTTCCAGGCTATACGGAATCCACAGTTCGACGCATCAGCAGGGCCTGGCGTTCCCACAACGCAGTACAAACCTCTGCCACTGCGATAGAATAACGCCCCATCGCTGACCGCGGGTGTACCGCCAATCCAAGATACCGCCAATCAGTCGAGCGAGACGGGGTAATGGTTGCTAGTGATGTCGATCATCGCCTCATGCAGTCGGCCATTACTGGCTACCAGACTTGACTTGGCCAGCGGCAGCGGCGCTCCCCGAGCCGTCGTTACCCGGCCCCCTGCCTCTTCGACAAACAGCCGACCGGCCGCGAAATCCCACGGGGAAAGTTGGTACTCGAAGAATCCTCCGAATTGGCCGCAGCCGACAAAGCAGAGATCCAGGGCAGCGGTCCCAAATCGGCGGATTCCATGAACGTGGCGACCGAAGAAGGTCTCGATCGCTGCCAAGGTGCTGCGCATCATCTCCCCGCGGTCGTAATAGAACCCACACCCGATCAGAGCCTGGGTGAGGGCCGCATCGTCGCTGACACGGACCGGCCGGTCATTGTGGGACGCGCCGTGGCCACGAACCGCCGTAAACCAATCCTCGTGGGCCGGGTTCCACACCACCCCCACGACCGGCCGCCCATGCTGGTAATAGGCGATCGAAACGGCAAAGTGCGGGATTTGGTGCGCGAAATTATTGGTTCCATCAAGCGGATCGATGACCCACAACTGGTCGGCATCGATCCGCCCGCCAGCCAGTGCCTCCTCACCGAGCAGATCATGCTCCGGACAGGTATTCCGCAAATATTGGGCGATCGCCGATTCACTCTCCAAATCGGCATCGGTGACCAGGTCGTACGCCTTGCCACCGCCGGCCGATTTATTGCGAATTTCAACGCCGTCGCGAAAATATCGCATCAGCACCTCACCGCCGAGCCGGGCAGCTTCGACGGCGATTTCGAGCAGGCGTTGCGAATCGTCGCGTGGTTCGGCGTCATCCATGGTAGCTCCGGGGTGCGGTGACTCTGAAAGGGGCGCTAGCGATCGGCATGCCGTCGCCGCGGGCTTTGGCCGACCGATGGCAGCTGAGTCGTCGCCGGCTCGGGGGACGGGGGGAGGTGGTGACTGGGCATGGCGGGATGGTCGACAGCGGCGCCATCGAGGTCTCCTAAATATTCCTCGCGGACCTTCGGATGTTGCTTGACCTCGGTGGGCGAACCATCGATCAAGACTTGTCCTTGGTAGATCACATAGCAGCGGTCGACGGTCCCCAAAATTTCGCGGGCGGCGTGGTCGGTGATCAGCACGCTGATCCCCTTGTCCCGCAGCTGGTGAATGACCCCTTGAATCGACTGGACCGTGACCGGATCGATCCCGGCGAAGGGTTCATCGAGCATGACGATGGAGGGATCCGAGACGAGGCAGCGGGCGATTTCGAGACGCCGGCGTTCGCCGCCGCTGAGCCCGGCCGCTTTGCTTTTCCGCAGGTGGGTGATGTTGAATTCTTCCAACAGCTCCTGCGTGCGGGCCTTGCGAGTGGCCCGGTTGGCACCAAGCATTTCGAGCAGGGCGGAGATGTTCTGTTCGACCGTCAGCTTCTTGAACACGCTCGGTTCCTGCGGCAGATAGCCCATGTGCCCGTCGCGGGCGCGGCGAAACATCGGCCATTCGGTCACATCATGGCCGCTGAGAAACACCTGTCCGCGGTCGGGTTGGATCATCCCGCAGATGATTCGAAAGCAGGTTGACTTGCCCGCGCCATTGGGGCCGAGCAGCCCGACGATTTCAGCGGCGCCGACATGCAGTTGGACGCCGTCGACGACGCATCGTCGGCCGTAGGTTTTTTGCAGTCCGATGGCCTGCAGGATCGGAAACGTCGCGCCCGGGTTCGGTGCGCCCGCCGGTGCCGGATCGAGAACATCCATGGGATCGAATCCTTTCGAATCGAACATCGCGCTTTGACGCGGTGACAAAGCCTAGCGAATCAGTTGCATCCGGCGGAAATTGGGGGTGAAGGGGACCGGCGAGTTCCAGGGGTGGGGCCAAAAGATCATCACCGCCTTTCCCACCAACAGGTCTCGGGGGACGTAGGAGGCGTGCGACCAACGATAGGCGTCCTCATCGACCGCTCGGTGCGCCCCGACCTTGGCGCCGGCCCAGCATCGGGCGTCGAGACTTTCCGGGCTGTTGTCCCCCATCGGAAAGAACTGATCCTCTTGGAGCACATAGCTGACCGACCTTCGGGCATCCCAGCCGGGGAACTGGGACCACAACGCCGGGTCCGCCATCACAGTTTGGATTTCCCGCATCGAAACGTCCTCGCCGGTCAGCGACCAGAGCTTGCTCCGGTCGTAATCGTAAACGCCGCCTTGGCTGTCCTTGGTTGCGATGTAGTACTTATCGCGATCGAGCCGCAAGTGCCGGATCGTGGCGTTGCCCCCCTGGACCGCCACACCGACCGGGGCTGCATCGAGTGGGTGCTGATTGCCGTCGTATCGAGGATAGTTCTCCGACGCGGGGCGGAATCGGCGGGTGTCGTAGGTCGTGGGAGCGTCAAAGCGGACCAAGGAGTCATCGACCCAAAGCAGCAGCTGGTCATCGCAGTTACTGAAACGCACCTCACACCGCCGTCCGGCCCGCACGCTGGTCGATGCGGTGGGGGCCAACGAGGTGGCGCCGGCGGCATCTTCAAAGGGCAACGCGGACTCCTCGGCGGACAGTTCATCGCGGATGCCCAGCACCGCGGCGCCGGTTTGAAGATCGAATCGGCAGGTGAAGCGGACGCCCGCCTCGACCAGTTCCAAGGTCAACTCCTGGCTCTCCGCGGAGGTCTCGATGTCGGTTGCGAAGATCAGGTCTCCAACCCAATGCAGGCCATCCCGACCGGTATTGTGAGCCCCGTATGACAGTCGCCGAAACTGGTCGAGGCTGCCGCCCGACTGAAAATTTGGGTCAAAAACGCCCCCGCCGTAGCCGCTGCCGAACATTCGCCCCAGCCGCGACCCATGTCGTTGCGATGGCCGGCGTCGATAGACTTCCCGCGCGTCGACCGAGATCGACGAATTGTACGGATAAAAGTCCGTGATCAGCCGGCTCGCGTAAGGATCGACATTGGCGAGCGACCCTGCGGCGTCGGCCTCCTCCCAATCCCGTTCGGTTGGCCAGCGATGGAAGTAGCGCAACCATTTCGGTTCGGACGATTCCCCCGCCTGCACCGTCGCCGCCAGTCCGCTGGAATCCCGTTCGATGTTCCAGCCATCGCTGGGGGGGGCTTCAGCACCCCGCTTCCAAGGCTGCCACCGGGAGGGATATTCGGCCGCGACCAGGACCGGTGCTTGGTAGTCGCTGTCGTGGACCAGATGACGCATCGCCAACAATCGTTTCGGCTCCTTGCGGAGGATCTCCTCGCGGACTGCGTCCTGGTCGGTCGGCCGCACGTAGACATCACCGTGGCGGATTGTCAATGTTTCTTCCGGAAGTCCCACCAATCGCTTGATGTAATTCTGCTTGGGATTCCCGGGAAACTTGAAGACAATCACATCCCAACGCTCCGGTTCGCTCAAGGTGTACGCGAACTTGCTGACCAGGATCCGGTCGCCGCTGAAGGTTGTGTGGTCGGCGTCGTCGGCCAAGTCGAGGACGTTGGGATGGCGGCAGTTGACACAGATCCCGCCGACGACCGCCGCGTCGGTCTCCGGTCCGCGGCGTTCCAGGCTCGCGCCCAAGGGGAAGGGATGGTCGCAGCGGTCGCAGGCCAAGTCCTTGTGGGCCCCCATCAGCGTTGGCGCCATCGATCCAGTGGGGATCACGAAGGCTTCGGCGATAAAGGCTCGAAA
>CAYWXT010000272.1:0-7246 GCA_964462125.1 uncultured Pirellulaceae bacterium | reverse complement strand
CGGAGATCGGGATTGCCGATCGGATCTTCGCCCGGGTCGGGGCGAGCGATGAACTGAGCCGCGGCCAGAGTACGTTCATGGTCGAGATGGTCGAGACGGCGCGGATTCTCAACACCGCCACCTCCCGAAGCCTGGTGATCTTGGACGAGATCGGCCGCGGCACCAGCACCTACGACGGCCTCTCTCTGGCGTGGGCGATCACCGAGTATTTGCATGAACAGATCGGTTGCCGCACCCTGTTCGCCACCCACTATCACGAGTTGACGCAACTGGAGGAGACCCTGCCGCGGGTGGCGAACTTGAACGTGGCGGTGAGAGAGTGGAACGACGAGGTTGTGTTCCTGCACCGCATCGTCAGCGGCGGGGCCGACAAGAGCTACGGGATCCACGTTGCCCGGCTCGCCGGCGTTCCCGCCGCGGTGAATGAACGGGCCAAGGACGTGCTGTCGCAGTTGGAAGCGGATCACCGCGACGCTTATGACCGACCGACGATCACAACGCCGGCCGGCGAGTCGACGCGGGGGACCTATCAGCTGACCCTGTTCGGGTTCGCCGACCATCCGTTGTTGGAAGAGATCGGAAAACTCGACCTTGACACGATCACGCCGCTGGAGTCACTGCAGTTCCTGCAGGCGGCGCAGAAGAAGCTTCAGTCGCCCACCGGCACCGCCACGTAAAACAGGGATCCAGACTGAATGGCACAGACTTTCGCGTGCTCCCAGAGCCGACCGGTCCGACCGCGGACATTGCGGCCTCGACCGTGGGCGTGCTGGAGCCCGTGGCTAGCGTCATCGGCTCAAGATTCGCGCTCGTCGAAGTCTTCGAACGACTCTGGGGGGTTCGTCCGCAGTTTGCTCGCCCTGTTCGTCGTCGTCCCCCTCCTTGTCGTCCCTCTCCTCATCGTCTCGGTAGTAGGTTCGCAGCGGTTCGGGAAGGGGGTCGAAGGCGAGTTGATCGGTGATGTGGCCTTCGGCTTTGGCGGAGCGAAGCACGGCGATCACCTCTCCGTAGCCGCCACCGACGGCGACGACCCCTTCGATCAGGCCTTCAAGTGTCGCGGGGACGACGGTCCGCTGGTCATCCTGTCCCGGTTGAAAGCGGCTGACTCGAAGCTTTTCCTCCTGGTCGTCTTCGGGCTTGATCATGATCCCAGCGGGCCCGAAGAAGAACTCGGGAATTTGAATCGGAGACATGGATCCGAACAGGACGATTTCGGCCGTCTCGCGGAGTGAAACCACGATGGCGGGGCGGGCATCGGAGGCGACGTGATAGAGTCGAAAGGAATCCCCTATCGATTCGCCCCGCAGCCGCCGTCGTCCATCGGGACGCCGCCGGATGGTGCAGAAAGCGCCGTAGCGGGTTTCCAAGCTCGGTTCGTCCATCAGTCGGTCGAGCGCATCGGCTACCCGCGAGTTCTCGAAGCCTTGCAGGGCGGCGAAGGCGGAATGCCGAAAGGCGGGCGTCTCCCGCGCGGCCTGTTCCAGTGGGCCGATCGATTCTTCGCGGTCCATGAATGCCAACGACTCGGCGGCATAGAAGCGAAGTTCTGGATTCGTTGACTCAAGTCCTGCCAACAGGGTGGGGACCGCATTTTCGCCGATCGCCTCGAGCTGCAGGGCGGCATCGGAGGCCGTGGCCGGGTCGGCCAACTGCTCGGCCAGTTCGGCCAACCGCGTCTGGCTCGACGCTGAATCGGGGCGACCGCTGACGGAGCGAATCACCTCGATCATGCGGTGTTCATTGCGACGGTAACGGGGATGCACCTCGATTTCGATGAAGTCATCTTCCTTCGCGTCGGCGATCCCCCGGCGTGTCGTCCCGTCGAAGAAGAAAAAGCGACGGCTGATGGCGGTGGCTAAATTGGCGGCAACCTTGACGTGTTTGTATTGGGGGCGAAGCATCAGGCCGAGTTTGCGATCCTCTTGGACGCGACCGCCGGCGAGGACGAGCCCGTCGAGCTTGAGAGCTGGGTCGTCTTCTGGGGTGTGGGCGGCGCGGGTCAGGACCGGTCCGATCCCGATCGCCTTGACATCGCTCTTGCGGATCGTCTTGCGGATCATCTGCTGTTGACGCAGTCGGGTGTTCATCACCCAGCCGCCCTGCAGATCGCTTGCGCGGCTTTCCGGCGGAGACATGACCTGGAGATCCAGCGGGTCACCACGTCGGGCTCCGGGCGGAATGATCGTGCGAACGCGAGCCAACGCCGTGGTATCGCTTTCCAAGAACCGGTTCGGATCGCTGACGTTCTCCCGCTTCATTTCCTGGATCAACTGATCGCGGAACGGGGACGGATCGGGGGGGCCTCCGGTGCCGGCCAACCCGTTGACTGCGGCCACCCCTTCGACGGCCATCGACTGCAGCCCGTACGGCACCGCCGCTTCGCGAATCAACGCCGGTGGCTTGGGAGCGGTCAACAGCTCGCGAAGCCGCGATTCTTCCTCCGGATCATTTGAATTCCCGGGCCACAGCGACGAGCAGCCAGCGGCGACCAGACAGAACATGGCGAGCGGGCCGATCATCGCGCGCCGTCGATGGCCTTGAAGGGCCATCGTCCAGGTTTTCAAACAGAGCCTAGCTGGCATCGAGGGCATCCTGCCGCAGGGATCATGCGGGTCTCCGGCATCCGTCCGGAGTCCGTGTGCGCGAGAGATAACCCATGCGGGTGTCTCAAGGCAAGACCGATCGTGGCATCGCCGCGAGAAGGGGCTGGTGGTAGCCGCTGTGCGGGCAAAACCGAGTTTCCGGAGCGGCTCTCAGATTTCGAGCTGTTTGCCGTGTGGACCCGCATTGAGGATTTGGGATGGCCCGAGGGAGATCGATTTTCCCCAGTCGCTGTGGATGTGACCGCAGACGACCAGTTGCGGGCGGCGCCGTTTGACACACTCGCGGATCGCGCGGCTGCCGCGAACCTGTCCGCTGGCGTCCTGATCGACCGTATCGAGCGGGGGAGAGTGAACCACCAGCACCCCTCCCTCACCACACCCCTGCAACATCGCCGCGGCCTGGTCCTCATCGAAGTCGTAGCTCCAATCGCCAAACGGGGTCACAGGGATGCCGCCGCCGACTCCCCAAAACGCGACACCGTCGATCTCGCAGCCCTCGGCGTGCAAAACGTGGGCGGACGGCCAGCCTGAGGTCGCACCGCGCAGCTCCTCCACCGTCTCGGCGTTTCCCGGCACGAGTATCGCCGGCTTGGAGATCTGGGCCAAGACATCGAGCGTGTCGGAGAGCCCCTGGTGCTTGGTCGCGAAGTCGCCGGCGCCGATCACCACATCGACCTCCTCGGCCTGCGGTACCAAAGCGGCCGCGGCGTCCCGGTCTCGGTGCAGGTCGCTGAAGCAGAGCAGTTTCATCGCCGTTTTTCTCCCGTGATCGGTCAACATTCTACATTCAACACTCAACATCCATCACTCAACATCCATCCTCGTAACCACGCTCCCGCGTGGGAACGCCCCTTCTTGCCACTCCGCGGCCGCTCGCTTGGTCGCCACTCTCCCACGCTGAATTCCAACGACGCGACGGCCTGGGCTGCGTTGGCGAATTCGTTATCCTGGAAGGAACGATGAGCAGGAATTCTCCAGATGACCGGAAGGCGAAACCGGCTGATGCCAAGCGGACCCTGGTGTTGGTGATGGCGATCGTGTTGCTGGCCGGCTCGGTGTTCTCACGTTGGTACGGTTCGGAGAGTTCGAACGTGTTCGCTGCGGCAGCGATGGCTCGGATCGGGTTGGTTCTGGGGGCTCTCTGGTTGGCGTGGGATTCGCTTCGCCGCCCGGCCCGATGGCTGCCCCCCGGGATCGCTGTTTTGGGGGTGGTCGGTTTGATCGCGATCGCATCCCAACCCCGGTTAGCGCTAGTGGTGATCCCGGCGCTCGGGACGCTGATCGTGCTGGGGACCGTCATCCGGGCGGTTAAGGGCTAGGCTCTGTCTTCCAAGGGGGGGCGGAAGTTTTGCGGGCGTTGCTCCATCGGGTATGATTTGACCTCTGGCGTGGCAAGCTAGAAGTTGATTTCCCCAGGGACCGAGAGCGATGCGAAGCGATCAATCCAATCGCCGCGAGTTTGCGAAAACCGCGGCGGTGGCAGGTGCGGGGGTTTTGGCCGCCCCGACGATCATCCCTTCCTCGGCGCTCGGCCTGGATGGGGCCGTGGCGCCGAGCGAGCGGATTCGGCTGGGCGGCATCGGGATTCGCAACCGCGGAACCAAGGTGCTCGAGGCGATGCTGGAGCAGCCCGATGTCCAGTTTGTCGCGATTGCGGATGTGCGGGCCGACCGCCGGGCGGCGGTCAAGCAGTTGGCCGATGACAAGAACGGGGACGACCGCTGCGCAACCTATCTCGACTTCCATGAGATGCTCTCACGGGACGACATCGACGCCGTACTGATCGCGACGGGGGATCGCTGGCACGCCCCGGCGTCGATTCATGCGGCCGAGGCGGGCAAGGATGTGTACTGTGAAAAACCGTGCGGGATCACGATTGAGTTGTGCCAGAAGTTGGCGGAGACAATCGAGCGAACCGGCCGGGTCTTTCAGGCGGGGACGCAGCGGCGAACCCAGGATCACTTTGCCCATGCAGTGCACCTGGCCCGTGACGGCCAGCTCGGCGAGCTGAAGACCGTGCATGCCTCGATCTATGAACTGGTCAATCGGCATGACTGGTTACCGGCGGAACCGGAACCGCCGCAGGAGGTGATCGATTGGGATCGTTGGCTCGGTCCAGCTCCTTGGCGGCCTTACAACGAGGCGTACGTCAACGGCCGGTGGCGGGGCTACCACGATTTCGATTCCGGCGCCCGGCTGCTGGATTGGGGCGCCCACACGCTTGATCTCTGTCAGTGGGCCTGCGACGCCGATGGTTCGATGCCGGTACAGTGGGAGCCGCAGGACGTCCCGGGGGACAACGTGATCGAAGGCCGCTACGAAAACGGCGTCAACGTCGTCTTACGAAAGAATGGTTGGATGGGCCTGGGAACCTGCCCGGTACGATTCGAAGGGACCGATGGCTGGGTCGAGACCGGTGATTCGGGGCGGATGGCGGTCTCTGGAAACGAGATTCGCCGGGCGCTGCCACCCCCCGCCGACGCAGGAACGATTCCCTGGAAGCACGTTCGGAACTTCTTCGACTGCGTCAAGACACGGCGTGAACCGCGTGCCAATGCAAAGGTGATGCGGTCCTCCCACATCGCCTGTCACACCGCCGCGGTCAGCTGGATGCTCCAGCGGAAGCTTCGCGTCGACCCGGCGACCGAATCGTTCGTTGACGATGAACAAGCCAACCGATTGCGGAGCCGCGCGATGCGGGCACCTTACGGCGTGTAGATGGGCCTCCGGCTCAGCGCGCCGGATGTACTTTCTTCCTCACACACTTTGATTGACATGCTTCGCATTTTTGTTTCCGCGTTCATCATCCGTTCATTGCTGGCCAGCTTGCTGGTCTCGATTCCCTTGGGCGCGCGCGGGCAAGATCGGCTGCCGGGCGAGCCCGATGTCGCGGCATTGGTACAACAGCTGACGTCCAACGACAGCTCCGATTATGAGAAGGCGAAGGCGTGCCAGCGATTGGCGATCAGTGGTGATGCCACGGCCGTCACTGCCCTGGCCGAATTGCTCCCGGATCCGCAGCTTTCCGGGTACGCCCGAACGGCGCTGGAGCGGATTCCCGGCGCCGAAGCGGAGGAGGCATTGGTCGACGCGCTGTCGACACTCCGCGGGAACGAGCTGGCGGGGGTTGTGCATTCGATTGGTCAGCGCGGAATCACCTCGGCGGCGGCGCAACTGGAGACGCTGGCCGAGTCGGACGATGCGGCTGTGCAATCCGCTGCGAGGCGTGCCCTGCGGCAGATCGAATCGGACCAGGCTCCGAGCCCAACTGATCGATCGGCCGACGCGGCTGACGAGATTTCGGAACAGGATCGTACCCGGATGCGGAACCAGTTGACGTCGAAATCGGAATCGAAGTTTCGCCAAGGGATCGCGTCGGCCCGCCAAGTGGGGAGCCGTGCGGCGCCGTTGATTGCCGAATCGCTGCCAGGGCTCGCGGCGTCCCGCCAAGTCGTCGCCCTGATCACCCTGGCCGATCTTGGCAACCGCGAGGTGACCGATGCAGTCTCGGCATTGCTCGAGTCGGCCGAGGGAGAGGTTGCTCAGCGGGCGTTGGAGGCCCTGATCGCCTTGGGGCAGTTCGCCGGCGCGGAAACATTGCCTGAGGTCATCGATGGACACCCCGAGTTGGCCCCCGCCGTCCTTCCCGGCTTGGCCGAGCTCGGTTCGGTGCCCCTCGATCGGGCGATCGCCGAGCGTTTATCTTCCGCCGCTTCGGGGCAGCGTGAGGAACGCGAGTCGATCTTGAGGGGGCTCGCGAGTTACGCCGCGGCGCGACATTTGGAGCGGGCGACCGACCCGTTGCTGGACCTGGCCCAGTCGACCGAAGGGGATTTGCGAGATTCGCTCTTGCTCGCCGCTGCCGCGACGACGTCGGTCGATCAACTTGAAAGCGTGTTGCGACTGATCGAAGAGCTGGTCGGCAGCTTGGATCCCGCGACCGAGTCGGCCGTGGTCGAGCGGGCGTTGGTCCGCATGCCGCCGAACCGGGCGGCCGACGTGATGGGGGAGATGATGGGCGAACTGGCCCCGCCGAGACAGCAGGCGATGTTGCAGCGACTGGCGTTCATGGGCGGGGATCGATCGCTTGAAATTGTCGCCGAGGCGGCCCGCAGTCCAGAGGAATCACTGGTCGACGCAGCCACCCAGGCGCTCGGTCAATGGCCGACGGTGGAGGTCGCCGACACGCTCGAGCAACTCGTGCGGGAGATGCGACCGTCGCGATATCGAATCCGCGTGATCCGAGGTTACCTGCGGGTGATCCGCCAGTTCGACATGCCGGTCGAGGAGCGGGTACGGCGGGCAAGCGATTTACTGGAGCAAAGCGGCCGGGATCAGGAGCGCGAGTTGATCCGAGAGGTGCTGCAGCAGTACCGGTAGTGCAGTACCGGTAGTGGTAAGTACATCCGTCCCGCCGGGCCGGATCGTAGCGATGCCAGGGCGTGCTCCGGCGCCGAGGCGTCTTGGCAAAGTTTGCGTCTTCGCCGCTTCAACGTCCGTTTCGGCGAAACGGACGTACATCCGTCCCGCCGGGCCGAATCGTAGCGATGCCGGGACGTGCTCCGGCGCCGAGGCGTCTTGGCAAAGTTTGCGTCTTGCCGCTTCAACATCCGTTTCGGAGTACATCCGTCCCGCCGAGCCGG
>CAYWXT010000271.1:0-7262 GCA_964462125.1 uncultured Pirellulaceae bacterium | reverse complement strand
CCGACTACGATTGGTTCCCCCTGTGAGGCTGCTGGCGGCCGCGGCGATTCTGGCGTCCCAGCCGGTGCTGCGCCAAATCACGTCAGCGGAGAACGACGTCGCAGTGGTGGCGCTCTTCCTGGCGACATTGCTATTTGGCTACGAATTCATCCAGCGAGGGCGATGGATCGATCTTGGGATGTTCGGTGTGGCAGCGGGCCTGTTGGCGGGGATCAAGTACTATGCCCTCGGGTATGTCGTGGTGGCGGCAGCAGCGACGGCGTTGGTCGCGGTGCGGCGGCGGGGGTGGCGGCAGGCGGCGATGGTGGTCGTGTCAACAGCGGTGGGTGTCGGCGTTCTGGGGGCGTATTGGTACCTGCGCAATTGGGGATTGGCTGGATCGCCGCTGTATCCCAAAGGGTTTGAGCCGTTGGGGATTCCCGATGCATGGGCGACGATGCGCCCGGAGTCGCACACCAGCACGTTGATCGGGGGCAGCACCGTCGTGGTGTGGAAGATGCTCAGTTGGGCCTGGTTGGTCCAGTCAGGGCCGCTCACCGTGGCCGCGGTGGTTGCGATTCCGGTTACAGCGGGGATGCTGATTTGGCGCGGCCGCTGGGTGACGCAGTGGTGGGCAGCCGTCCTGCTCGGTTGCCTCGCGATCTATTTCATCACGCCCAACGTGGTGGAGACAAAGCTGGGTACCCGCAACATGCTGCAGTTGCAGTACCATCCGGTGCGGTTCGGGTTGCCATTGGCAGCCAGTTCGATACTCGCTGTCGCCTGGGCGCTGCACCGCGGTGGATGGTGGAGGCGGCAAGGGAGGGCGCGTCCGCTGGCGGTCCGCTTTAGCCAGTTGTTCGTTTTGGTGACAGTGGTGGGGACCGTTGGCTGGCATTTGGCGCCGCAGTACGGATGGCGAACCTGGATGCGAGAGCGTGGCGTTCGCATCGTGCGGCACTCTGCGTTGGACTGGAGTGCGCTGGAATGGGGGTTGATGACGATCAATGCGGCCCTGGTGCTGATTGTCTGTGGTGAGTTGTTGCGGTGGGGGGGATTGCGATGGAGACTGAGGATCATGGCGTTAACCGGTGCGGCTGCATTGGTAGCGACACCAATGTTGTCGATTCAGTGGCATCGCGACTATACAAACCATTTTTCCATGATTTTGCGGCGCCGGATCGATGATATTGCAGGGAGGTATTTGGACGGGGCGCGGTTGTGTATGTGCGAGTACCGCTATTATCCATCGCTGGGTTCGCGACGCGAGCATTGGGTTGCTCGTCCCTTGTACCTAGCAAATGCCGAGGCATTGGACGACTATCTGCACGAGCATCGGATCACGCATTTGGTCGTTCCTTTAGGGGACGATCATTGGATGGAGAGGTATGCTTCGACGCTCGCATGGGTCGAGGAGCGGCCGGAGGAATTTGAGCAACTGGCCCGCGTCGGGCGGTTCTTGCTATATCGATATCGGGGCGCGGAAGGGGAATCAGATGAGATGGCGAGTGGTCGATAACGTGCGGTTGAATCGCGACAGGTTCGATGGGCGTTCCACGTACCCCTTTACCTGCCAAGCCGTGGGAACGGGGGCACGCGGCGTTCCAAGCGGCTTGGGCGGCTCGCGCCGGCACTGCCCCGGCGTGACGCTGATCGAGTTGATGGTAGTGCTCAGTATCCTCGGGCTGCTTGTTTCCCTGCTGCTGCCGGCGGTGCAGGAGATGCGGGAGTCGGTGCGGCGCCTTCAGTGCGCCAATCAATTGCGGCAGTTGGCCTTGGGGATGATGCACCACGAGAGCCGATTGAGGCGGCTACCGGGCAACGGGGGCTGGGACGACGATAGCCTGGTCGAGAATGTCGATGGGGAATTGGTTCCCATCCGCACGCACGACCTGCAGATCGATTCTGTCTTTCGCTGGGGCGTTGGACGTCCTGGCGCGCGGCCACAGGAACAACCTGGAAGCTGGGCATATGCGATTTTGCCCGACATTGAACAGGGGGCAGCGTATCGATCGATTCAGGTCGAGCAGGCGGGCCCACTATTTCGCTGTCCGAGCCGTTCGCGCGCGGCACCGCAGGTTCCGGTGGACGACGAGAATGGTCGTTATGAATCGGCCGGGCGGGTGTGGGCGAAGACGGACTATGCCGCGAACGTTTCGGTTTGTCCCAACCGGCCCGATGCCCTTTCACTTGCCGAGATCACCGACGGTCTGAGTCAGACGTTGCTGTTAGGAGAAAAGGCGTTCGATCCAACGGTCCAGGTCGCGACCAGTTGGTATTGGGACGAACCGATTTTCAGTGGCGGCTCCAAAGGGACTGGACGTGTCGGGTTGTTGATCCAGCCGGACCGTGCAGGGATCGAGTACAAAGAGAATTGGGGGTCGCCCCACCGCGGTGTCGCTAACTTTTCGCTCGTCGATAGCGCAACGCGTTCGCTCAGCCGCGAGATCGATTGGCAAGTGCTGCGGGCGCTGTTGAGCCCGGCCGGTGGGGAGGTTTTGGAGATGCCGCCATGAATGCTTGCAGCGACTCTGTCAGAAAGCTGGCCGCTCCCCCTGTCCCCAGGATGTTCATGATGTTGTGTTGTCGGTGGCAACGGCTTTGGATGTGGTTCGTCGCGTTTGGCCTCGCCGCCGGGTCGGGGACGGCATCGGCGGCGGAGGTGTTTGAGCATTCGTTTGGACCGGCGACTCCGGGGGAGCCGGCGATCGATCGCCGTTACAACCCGACGCTGGAGCATCTGCGGATTGTGCCCAATGGCTGGGTCGTCGATTTCCAAGGGAATGGGGACGAACCGATGCCGACCAACGGTTTCCGGACCCGTTTCTCGGCGGAGGAGGATTTTGTGGCCACGCTTCGCTTTACTATCGACCGGATCGACGCACCGCCCGAGGGCTCCGGAGCGGGGTTGATCCTGCGAGTGGTTTTTGGCGAGGACGACCAGGCGGCCTCGGTGGCCCACCTTCGGCTCGTCAATGGAGACTGGGTTGTCCGGGGTCATGCACAAGCCGGGCCCGACCGTGGCACAACGGCGGTGGAAAAATTCGTGCGGCCGGTGCGGCAAGTGCAGATCGAGCGGACCGGCGGCCGGCTCCGTTTTCACGGCGGGACCAATCCGCAGGCGCTGGAGTTCGTTGGAGAGTTCGCGGCGCCGCCCCAGCCGGTGAAGCATTTCGAGATCTGGGCAACCACAGGACGGACGGCGACCCGCACCCAGATGCGGCTGGAATCGATCCGCATCGAAGCGAGTGGGTTGAGTGCCGGTGAGCGTGCTGCCCCCGACCCGCCCCGCCTTTGGCCCTGGATCGCAGCCGGATTCGCCCTGTTGGCCGCGGGGTTGGTCGCCTATCGTGTTACGCGCACCGCATGACGATGAATCCTGATCTTCAGTTGGTCGAAACCAACCTGCGGCTCCACGTGGATCGCTTGGCCGGCCTGATTGGTCCGCGAATTTTGAGCAAGCCGAAATCAATCGAGGCTACCGTCGGCTACATCCGCAGCCAATGGTCGCAGATGGGTTACTCGGTTGATGAGGAACCATTCGAAGCGCTGGGGGACGACGCCAGAAACCTGATCGTCGAGCGGAAAGGGGGCAAGCGTGCTGAGCAAACGGTCTTGCTGGGTGCCCACTACGACACGGTCCCCATGACGCCTGGGGCTGACGATAACGCCTCCGCCGTCGCCGTGCTGCTGGAGGTCAGCCGACTTTTGTGTGAGCATGTCGCCAGCCGATCGGCACGGTATGTCGCGTTTGCTTGTGAAGAAGCGCCCTACTTCAATCTCGATTCAATGGGCAGCCAACACCACGCTCGACAGGCGCGAAAGCGAGACGAGCAGATCGTCGGGATGCTGTGCCTCGAGATGGTCGGTTACTTTCAGAAGGAGGTCGGGACGCAGTCGGTACCGCCGACGATTCCTCGGTTCTTGCACCGGTGCTTTCCCAAACGAGGCAACTTCTTGGCGGCGGTGGGCAACCCGTCCTCCGCACGGCTTACCTGGTCGTTCCGGCGCGGTTTCAAGCGAGCGACTCGGCTGCCGCTGTTCTCGATTGTCCTGCCGGAAAGCATCTTTGAGATTCGGCTGAGCGACAACAGCTCATTCTGGGACGAGGATTATCCGGCACTGATGCTGACCGACACCAGCTTTCTGCGCAATCCGCATTATCACCTGGAAAGCGACCTGCCCGACACGCTGGATTATGCCGCGATGACCCAGGTGACCCTTGGCGTGGCCGGGGCGATGCGGCGTCTGCTTCAGTGACCGAATCGATATTCTCCATGGGGACAGTCGAGCGCCAGGGAGGAGAGGATTCGGAGCTTGTCCTTCCCGGACCCCGAAGGCGGTCCCAGGTAGTAGTCCGTAGCCCAGGCCACGGGAACGAAGGGCTCGCAATGAAGACTCCGAGAGCTCGGGTTATGGAGATTGTGCGGGTGAACGGCACTCATGAGCAAGAGCGCGGCCGGCCGACCGATATACACACCCGTGGCAGGTGAAAATGCATTCGCCCATGCATGGTCACGACGAACAATCAGAGGGGGGCTCCTGTGATGGCCAGCGTTTGTCCGTCACGTTGAAATTGTGCCGGTTCCGAACCCATGAAACCTATCCCACCTTCCTTCGAACCACGCCGCCGCTCCCGCTTCACGCGGCGTCGATTTGCCTTCTGGGTCGGCCTCGGCCTGTTCGGTTTAAGTGAGCGTCTCGGCGCTGAAAGCCTCGACAGCTTGGCGGCGGCCGTCATGCGGGCCACGGACAGCGACCAGCCGGGGGGCGAGGGCGAACATTGGACCCTGGAGGAAAACGAACTCTGGTATTGGTTCGAGCGGCAAACGTTCATTGACGAGGTGTGGAAGCTGAGTGGGAGGACGCGCCCGGTTCACAAGCATTCCGGGCGGCGCGGTGCTGAGCAGGACGGCTATCTCGACGATGAAGCCGTCCCGGTTCACGTCCGCCGCCCACGACCGGAGCGCGATCCCGACTCCAACCGCCAGGGGGCGATTCGAGACGAGCACGAAACACGAGCCGACGCGCCGGGCCCCAGTGCTCCAGGCCCCAGCGATCTGCCCGGTGATCCAGGCCCCATCGATTCGGAGGAGACCGTCACGGTCGGCGACGCGGCTGACGCGAGTCCGCCGGGGGAACCGGGGGAACCGAGCTGCAATCGCCGGGCTCGCCACGGACGTCCGCCGAGTCGTTGGCTGCGTTCGTTGCAAGCGGACGAACTGCGGACCTGGCTGGCAACGGTCGAAGTCCCCGAAGCCGGTGTGAGTGGAATGACCTTTTGGGTTCATCTAACCCGTGATCATCTGTTTGATCCCGAACGCATCGCAGGCCTGACGACCGAGGAACAGGCACAGCTCCACGCCGCCGCCCACCACGGGTATTGAGCACCGGTGTCGGGCGGCAGCGTGTGAAGGAGTACCTGCAGGTGCAGCCCTTCCCGCGTTACGAGCCTGTCCCAGACCGGCTGGGAGTTCTGCGCCGGATTGAAGAAGACGGCACGGAAACGATCGGTCACTTCGTGAACCGGGAAAAGGGGCCACGATGTCCCTGACGAAAAGCTGCTGGCGAGATTCGAGCGAACGCGAGCAAATCTCCAGCGGCCCGCCTGCCGTTTCCGCGTGCATGGCGCCGGCGAGCCGAATATACTCCTTTCCCAGTCCCGTCTTTCCAGGAGGATTCCCGATGCGTCCGTGCGCCCTGTTCGCCTTGGTTACTCTGCTCGTTGCGGCCTCGCCGCCCGGCGTCTTTGCCGCCGAGCCGCAGCAGCGTCCCGACGTCCTGTTCGTGGCGGTCGATGACTTGAACGACTGGATCGGTTGCATGCAGGGGCATCCGCAAACCTCCACGCCCAACCTGGACCAGCTGGCCGAGCGGTCGGTCCTGTTCACCTCTGCCTACTGCGCGGCACCGGCGTGCAACCCTAGCCGCGTCGCGTTGATGACCGGACGCGCCCCCTCGTCAACCGGCGTCTACTTGAATCCCCACCCCTGGCGTCCCGTGCTGCCCGAGGCGGTCACGCTGCCCCAACACTTCCGTGAGCACGGCTACTGGGCTGGCGGATCGGGCAAGATCTACCACGGCCGCTATCCCGATCCCGCCTCGTGGGATACCTACTGGCCCGGCCCGAAGCGAAACAAGCCGAGCGACCCGCGACCCGAGAACCGACCGCTCAATGGGATCGCGGGGACAGCGCACTTCGACTGGGGTCCGGTCGAGGCCCCGCCGAGCGAGATGGGCGATTGGAAGGTGGCCGATTGGGTCAGCGAGCGGCTGAGCGAGTCGGCCGATTCGCCGCGGTTCCTGGCCTGCGGCATCTACCGGCCTCATCTGCCGTGGTACGTGCCGCCGGAGTACTTCGAGCCGTTTCCCTCGGACCCCGAAACGCCGCCAGTGCGCGAGGACGATCTGGACGACGTGCCGCCGGCGGGAGTCCGCATGGCCAGGCCCGGCGGCGACCACCGCAAGGTGCTGGAGCACGACCAATGGGAGCCGGCGATCCGCGGCTACCTCGCCTCGATCCACTTTGCCGATGCGATGCTCGGGCGCGTGTTCGATGCGCTCGAGAAATCGGGCCGCGCCGATTCCACGATCGTCGTCCTCTGGTCGGATCACGGTTGGCACCTGGGCGAAAAGCAGCATTGGCGCAAGTTTGCCCTCTGGGAGCGAGCCACTCGCGTCCCGCTGATGGTCATCGTTCCCCCGGGCGCCTCCTCGGCATTGCCAGAAGGAACCCAAGCCGGCACACGCTGTGATCGCCCGGTCAGCCTGCTTGACCTCTACCCGACGCTCTCCGAGCTGTGCGGCCTGCCGGACCGGCCCGAGTGCGATGGTCATTCGCTGCTCCCGCTGCTCAAAGACCCGGAGGCCCAACCGGAGCGCGCGGTCGTGATGACGCACGGGCGCAAAAATCACGCCGTGCGGCAAGGCCCATGGCGGCTGATCCGCTACGCCGACGGCAGCGAGGAGCTGTACGACCATCGGGCCGATCCGCACGAGTGGACCAACCTGGCCGACCGCGAAGATCTCGCTCAGGTGCGCGAGACGCTGCGCCGCCACCTGCCGGAGAAGGATGCGCCGTCGGCGCCGCGCGATGCGAACCGGTAAGCAGCGATCGGGAAATAACTGACGCACTTCCTTATCGCCCTCACCCTATCCCTGGGCTGGCGAATCGATGGTAAGCGTCGGGTCAGAACGTGGTTCATAGAATTTCAAAATTGAGGGTGAGTTGACTGATCCACTCTGGCTCCCCTCTCCCCCAGGCAAGCTGGGGGAGAGGGGAG
>CAYWXT010000270.1:0-7286 GCA_964462125.1 uncultured Pirellulaceae bacterium | reverse complement strand
GATTCCTGCGGCGATGGAGGAGGGCTTGCAGCGGGTGGCGTGGACGATCGGCACGGTTGATCTGGTATTGATCGGCGCGGGCGAGGACGGCTGGGCGACCGCGACGGCGCTGCGACGGCTCCAGCGGGTTTGCCATCCCGAAACGATTGTTTTGGTTCACGACGGCCAGCGATGGCGGCGGCATGAGGTCACCAGCATGGGAACCGGGAGGCTCGCGGCCTAGAGAACCCAACCTCGTAGCAGACGTCACCAAGGCTTCGGGGGCGGCCAGGACTCTCTGCGAGTTCCGCTACGGGGCCGAGGCTCCACGGCGAATCATCCTTCCCAATCGCCAGGACCGGTTTATGTTTATCCTGCCCCTGCTTAGTTGGGGGGGTGCGAGAGAAATGCGGGGGGCCCGGCAGACCGGCAGTGGGAATCAGTGAACTAGGTTTCCTGGCGGGCTGATGTTCGCGCCGTGTCCGGTGCTTTGATACGGACGGCTTGTTCGCACGCGTCACGAGAAAAAGCAATATGTGTGGAATCGTTGGTTACGTCGGCAGCACCGACGCGGGGCCCTATTTGATCGAGGGGCTGCGGCGACTGGAGTACCGCGGCTATGACAGTGCCGGTTTGGCGATCCATGGCGGCGGGGATTTTTCCGTCACCCGTTCAGTCGGCCGGATCCAGGCCTTGGCGGATCGGCTTGGCGTCGCGCCGCCGGAGGGGAAGCTTGGTCTGGGGCACACGCGTTGGGCGACCCACGGGCGGGCGACCGAGGAGAAGGCCCATCCGCATCTCGGCGGCGACGGCGAAGTGTCGCTGGTGCACAACGGCGTGATCGAGAACTTTCAGCGGCTCAAGGATGACTTGGCCGCCAAGGGTTACCTATTCAAATCAGCGACCGACAGCGAGGTGGTGGCCCACTTAGTGGCGGAAGGTTTGAAGAACACGCCGGAGGATCCTGGGCAACCCAACCTCCGTTATTTGTTAGCGGTGCAGTGGGCGTTGTCGCATTTGCGCGGCACCTACGGGCTGGCGATCGCCTTTCGTGATCGGCCCAACCTGATGATCGTCGCCCGGTTTGGCAGCCCCTTGGTGATCGGCGTCGGCAAGGGGGAGTACTTTGTCGCCAGCGATTCCTCTCCGCTGATCGGCCGGACCGACCGGATCGTCTATTTGGCGGACCACCAGATCGCCGTTCTGGCCGCCGAAGGATTCTCCGTCGTCCATCGCGACCAGGGCAAGGTCCGCGTCGACGTGCAGCCGCTGCGTGGCGACGCGGCGGAGGTCAGCCTGGAAGGCTACGACCACTACATGCTCAAGGAGATCTACGAGCAGCCCGACTCGATTCGCAACGCGATGCGGGGTCGGCTGGACGACGAGGATGCGACGGCCGTCTTCGGAGGACTGAATCTCACGCCGCAGCAGCTGCGGATGGTCGACCGGATCATCCTGACCGGCTGCGGCACGAGCTGGCACTCAGCCCTGGTCGGGGAGTACCTGATCGAGGAGTTGGCGCGGATCCCGGTCAGCGTCGAGTACGCCAGTGAACTGCGGTACCGTAACCCGCCGATTGAAAACCACACTTTGGTGTTCGGGATCACCCAGAGCGGCGAGACCGCCGACACGCTAGCGGCGCTCAACGAGACCAAGCGCAAGGGGCATCGGACCCTGGCGATCTGCAACGTCATCGGCAGCTCGATCGCCCAGGCCGCCGACGGCGGGATCTACCTGCACGCCGGTCCGGAGATCGGGGTTGCCAGTACCAAGGCGTACACCTCCCAGTGCTGCGTGCTGGCCATGCTCGCCCTCTACTTCGGCCGGATGCGGCATTTGAGCTACGAGTCGGGCCGGAGGATCATCGAAGAGCTTCGGTCGTTGCCGGCGGCGGTCCAGCAGGCCCTGACCTGTGACAGCCAGGTTCGCGAGGTGGCGGCCAAGTACGGCGACGCCACCAATGTGCTCTACCTGGGACGCAACTACAATTTCCCCACGGCGCTCGAAGGGGCACTGAAACTGAAGGAAATCAGCTACATCCACGCCGAGGGCTATCCGGCGGCGGAGATGAAGCACGGCCCGATCGCGCTGGTCGACCAGCACACGCCCAGCGTGTTCATCGTGCCACAGGGGACGACTTACGACAAAGTCATGGCGAACATGGAAGAGGTCAAGGCTCGCGGGGGACCGATCATCGCCATCGCCGGGTACGAAGACCCCCACATCGAATCGATCGCCGACGACGTGATTCACATCCCCCATGTGCCGGAATTCATCCAGCCCATCGTCTCGGTCATCCCGCTGCAGTTGCTGGCCTACCACGTCGCCCTGCTGCGCGGCTGTGACGTCGACAAGCCGCGGAACTTGGCAAAAAGTGTGACGGTGGAGTAGGAACGGACTTGCCGCGGCAAGAAAGGGAATTAGTTGTAGGGTTCGGTGACCGGGTGATTGAGATTTTGCCCCGAGATCCTCTTTTCGACGATTCCTTTTCTTCCCAACGATTGCAGGAGTGCCCGAGAGATGAGACTGAACGGACTGAGCTATAACTCACGGAAAGCGCTAACGGTGCACATCGGCGAGGCTGCCGGGACGGAGGTCGCCAACCTGATCGCCCAGATGGCGAGCGAAATCGAAGAGCTCCGCCGCACCAAAGTCAACGTCACCAAGATCGTCCCCGGCGGTCCATCAGAGGCGACGCAGCAGGAGTTCATCGAGGAGCCGATCTAGCAACCTGTGCGCGCGCGCCGCCACGCAGGGCGATGATTGCGGAACGCTCATTGCCTACGTCTTCACCTTGACGGTCCGCAGGTAGAGCTCATTGAGCTGGGCTGGGTCGACCTCACCGGGGGCCTCGGTCATCAGGTCGGAGGCTCTTTGCGTTTTCGGAAAGGCGATCACTTCGCGGATGTTGTCGAGTCCGGCCAGCAGCATCACCCAGCGGTCGATCCCGAGGGCGATCCCGCCGTGCGGCGGGGCGCCGTACTTGAGGGCATTGAGCAGGAAGCCGAATCGAGTCTCCGCGGTCGCCTCGTCGATTCCCATCAGCTCGAACACCTTCGACTGGGTCGCCTGGTTGTGGATCCGGATCGTCCCACCCCCCGCTTCGCTGCCGTTGATGACCAGGTCGTACGCTTGGGCTCGGCAAGCTCCCGGGTCCGAATCGAGTTTCTCCAGATCGCACTGCAGCGGCGCCGTGAAGGGATGGTGCATGGCGACGTAGCGGCCGGTCTGTTCGTCCCGTTCGAACATCGGGAACTCGGTCACCCAGCTGCAATGGAGTTGCTCGGGGTCGTAAAGCCGCAGTTCGCTGGCCAATCGCTTCCGTAGCCCCGCGAGTCCCTTGCAGGTGACTTCCCAGGTATCGGCCAGGAACATCAACAGGTCATCCGGTTCGGCGGCCATCCGCTCGGCGATCTCGGCCAGGTGCGAGGGCTCGAGGTTCTTGCTGATCGGGCTCCACAGGCTGCCGTCCGATTCGACGCGGAACCACGCCAGTCCCTTGGCGCCGAAGTCTTCCTTCACGTACTCGGTCAGCTCATCGATTTGGCGGCGGGAATACTGAACGGCGGCCCCTTTGACGTTGAGCCCGCGGACGAAATTTCCCGCATCGGCGGTCGCGCGAAAGACGCGGAACTCGGTCTGCTCGGCCACGGGTGTGACATCGACGATCTCCATCCCGAACCGCAGGTCGGGGGCATCGCTGCCGAACCGCCGCACGGCATCGTCGTAGGTCATCCGCGGCAGCGGTGTGGGGATCGTTTTTCCCAGAACACGCTCGGCGACCTCGGCGACCAGGCCATCGATCAGGTTCATCACGTCGTCGGCATCGACGAACGACATCTCCATGTCGAGCTGGGTGAATTCCGGCTGGCGGTCGGCGCGGAGGTCTTCGTCGCGGAAGCACTTGGCGACTTGGACGTAACGGTCGAAGCCGGCGACCATCAGGATCTGTTTGTAAAGCTGCGGGGACTGGGGCAGGGCGTAGAACTGGCCTGGGTGAACGCGGCTGGGGACGAGATAATCGCGGGCCCCTTCGGGCGTGCTGCGTCCCAGGATCGGCGTTTCCACATCGATGAAGTCGTGGCGGGCGAAGTAATCCCGCATCGCCTTGATGATCTGGCTGCGGGTGATCATCGCCTGCTGCATCTCCGGCCGCCGCAGGTCGAGGAAGCGGTATTTCAGCCGCAGGTCCTCGCCCGGCAGGTCGCTTTGGCCTGGGGTGAAGGGGGGCGTTTGGCAGCCGTTCAGGATCTCGAAGTGCTCGCTGCGGACCTCGATTTCGCCGGTGGTGTGTTTCGGGTTCGTCTTGCCCTCGAGCCGATTGGCCACGCTGCCGCGGATCAGGATCACGCTTTCGGCCGGCACATGCGCCGCAGCATCGATCAGCTCCGGCCCCGCCTCGGGCGGACCGACGACGACTTGGGTGATGCCGTAGCGGTCACGAAGATCGATGAACACGGCACCACCGTGGTCCCGTTTACTCTCGACCCATCCGCACAGGGTGACGGGTTGTCCGACATGTTCTTTGCGGAGTTGGCCGCAGGTATGGGTGCGTCGCACGTCTAGCCGATCCTTCCGATCGCGGGTCGTTACCAGGCGGAGCATTCTACCGACACCAGGGGCGAGCAAAAGGAGACGTCGGTCGACAGGTTGACTTCGGCTGCCGCCAATGGCAGCATTTCAGCCCTGGAGGCGACTCAAGGGGGGCTTCGCGGTCAGCACCGATGGCCGAGACTCAAGCCTCGAGTTGGCCACCGCACCCACAGCAGCTGTGGAACATCCCCGTCCTCCGGCCCCTCACGAGTGAAAGTCTGGCTCATGAATGACACCACCGACAAGCCATCCCTGTTTATTTTCTGGGGCTGTTTCATCGCCCTGGTCACCACCGCGTTCGCGTTCATCACGCGAACGTTCATGATCAATACGCAGTCGATGTGGCCAGCGGATTTCAACCTCGACAAGGTCCAGGCCCAAGAGTTGTTCGGCGCGGGGATTTGGCCGTTCGCGATCAGCATCATTCTGTTCAGCCTGGTGATCGACAAAATCGGTTATCGCGTGGCGATGATTTTCAGCGTCGTCTGCTATTCGGTTTATGCGGTGTTGGCGTTGATGGCTTATGCCGCGGTCAATGTGGAGGGGCTCACCGGGGAGGCGTTGGCGAACGCACAAGCGAACGGGCTGAGCCTGTTGACGATCGGCTCGATCATCCTCGCTCTGGGCAATGGGACGGTGGAGGCGTTCATCAATCCGCTGGTCGCCACGATGTTCAGCCGAAACAAGACGCAATGGCTCAACATCTTGCACGCCGGATGGCCAGGCGGTTTGGTGTTGGGCGGCATCCTCACGCTGATGCTGGGCGTGGCCGCAACCGACGATTGGCGGCTGTTGATCTACGTGATCGCGATTCCCGCGGTGGTTTATTTGGTGATGCTGATCAGTGTTCAATTCCCGGTCTCGGAACGGGTCAGTGCCGGGGCGTCTTATAAAGACATGCTCGGCGAATTCGGCATGATCGGTGCCGTCATCGCTTCGTTTCTGATCTTTCGTCAGTTGGGGAACGTGTTTGATGAACAGTTGCGGTACGTGTTTGGTGATTATGCGTCGTGGGTGGTTTGGGTCCTGATCGCCGTATCGGTGATCGCCTACGGGCTGTACTGCCGCTCGCTCGGCCGGCCGATGATGATTTTCTTATGTCTGATCATGATGCCGCTGGCGACAACCGAACTGGGAACCGACGGGGCGATCACGGGGATCATGGAAGAGCCGATGGAGCTGGCCGGTTTCAGCCCATTGTGGGTGTTGATTTACACCTCCGCGATCATGATGGTGTTGCGGTTCTTCGCCGGCCCGGTGGTTCGGTGGTTGACTCCCCTGGGATTGCTCGCTTCCTGCGCCGCCTTGGCCATTGTCGGCTTGTTTTGGCTTTCGAAGGTGGAATTGTTCCTCACGATTTTTCTCGCCTCGACCCTGTATGGTGTCGCCAAGACCTACTTCTGGCCAACCATGCTGGGCGTCGTCGCGGAACAATTTCCCAAGGGGGGCGCCGTGACGCTCAATGCGATCGCCGGCATCGGGATGCTGACCGTCGGCATCATCGGCCTCCCGCTGATCGGGGCGATGCAGGAAGATTCCGCCAAGGTCGCCTTGGACGAACAGAAACCGGGGATTTACGAGACACTGCATAAGCAGAGCCAATACTTCCTGGGGAGTTACACCGCCGTCGATGAAGCAAAGGTCAGAGCGCTGCCTGAGGCGGAGCAAGACGAAGTCGACGAGATCGTCAAGGCGGGCAAGCAGAGCGCATTGGCGAAGGTCACGATTTTCCCCGCGATCATGTTTGTCTGCTACATCGGGATGATTTTCTACTTCAAATCGAAGGGGGGTTACACCGCGGTTCACCTCGGGGCGGACACCGACGAAACCCACCCGTCGCATGGGGAAGGGCCAGGGGTCGACCGGGACGTGACCGCCGATGAGGCCATCGCCGACGGTGTCGTCGGCCCGAACGAATAGTCCCGCTGCACTCATTCGATTTCGCCTCCCGGCCGCATAGAATGGGGCCGGGGCGGGCTGTCCGCGAAGAGTTCGTGCCATCCCGTGTTACCAATCCAACCGCAGGAGACAAAGATGATGTTTCGTATTTGGTTTGCCAGTATCCTTGCCGCCGGAGTCCTTACCACCATGGCCATGGCCGATGACCGCGGGGACGCCCTGAATTTCGAAGTCAAGAACATCGAGGGCGAAACCGTCGAGCTGGGCGACTACGAAGGGAAGGTGGTATTGATCGTCAACACCGCCAGTGAATGTGGGCTGACCCCGCAATATGCCGGCCTAGAGCAGTTGTACAACACGTACAAGGACAAAGGGTTGGTCGTGTTGGGCTTCCCCTGCAACCAGTTCGGAAAACAAGAGCCCGGCTCCAACGCCGACATCAAGGAGTTCTGCTCGACCGAGTACAGCGTCAGCTTCCCGATGTTTAGCAAGATCGAGGTCAACGGAGAGGGGGCGGATCCGTTGTACAAGTATTTGACGGGCAAGGAGCTCAAACCGGCGGGAAAGGGGAAGATCAGCTGGAACTTTGAAAAATTCCTGATCGATCGCCAGGGCAACGTGATCCACCGCTTCGAGCCGCGGACCGAACCAAAGGATGACGCGTTGGTCACGGCGATCGAAGGGGAGCTGGAACAGGGCTAGCGATCCGGCCCGGCGGGACGGAGTACGTCCGTTTCGCCGAAACGGATGTTGAAGCGGCAAGACGCAAGCTTTGCCAATACGCCTCGGCGCCGGAGCACGTCCAGGCATCGCTA
>CAYWXT010000269.1:0-7296 GCA_964462125.1 uncultured Pirellulaceae bacterium | reverse complement strand
CGCCCCCGGGACTCCCTGATTCAGCGGTCGCAAGGTCTCGGATTCGACCTTGCGGGTGCTCTCCCCGAGCGTGGTCGGTCGCTCGTCGTAACTCAGCACCGCCTGCTCGAAATCCATTGTGGGATCGATTTCGGCGAAGGCGTCCACCTTGACCTCGCCAAATTCATAGAGCAGCCGACGGACCCTCAAGGCATAGTTCGCTTCCTCCTCTTCGCGGCGGCGGCGCAACAAATCCTCGTCGTCGGAAAGGCTGCTGGACGCTGTCCCGTTGGTGTCGATCACCACCACATCCTCGAGCGTCATGTCGGCATAGGAGCCGCGGATCAGATCCTTGATCGCCTTGACCCGGTTTTTTTCAAGCGGTTCGAGTCCCTCGGGGACGACGACGACGCTCGCCGATTGCGTCCGCTTGCGGCCGATGCCAACCCGCTCGCCCATGCTGTATTCGACGCTGGCGTAGCGGACATCGGAGAAGGCCTCGACCTTTTTCCCCAGGCTGATCTCTTTCGCATGCATTTCGCGAGACTGGCGCATGCCGCTCGATTCAAAGACGCTCGCCTCCTCCATCGCCTTTTGCAATGGGGTGCGAAGCGATAGCGGGAGGGTGGCGCTATCCAAAGCGGCGAGGTAATCGCTTCTTGTCTCGGTCGGGATCTTGATCCTGCGACCTTCCCGGTCCCAGCGGGTCAGTCCGGCGCGGCCAAAAGCGAGTTCGACCGAATCGAGTTCCTGTTCCCCGAGCGTCCGGCCGCCGAGCAGATACTCCGTTCGCGGCCCGCCGCCACCGCGAACGAGCATTCCCAGCCCCAGCGCGATCGCCAGTACCAGCATCACGAAGATCACCCGTGACGGCGCCGGCATCGCCAGAAACGTCGCGCGGGCTTGTTCGAGAAACGGTCGAAACAACGACATCGCATGCACTTGGAGCTAAGATCAAATCTGAATCTGCTGCACTTCCCGGTAGGATTCGATCAGCTTGTTGCGGATCTGCAGCAGCATGCGGAACGCCATGTCGGCTTTCTGCGTCGCGGTGAGCGCCTCGGCCTCGTTGACGTCGCCCCCGGTCAGGTAGGTGTGGATCATCTCGTCGGCGTCCGTCTGCATCTGATTCACCTCCTGGACCTTGCCGACGAGCAGTTCGGCGAACTGGTCCACCCCGCTGGTCTTCTCTCCGCTGGGCGGGTGGAAGGGCGAGACGGGTCTCTGGGGCGGTTGGAAGTTGGCGATCGGACGCATGGGGGAGACGATTACGCCAGGATGGTCAGCGTTTCGCGGCCGATGTTCTTGGAGATCTCCATCACCCCGACGTTGGCCTCATAGGCCCGAGTCGTTTCCAAGGCATCGACCATCTGGGTCGTCAGATCGATATTCGGGTAGGCCACGTAGCCTTTCCACTCACCGTCCTCGATCGCCAGCGGGTGATCGGGCTGGTAACGGTAGAGCGGATCGGAGTCATCGGTGCGGATCTCTGACACCTTGACCCCCGCCGGCCCTGGCCGGCCGCTGGAATGCTCGTCGGTTTGAAAGACCACTTCGCGGGACCGATACGGATTGGCCTCACCGTTTTCGTCCTTCAGCGATGAAATGTTGGCGATGTTGCCCGAGACCGCGTTGAGTCGCGTCCGCTGGGCCACAAGCGCTGAGGTGCTGATATCCAACGCACTGATCATCGTTCCCATCCTCCGTTGGCTGGCTATGCCCGTTCGGTGATTGCGGCTTCCAACAATGCGAACTGGCTCCGCATCGTCGTGATTGCCATGCTGTGCAAGTGTTGGTTTTTGGCGATCTGCGTGACCTGAGTCTCCATCGATACGTCGCTGTTATCGTGGTAGACGATCTGCTCGGTCGCCGCTCGCGGTCCGGCAAGCCGGTCATCGCGGGTCGATGGCGAAACGGCGCCGGCGGCCGGACCCGCTTGGGAGTACCGGATCGAATCGGCCAACGCGTCTTGGAACTCGCCGGTGTCCAGGTCGCGGGTGCGGTACCCAGGGGTGTCGAGGTTGGCGATGTTGCTGGCCAACAACTCGTGGCGCCGCTGGGCGAACTGGACGGTTTGCCCCAGCGCCGGGATCGTGGTCGATTGAAACAATCCAAACATCGTTCGCTCAGGCGGCCCGCCGCTGTGACTGGGACGCGGCCGGGAAGGTGACCGTCACGGCGACGCCTCCTTGCGGACAGTTCTGCCAGCGGACGTCGGCGCCGATCGATGCAGCGGCCATCGGCAAGCAGCGCTGCCGCGCGGCGAGTTCGGCTCCCGTATCGGCCAGCTCGAGTTCGACTCCGCCGGGCGTCTCGCAACCGGTAACCGTCAAGTCACCCCCCTGCGGCATCACCTCGAGCGCCTGCTCGGTCAATCCCCGAATCAATTCGACCGTCGCGGTCGGCTCAGTCGGCACCTCCACCGCCGGGTCGATGTCGACCTCCAAGCAGATCGCGGCGGGATGCTCCCGCAACAGAGGCACAGCGACCGATTCAACGAGAATCGCTAAAGAACGAAATGAGCTAGGGTCGATAGCATGAACTGACATGATCCGTCTCCGATTCCTTCGGGGAGCCGGCCCGGCTTCCCGGTCGGCCCGCAGTCCTGGACGTCAATCCCGCTAGTAACTGTTTCGAACGACCGAAGGCAAGACGAATCAGGGGCTCAGCAACGATCGGTTTTTTCTTCGACCGTCCCTTAGCGGCTGGAGAGATCGATCTGACTCCCCGCCGTGCCGGGCGGATCGGCGCCGGCGTATCCGCTGGCCGCCCGCCGGGCCCCTTCGCTCCGCAAGAGTTGCTCCCCGAGCGTCTGCCGCGCCGCTGACAAAGCCGATTCGCTCTCGGCTTCTTGTTGCATCACTCTCTGCAGCATCCGTTCACATTCGTCATGACGCTCGCGGCACTCGTGTCGTGCCTGCGGCGATGCCCAGCTCCGGGAATCGGGATCCTCCCCTGCAAACTCACGGAGTCGCTGGGAGATCTGCTGCAATGCCTCCAGCGACGGCTGTTTCTCTTTCAGGATCGCCAGCATTTCCGACATTCGGTTGTGACGCACCGCCTCGGCTTGACGCTCACCGAGCTCCAACAGCCCCTGCAGGATCCGCCATCGCTGGTCAACCAGTTCCGCAAGTGTTTGACTTTTCATGAGACCTCTTCAAAACGCTCGATCTCCCCGAGCTTGAATCCAACGAAACCGCGCCGCATCCTCACACGTCGCGCTCCCGGATCCGATCGTTCATCCAGGTGAGCAAACGATCCCACTCACCGCGACTGTATCGTGTGATCTCTTCAAAACGATCGTTCCATTCGTCTGGGATCCGCCGCAGCACAAGACTTGCCTGGCGGACCCGGCTGTCGGCTTCCCGGTGTCGTCCGAGCCGGCGGAGGCATTCCGCGTGTCCGAGGATCCCCTCCAACGCCAGCGGCTCGTTCATGTACCGCAAGGTCACCGAGCCATAAGCGTTTGCGGCCTCCTCCAGCCGGTCCATTTCGAACAGCGTGTCGGCTTCGCCGACGAGGCAATTGCGAAGCAGCGCCAGCTCATACCGCGGCAGTCGGGATTCGTCGCTCTCTTCGTCCAACTGCTGTTCGAGGTATTCGCGCAAGCGGAGGTAGCGGTCCAGGGCGGCTCGCAGTTCATTGGCAGAGGCCAGCCGCGAGCGGCGGCGATCGATGCTGGTCGTCTCGGGAGAATCCGCTTCCATGATCGGCAGCCGGGCGGCAATCCGATGGGTGCGGGCGGCCAGGTAGGCAGAGTGCAGCGCGCGCCGCGGCGGACGCGTTGGATTCCCCCCCCGCGGCCAGTAACGTTCGACCGCTTGGTTCAGCGATCGTAACGCGTCGTCAATGACCTCGCGACTCTCGCGCATCAAACGCTGACGCTCCTGCTCCCGTGCGTGATCGGCCAACAACTGCTTTTCGTTCACCTGGCGGTACAGCAACTCCCCCAGTGTGAACAGCGAGTTCCGCCACACCGGACTCGTCGGTGCCAGTGAACCATCACGCAAGTTGCCCTGCAGTCGCTCCTGGGCCTCCTCCATTTGTCCCAGCTCCGACAGCGCGTAGGCCGCCAACAGCCTCGCTTCATATCGGAGCGGATCACGGGGATGCTCTTCGACGCACTGGTCCAATCTGTCGATCGCCCGGCGGTAGTTCTCCGCGCCGCCCTCGGCCAGCAGCGCCCGTCCGATGGCGATCAGACCCCGCGGTTGCCGCTGGCGCTGTTCGTATTGCAGGTAGGGTTCCAGCAGCGTCAGGCTGCGGCGGAAATGATTGCCCTCTTGGTAGGCGTCGATCGCGGACCACAGGGTCGGCAGATAACGCTCGGAGGTGAACTTCAACTCGGCGGCATTGGCAAACGCGTCCCCGGCAGCTCGGTAACGACTTCGGGCCAGCGCCGCGACCGCCGGAGATACCTCGCGGCGACGTTGGCGTTCCTCCGCCAGCGTTGCGTCGGCCCACTGCCGATACGCCGATCCCTCCTGGATCAAGGACTCCGATGCGCCGAAAACCGGCGGTAGAACGCGGGCAATGTCGATGGCGCTTTCATATTCTCCCTGGTCTTGCAGCTTCTCGACCGCCGCCACCAGACGCCGCTCAAACTGGCGAAACGGAATCAGCGATCCGTCATAACCGCGGGGGTCACCGAGTTCACGGATGATGAAGCGTGCCGCCTGAACCGCTTCGGCACCCCGCGACCGGTTCGCGAGTAACTCGATCTCCAGCAACCCTGCAGCGACTCCCTCCCCGCCAAACGGCCGCTGTTGACGGACCGCCGTCCATTCGGCCAGCGCCAAATCGGGTTCCCCCCGAAGCAGGTGCGTCTTGGCCAGCAACAACTGCGTTTGGGCAGCGAGTTTCCCGTCCGCCTCTCGCTGCAGATCATTCAGATCGGCGATCACCCCGGCAAGCGCCCCGGAGCGACCCGGCGTCTGTTCCGGCCGTGAGCCGGGGGATGGCAGCGTTGTCAGCAGGGGTGAATCTCCGCTCTCGCTGAACAGTTGACTGACCCGCATGGCCGCCTGGAGCAAACGTAGCCGGCTGCGGAAGCGGCGCAGTGTGGCAGCCGCACGGCCGCCAGGGGTCGCGTCGCTGACCGGACCAATGCTCGCCAATGCCCGACCAATCGTCGCTGCCGCGTCGTCCCACCGCCTGAGCGCGATCAGTGCCTCAATCCGGATCAGCTCACCGGCACGCCGCTGCGGGGGCGTCAATGAGATGTCGTCCCGGTATTGATCAATCGTTTCAAACGCCTGCTCCGCCAACCGTCCGGTCGACCTCAGCAGCGACTCGGCCAGGGGAGGCGCCAACGCTCGATGCAGGGACGGGTCCCGTTCAAGGGCCTGCTGCAACGATTCGATCGCGTCGTCGTAACGGCCCAGGGCATGCTGTGCCTCGCCCAGCAAACGATAGCCCTCCGCTTGTCGACCCGGGGGAAATTTCTGTTTCGCCGACAACTGCAGGAACGGCACCGCGTCATAGAGAAGCTGTCGCCGCTGACTCCCCGCCGGCTCCGCCTCCGCCCGCGCCACGTGCCCAGCACCGACCAGGAACTCCCGCAGCGAAATCCATGTCGCCTCCTCCGGCACCGCTGGGTCCAGCTCCACCTGCTCGGCAAGGTCACTCGCCACGATCCGCTCCCCAGCGTTGAACCGCTCAAGGGCGATGTTCAAGGCTTCAGATTTGTCCGGTAGCCGGGTTTGGATCCAGAGTGAGAAGAGGACACCGAATCCAGCGATCGCCGCGACCGCAGCGACGCCCATCAGCGCAAGCATTCCCCAATCCCACCGCTGCCGCGGGCGAGCCGCGATCATCGATTCGATATCCTTTTTTGCCACGCTTGATCCACCTTCTTAGAATCTGCCGCGCCGATAGCCGAAGCGGGGCATGGATCGCAAGCCCGAATCGCCGCCGATGCCGCCGATTCATTCCGGGAATCGCTCAACGACCACGGCCCGGCGCGAGACGCGACTCCAGTCAAAGCATTCAACCATCCGCTGGTGGAATTCCTGCAGCTCCCAAGTTGAATCGTGTTTCGGCGCAGCCGGAACACCAACGTCTCCCGCGGCCGCCAACAGCCCGCTGGTCTCCGCGGCCCAGCGCACGATTGTGATCGGTGGGACGCCGAGCTCCCGGAAGTGGCTCAGCCGGGTGTCGCCATGCCGCTTCGCCAACCGCCGGCCGTCAGGTCCGGTCACCAGGGGGACGTGTGCGAAGCGGGGCGGCGCAAATCCAAACGCTTCATACAGCTCCAGCTGCCAAAACGTGCTCGGCAGCAAGTCGTCGCCGCGGACGATTTCGGTCACTCCCATCGCCGCATCATCGACAACCACGGCCAGCTGATAGGCAGCCAGACCCGTCTTGCGAGTGACCGGAAAATCACCGAGCTCCCGCCCCGGGGAACAACGTTGCCGGCCGGCAAGATAATCGTTCAAGATGATCTCCAAGCCGCGACTGCGAAACCGCCAACAGAAGCTGCCCTCCCGCGGCAAAGGGTCGCCCCGTCGCCACCCGGCACACGTCCCTGGATAAATCGCCCCCAACTCCCCCGCGTGCGGCGCCCCGGCCGCCGCGGCGATGTCAGCCCGCGAGCAGACACAAGGATACACCGCGCCTGCTTCGATCAACCGTTGCAACGCCGCGTCGTAATGCTCCCGACGTTCAGACTGCAGGTACGGCGCATGCGGCCCGCCGATATCGGGGCCTTCGTCCCAATCGATCCCGAGCCACCGCAGGTCTTCGATCGCTTGATCGATCGCCCAAGATTTGATCCGAGGTGAATCGAGATCTTCGATCCGCAAGACGAGGCGGGCGCCGCGGCTGCGCGCGGACCAAAACGCGAGCAGATAAGTACGGGCGTTGCCCAGGTGCTGCGCGCCGGTCGGGGAGGGGGCCAGTCGTCCGACATCGTCGCTGGAGTTCATCGCTCACGCTTGGTTGAAATAAAGTACATCCGGCTCGCCGAGCCGGATCGTGGAATCACCCATCAAGCCAAACTCTTCGGGGGAAGGTGGCGAGCGACGAGCGGGGAGGTGCCGCTGGTGGCGGAACGCGCGACGCGAGGCGGTTCCCTCCAGTATCCGGCTCGCCGATTTTGCATTCTGTTAGACCCGCGGTTTCGTGATCGAGGTGCATCGTCATGCTTTCCGCATCGCGTCAGCGAATTCGCGCCGGCATCACCCGGGCCGCCTCCGGTTCATCAGGATCGAGCGTCCCCGGTAGCCCTTCTCCAGGAATCCCCTCCTGGCCGGCGCCCCCAACGCCACACCGCCGTTCCACCTCGGCCAATTCTCCCAGTTTGAGCTTGAAGGGAGC
>CAYWXT010000268.1:0-7296 GCA_964462125.1 uncultured Pirellulaceae bacterium | reverse complement strand
CTTAGCGAGGAAGAGTTACTCGCCGAGTATTTGAACACGAATTTGACCTCGGAAACACAGCAGCCATACAATCATTGGTCCAAAGATCGCACTGGTATTGCAGATCACCGGCTCGATGCCTGTTACCCAACCTATCCAACGCGAGACATTGCCACTGCGATCACTCAATTCCACCGTGACTATTTTCTGATTGCTCAGGAACTTTGCAACGAGTACCCCGATCGTTTTCAGATTGTGGACGCCGAACTGCTTCCGCGAATTCGCCACACGGCGATCGGGGCAGCGAATCGGCAAGATGCTGTCGATCGTTGAGGTGACCATGGACGGGTTTGCGGTGATCGGTTCTTGGCGTGGCGGTACATCACTCGTCACGGGGATTTTGAATCGGTTGGGTGTGTTCGTTGGCGACGAGTTCTTCGACGCAAGAACAGCTTACTGCAGCTATGAGGATGTCCGATTGCGAGAGGCGTGCTTAGCTTGTTTTGACGAACGGTGCGGATACTGGAGTTACTATGGGTCACATGAGCAACGGGTAGCCCGTCTTCGGGAATGGATTCAGTGGGCTCACTGTCGAGCCCTTGAGACGGGGCATATCGCATGCGGGGGGAAGCATCCCATCATGTGCAAGTTGGTCGACGAGCTTCACGAGGCATGGAGTATTGATGCTCGGGTGACTCCGGTTTTGATCGCTGTCATGCGAACGCCAGAGCAGATCCATCGCTCCTGGACAAAACCACGGGGCTCGGGGATGCCGCACTGGTGGCCGCGATGGGACCGCGCGTACGTCGTCGAGGACTTGCTTGCGTCCCGCGATGCGGCGTTAGCAACAAGACCACATATTACGGTTGACTTTGAGTTGCTGAGGCGACAGCCGGAAAATGCAATTGAGAGGCTCGCGGGTGCGTGCAATTTACCCGCGGCGAACATTCCTAGGGCAGTGGAGCTTGTCCGAGGTCAATAGGAGTTCTCTCAATGCGCACTCACTCCCATACACACCCAAAACGTTGGGGGAGAGCGAGGGGAAAGTTACGTAGAACAGATCCGGAAAAACTGCTCAACAACAGCGTGCTCAGAGAAGCCAGGACGTTGGGTAGAACGAGCCGCCTCCGCGGCAATCCGCGCATATCGCGATGAGTCGCCCAGCAATTCTCTGATCGTCCGCGCCCATTCATTTGGGTTTTCATAATCATCGATCAAGATGCCTCCGCTTCCCACGCTTTCGGGAAGGCCGCCGCGATTGCTAGCGATGACGGGGACACCGGCCGCCTGCGCTTCGACCGCCACCATTCCGAAACCTTCTTGCCAAACGGACGGTACGACGAGCAAAGAAGCGTTGGCGTATACTGGGCTCATGTCGGCCACAGCCCGCTGGAACGTGACGTTCGGGAGATCTTTCAGTCGATGTCGCAGCCACATCACAGACGTTTGATTGAGTGGCCAGGATTCCTGCAGTACAAACTGAATGTGCGGCAAGAGTGTTGCAAACGACAAAAACGTGTGCACACCTTTTTGTGCGTAGGCATTGATCATCAAGACGTATGCTCGCTCACGATTCAAACTCGATGGATTGGTCGGCCCGACGGCGTCGACGATTGGGTAAAGTACGTCGGCATGGCATCCCGTCGTCGACTTGACATGGGAGGCGAGAAAATGTGACAAGCACACGATGTTCACTCCCTTCTGAGCGGCACAGCGAATTTCCGACGAAGGGTACTCCGCATCCATGATGTAGATCATCGCGGGGATGCCGCGCTGTCTCGACTGCAGAGCCAGATGACTGGCGTTTTCCAAAGTGGCCACCAGCAGAGATGGTCGATCAGACTCCAGCCGAGATAAGACATGTTGCCAGAAATCCATCGTAGCGATGGACGGATAGCCGACGTCAAACGTTGTGCCCGTGACCGTATTCGTGACTGAACGAACCCCCAAAACACGGCGATCCTGTGCGGACAAACCGGCTCCCCATGGTTGATTCATGGAGCGCAGTCGGCCCATCCAGGAAACATGGACGCCAGAGATTGCCGATAGCCCCTGGAGCAGTCGATGCGTAACCCTCGCTGCACCACCGAGACGTAATGGATACGGCGGCCGTCCTTGAGCTACGAGTACATTCATGCTGATCTGGTGTCGGTCATTTTCGTCGAAATGGCAGCGGTGGTGGAACGTCGCTTTCGTGTCATCGGAACTCTTCTCGGGCACATCGAGTTCGCGCACCGGAGAGAAAATTCCTGTTCCTTCCGAGGCGAGACACCCAGCACGGACCGACCAGATCGGCTGATTCGCCATGCAGGCGTTCCGTTCCGTGCTTTTTACGGTCTCGGGCGTGGCATCGTAACCCAGGAGCGTGCGCGCGGTTGAGGCGTTACGATGGAATTCCGAAAGCCAGCCATGACATCCTGCCGGCGAAGCATTCGCGAAAGGCAACTTTCGGCAACTCGATGCTTTTCAGCCCAAGGGTTCGGGTCTCTACGACTTCGGCTGCGAAGTCCCCCCACGCCCCGTCGCTCGTCGAGTACGATATCCGAATTGGGGGTATTTCCTTTCCTTATCTGGGAGCCAAACTCATGATCGGCAATCCATTTTTGTTGATGTTCCGCGGGTGGTTGGTGCTGTTGACGTCAGCGGTGTCATGCGCGGCGTTGGCGGGCGAACCGACAGGTCCGCTCAGCGCATTCGCGGCCAAGCGGACGTTTTCCGATCAATCGGGACGTTTCAAGATCGAGGCCGAACTGCAGCATGCGGACCAAGACAACGTGCGGTTGCTCAAGAGCGATGGCCGCAGCGTGACCGTGCCGCTGGCCCAGTTGAGCTCCGCCGACCAGGCATTCATTGAAGGGTTTTTGAAGGCCGAATCCGCCCTGAAAGGGGCCGATGCGGCGGCCGCCGACGAGGCTGACAATCCCTTTTCCGGGGGCGAACCGGGCGGCACCGCGACTGGTTCGACTTCGATCCCCGAGCGGCGGGCGATCGTGGCGGGGTTTCGGCCGATCAATATCACGCCGAACGAAGAGTTCTGGTCGGCGCCACCGATTCGGCCGTTTCCCGACGTCAGTTTCGATGAGATCGTGATCCAGACCGCGTTGCCCAAGCCGTTCTTCGCCGGAATGCGGGTGCTGGCCGGAGGAAGGACCGGGACGGTGGTGTTGAACTCCTACCGCCAAAGTCGCAAGGAGGATGAGAACTACGGCAAGTTTGTCGTAGCCAACGCCGTGTCGGGCGAGAATTCCGATGTGCTGGAGTATTCAGAGCCTTGGAAGATGCTGGCGATCAGCGCCGACGGATCAAGAATGGCCGCGGTTCGCGTCGAAGGGTTCGACAAAGGGAATGACTTGGCGATCTTCCAGATCAAGGAGAACCAACTGGTCCCCGAGTTTCAGTTCACCGCCGGCGGTGGCTCCTGGGATGAATTGCACTGGGCCGCGTTCTTGCCGAACAACCGGCTGGCGACGATCAGCCAAAAGCACCATCTGACGTTCTGGGACCTGGGGAACAAGGTTGGAGTCAAGACGCTGCGTCGCGGTCCCAGCGGCGGTGCGTTGTCAGCTGAAATCACGAAGGCCGGCGAGCTGATGGCCCTGGTCGTCGGTTCCTCGATCGCGGTCGTGGAGACCGAGCAAGGCAGGCTCGTGGGCTGCATTATCCGCGACGAACCGGTCAACCAGATCGCCTTTTCACCCGATGGATCACGTCTGGCCGCGTTTCATCCATTCTCGGTCACGCTCTACAGCACCGAGGACGGCCAGGAGGTTCGCCGGATTGCGGTTTCCGAAGGCAATGCGAAGTCAGGGCTTCACTGGGTCGGGAAGTACTTGATGGTCGGTTCGGTCCTGTATGACACGGAGCGCGGAATGCCGCTGTGGACCTATGAAGGGGGCGCCACCGGCCGGGCGGCACTCGGCAGCTACCTTTTCTCCGCGTTCGGTCGCGACAAGGAAAGCATCGCCAACGTGATTCGCATTCCGCATGAAGAAGCGATCCGCTCCGCCGAGCAGGTCGACCCGGAAACCATCTTTGCCATCGTTCCGGGTGACTCCGTTTCCGTTCAGTTTGAGTTAGGGAGCGCTCCTGCCAACGTGCAGTCCGAGATCCGCGCGGCGGTCGAATCGAAGCTCTCCGAACTTGGATGGCAGCTCGCCAGCAGTTCCTCGAACGTGATCCAGATCGGGCTCGAGCAGGGCGAGGAGGAGGAATCGGAGTATTACGAACGCCGCGGGGTTGGACCCTTTTTCGCGCCGCCCGGCTTTGGTCCCCGTCCCAGCGGGCCTTCGATCAAGGTCAAGTTTCGACCTTGGACCCATACCGCGAGCATCGCCGTGGGAGGAAAGGAAGTGTTCAAGACGTCCTACACACGCACCTCCCCCAATAATCTGCGGCGGAAGGATGGCGAATCCACCCAGCAAGCGGTTCTGCGGCACTGCCAGCCGTCGCCCGATTACTTCAGCAATCTCGCCGTCCCCCCGCACCTGCTGAAGCAGGAGTACCAGGGAGGACTTGGCAAGTCGAAAATCGAGCCGAACGGATTGCGGTGAAGGTGTTTCCCAACCTCGGAGTAGGGTTGGATACGGGCTGAATTCGGGTGGACGCTTTCGCCGATGCCGGCTCCCTTCACCCGTTTATTGGAATCGGGAAAGGTCTTATTCCGATCCCGATTCCAACCGTTCGACGTAGGCGTAGTAGGCACCATAGGTTTCGCCGTCGGCGGTTTCGAAGGTGGCGGCCATCGTGGTTTCTCCCGCCGGCAGTTTCGTGCGGATGCGGACGTTTTCGCTGCCAGGGCTGACGTCGCTCGTGATCGTCGCCTCACCGATTTGCAATTTCGCCTGAACCGGTTGGATGGCTTTTCCCGGCGTGGTGCGATAGGCCTTGGCGCCCGGGACATCGTCGCCTGGGGGTAGCGGTGCGTCGAGTTCGGTGCCGGTCTCTTCGGGCCAGCGGCGCAGCCGGATCTCGTAGTCGCCCGCTTCGACGACGTTCACGTTCCAAAAGCCCGTGTTCTCTTCCCCACGCATTGCCGCTCGGATGTGCGATTGATTCCATGGAGTCATCCTGGTGGTGATCCAATCGTGCGAAGTCAGTCTCGCGGGGTTTTCGGCCGGGTGTCCCAGGTCGATCGCGGTCGCCATGTCAAAGGTCGGTTCCAGCTCCGCCCACCAAGCGTCGTAGAAGTCGGTCAAACGCTGCACGACATCGGGATGGTCGGCGGCAACGTTCTTGCTCTGGCCCGGGTCGGCATCCATGTCGTACAGTTCGTCCCCGCTGTTCAGACGCCAGCGAGATGTCATCACGGCGCTCTTCCGCCATTTGATCGGATCCTTCACCCGTTGCGAGTCGGTGACCAGGATGCGATCGGGCCAGTCTTCGGCCGAACCATCCAGCAGCCCCTTGAGTGACACGCCGTCGAAACGGACGTCGTTCGGGGCAGCGATATCGCACCAATCGATCAGGGTCGGCACGACGTCGACGTGGGCGGTGATCGGGGTGACATCCCGGCCTCCGGTCAAGCGGCCATCGGGCCAATGAACGAAGAACGGAACACGGTGCCCGCCATCATACTCGCTCCCCTTCTTGCCACGCATTTCGGCGTTGAAGACGCGATTGCCCGCGGCGGTGCCGTTGTCGGTGGTGAAAATGAAAATCGTGTTCTCCTCGAGTCCTTCCTCTCGCAACAATTCTCGGAGCGCTCCGAGGTTGTCATCGATGTTGGCGATCATGCCGAAGAAGTTGGCGACCTGGACGCCTTGGTCGCGGTACGGGGCGCTGGCCGCTTCCGGGGCATGCATCGGGCCGTGCGGGGCGTTGGTACTGATGTAGGCCAGAAACGGTTGGTCCTCGGCGTGGCATTGGCGAATGAATCGTTGGGCATAGTCGAAGAAGACGTCCGTGCAAAAGCCCTCGACTGCCGTCGGCTCGCCGTTGTGCCAGTAGTGGCCGTCGAAGTAGGCGTTGTCCCAGTAGTCGGGGGTTTGCCCCACGCCGCCGCCGCCGTGACGCAAGACCTCGGTGTAGCCCCGGTCCTCGGGACGATACGGATGGTTGTCACCCAGGTGCCACTTACCAAACATGCCAGTGGCGTACCCGGCTTGGCGGAAAATCTCTCCCATCGTGACCTCGTTCCGCCGGAGCATCGATCGTCCCATGATCGTGTGCCAGACGCCGGTGCGGTTGGTCCAATGGCCGGTGAGCAGCGCAGCGCGGCTGGGCGAACAGGTCGGTGCCACGTGGTAATCGGTGAGACGAACCGACGCCGCATGCAGCGCGTCGGTGTGCGGTGTCTTCAGCACCGGATTGCCGTGGCACGAAAGATCCCCGTAGCCCTGGTCGTCGGTGATCACGATCACCACATTTGGAGGCTTGCCATTGTCAGCGTCGGCCGCTTGGCAAGGAAGGCTGGGAGACCAGAGCAGCAAGCAGGTCAGCAGCGGGCAGCTCAGCAGCGGGCAGGTGGTTCGCATGGTGAAGTTCCGGCGCGTGCGGGGGAGTGACGTTGTGGACGGGGAACGGGGGGCAGTCGGGTACGGGACAAGGTTTGGGCGGATGCTGGCCGATTCTAACTGCTCGCAACCGCTGCAACACGCACCGGGGGCGAATTGACGGTGGAGGCGGATCTCGGACAATGAACCGATTGCGTAGCCCCCTTCCCCGCGACCCACCCGATTTACATTTTGACGCAAGACCTCCTCTCTCCGTTGCTCGGTGGCACCGCCGATCCGGTGCAAGCCGGTGTGCATCTTCGCGAGTTGGCTCAGGACCCGGAGCTCGATCCGGCTGAACTGCTTGAGAGCTTAAGCAACCAGTCCGCGCTGTTGGCCGTATCCGATCCGGCGATCTTGGGCGGGGTATTGCGCCTGGTTCATCAGACAGCGCTTCGCAGGGGGGATCGATCCGGCGGCGGGATCGATCCGGTGACGATCGGTCGTGTCTTGGCCGTATTGCCTGAACCGACGCCCAACACGCATCTGCTGTTGCAATTGTTGACCCAGAACCGGAGCGAGGAAGCGCTGCAGATCCTGGTCCAGTCGTTGCACAAGCATCCGCCGCGTGACTGGATCGAGGCGGGCCAGCTGTTGAGCCCGCTGATGCAGAATCCCGACTGGCCGATCGATGCCCTGTTTCCGGGACTACTCGATCTGTTGGAGCGGCCGGCGCTGGCGGCGCCGATCTTGGATCTGACAAACTTCGTGGTGCGAAGCGGGCGGGCTGCGATTCACCCGGCGGCGGACCGGCTGCCGATGCTGGGTCAGCTGCTGACTGAGATCACGCATCGCTTGGATCGATTCGAGGAGGATCCGCGTTCGT
>CAYWXT010000267.1:0-7460 GCA_964462125.1 uncultured Pirellulaceae bacterium | reverse complement strand
ACCCAGGAGCCCATCGAGGGACGGCCGCTGATCGCGGTTCCCGTGTTCATGAAGGTGTGGGCAGGGTCATGGTTGATCTGTTCGGTGACCATCGACTTCACGATGCAGAGGTCGTCGGCCATCTTCTGGTGCCAGGGGAGAAAGTCACTGATCCATTGGCCGCTCTCGCCATAGCGGTGGAACTTCGTCAGCGGCCGCAGGCAGTTCAGCTCCTGCCCTTGCAGCTGTGCGATCGGCTGGCCTTCGGTATAGGAGGCCGGCATCGGCTTGCCGTCGAGTTTCTCCAACTCGGGTTTGTAATCAAACGTCTCCAGCTGCGACGGTCCGCCGGCCATGCACAGGAAGATGACCCTTTTTACCCGAGGCTGATGATGCGGCGTGTCGGCCCTGGCGGCCGCTGTGACCGAAGGTGCTCCCGCGGCTGCCTCCTCGGCGAGCAAGCTTGCCAAGGCGGCGGAACCGACACCCACACCGCCTCGTTGGAGAAACGTCCGGCGTTGGATCAAACGGTCGTCGAGGTGTTCATTCCGCATCGGTTCACTCTCGGGTCACGGTCTCGTGCAGGTTCAAAATGGCGCGGGCGGTCGCGGTCCAGGCCGCCAGCTCGGCCGGATCGGTCGCCTCGGCGTTGGCCGCGACGTCGCGAAACTCGTCAAGCAGCGACTCGGCCTGGTCCGGGTGGGCGCGATAGTGCGCGACCTCGGCCGACCACAGCTCCAGCAGCGCCTCGCGTTCCACTTCATCCGGCTGCCGCGAGGTTGCCAAACGAAACATCCGGGTCAGCCGATCGCGCTCCCCGCGGTCCGATTCGGCGCCGGTGCCTTGGCCAGCGGCGGCGCGTGCCTCCACTTCGGGAACGACGGTCACGCGAATCGCCAGGGCCAACGCAGCCTCGACCAGTGAAGGGTCGTTGAGCAACACGAGAGCCTCCAGCGGCGTGTTGGACCGCGGCCGCTGCGCCGTGCACTCCTCGCGGGTCGGCGCATCGAGTGCCCGCAGCATCGGGTGCAAAAATTGTCGTTGCCAATGGACATACACGCCGCGGCGGTACTGCTGGCGGTCCAAGTCGGGCATGTAGCTCCGCTTGGGAAAATTCAAATGTTGATAATAGCCGATCGGCTGGTACGGCTTGATGCTCTCCCCGCCCACTTCCTGAACGAGAAGCCCGGCACTGGCGAGGGCGAGATCGCGAACCGATTCCGCCGGCAGCCGGTGACGGGACTGGCGGGCAAACCAGCGATTTTCCGGGTCGGCGACGAGCTGCTCCGCTTCGGCAACCGACGACTGGCGATAGGCCCGCGTCAAGACGAGTCGCCTCAGCATCGATTTCACGTCCCAGCCGTCGCGAACGAAGTCGAGTGCAAGCTGATCGAGCAGTTCCGGATGGCTCGGTGGTTCCCCTTGACCTCCGAAGTCGTCCAGCGAAGACGACAGGCCCCGGCCGAACATCAGGTACCAGAGCCGGTTGACGAAAACCCGCGAGGTCAAACCGCCGACGCCCCGGTCGGCATCGGTCAGCCAGTTCGCCAAATCGAGCCGCGTCCGCCGCCGCTGCCCCGTGGAGCCTTCTTCACCATCGCCGGTTGCCCCATCATCGCCGGTTGCCCCATCATCGCCGGTTGCCTCATCATCGCCGGTTGCCTCATCATCGATCGGGGGCAGGAACTCGGGGACCGCGGGCTCGACCACCGGGCCGCTGTCGTCGAGCCAGTTGCCGCGGGGAAGAACACGCATGACCCGGGGCTCGATCGATTCGGTGACCATGGTCAATCGTTTGGATTCGTCCAACTGCTCCCGCTGCTGCTGCAACGCTTGCCGCTGTTGCTCATCGGAGGTCGACTCCAGCTTCGCATCGATCGCCGCGGCCAGCTGGCGTTGCCAGCGCGGCAAGACTTCCATCTCCGGTGGACGTTTCGTTGGCAATGAATTCGAGCCGACGGAAAAGTGCTTGCTCTCATCGACATCGGCGAAAAAGGCGGCCATCGAATAGAAGTCTTCGATGGTGTAGGGGTCGTATTTATGATCGTGACACTGGGCACAACCGACCGTCGCCCCCATCCAAACGGCCGACAAGTTCCGGACCCGGTCGGCCGCATAGATCGCCAGGTACTCTTTCGGTTGCACGCCCCCTTCGTGGGACGTTTGCAGCAAGCGGTTGTAGCCGCTGGCGATACGGGTGTCGGTCGTCGCCTCGGGCAACAAGTCGCCGGCGAGCTGTTCCCGGGTGAATCGATCGAGGGGCAAATTACGGTTGAAGGCATCGATGACATAATCACGGTAGGGCGAGATGCTGTGGTCCTGGTCCCCGTGGTAGCCGACGGTGTCGGCGTATCGCACCAGGTCGAGCCAATAGATCGCCATCCGCTCTCCGAAGGCGGGCGATGCCAGCAACTGGTCCACGTGCCGGGCGTAGGCCGCCGGGCTGGGGTCGGCCAGGAAGGCGTCGACCTGTTCCGGCGTCGGAGGCAAACCGGTAAGGTCAAACGAGACGCGCCGCAGCAGCGTCGTCGGGTCCGCTTCGTCGCTGGGCCGCAGCCCTTGTTGCCGTATCCCCTGCAAAATGAAACGGTCGATCGGGTCCTCCGCCCATTCCGGATCCTTGACGTCCGGCGCTGGTTTGGGCACCGGGGGAACGTAGGCCCATTGCGGCTCGTAAGGTGCTCCTTGGTCGACCCACCGCCGCAACAAATCGATCTGCTCTTCGGTCAGTTCCTTTCCCGAGTCCGGTGGTGGCATCTGCAGTTCGGGATCCTCCTCGCTGATCCGCCATATCAAGTCGCTCGCCTCAGCGTCCCCTTCGACGATCACGAAGTCCTTCGCCTCCGACTCCACATCCAACCGCAGCCCCGCTTCCCGATGTGCCGGATCGGGACCGTGACAAGCAAAGCAGCCGTCGGAAAGGATCGGGCGGATGTCGCGATTGAACGAAATCGACTCGTCGGCGAGAAGCGCCGGGGCGAAGACGACGCCCCACAAGAAAGGTGCGACGCGACGAAACGAAGCAGCCCGATGAACGATCGCACGCAGACTCGACGTCGACAACATGACGGTTTGGCGGGGGAGAACGGGAGGTAGGGAGGGTTGAACCTGTTTCATTCTAACCGAAGCGCCGAATTTGTTCGTCCCCCGCCCGCGTCCGCGCCAGCAGCCCAGGCTGTAGCCGCACGATCCTTGCCACGCGTTTACTGGCGGCCGTCGTCGGCGGCGCGGGCAATCAAGCGGGCGCGGATCCGATTGCCATGTTCCTGGGGTTCACCGTCGGTTTTGTACAACTCAATCGCCCGCTCCGTTTCCCCGAGCTGCTCGGCGGCGCGGGCGAGGTTATAGCGGGCCGACGATTCCCAGCGAGACGACTGGGCCGGATCGAGAACCCGTTTTCGGATCCAGTTTTCCGCCGTGTCGTAGCGTCCGTCGTCGTACTGCAGCAGGCTCAGCCAGTAGGTCGCGGTCCGCTTGCCCATCCGCATCAGGTCTTGGATCTGCTGAATCTGTTGGTCGTAGAGCTCCGGCGAAACCCCCAATTCGCGGCGGATGCCGTACTGTTTCTGCAACTCGACGTCGATCCTCAAATCGGCGATTTCGAACTCCGGCGCCCGCTGTTGCAGATAGAGCGTTCGGGCTCCCGATTCCTCTTCCATCTCCCGGTCGTCGAATCGTCCCTGCAGATGCCGCCATCGACCTTGGGCCAGCGTTTGGGCGGCATCGATCTCGGAATCGAGAATCGCCCAGCGGGAGACGTACCAGAACCCGAGTTCCGGATCGCGGGCGGCGGCCCCTTCCAGCGCGGTCTGGTAAACCTCAGCCAACAGCGGGACATCCCACCAGCGAACCTCGGCGATGCCGGGAACCGATTCGAGCTGCCGGCTCAGATCGACATGGTCGACGTACAAGTCGAGTCGGCGGTCGCCGGTCAAACTTTCCTGCAACCGCCGCATCCGGGGGCTGATTGTCTCTGCCGTCACGTTCAACAACGCCACGCTTTGCTGGACGTCGCCACTGTCCAGCGGGTAATCAAAAAAGCCGGGGACGGACAACCGTCGCATCACCGACTCCTCTCGCCGGGCCTGAGTCAGCGTCGCAATCCCAACCTGGTCCGGTCCCGGGATGAAGGTTCCCAGTTCGGGTTCGAACAGGTAGACCTCGCCATCGATCAGAACCCCGACCGCCCAGGGAATCAGTTCGCCTGCGTCGGTGGAGCGCGTCGCCAACAGGGCGCTATCGAGGCCGGCTTGGCGGCAAAGTTGAGTGAAGACCCCCGCTCGCTGGAACCGATCCCCAAGCCCTCGAAAAAGGGTTTGGTAGTCGGTCTGGCGGTAGCCCGGACCTTCGAACACCATCCCGGCGGGCAGCGGCGGCGGGCTGACACCGGCGGGCGGTTCCAACCGCATCGGCTGCAGGGCCACATTGCGAACGGTCCAGTCAAAAAGACGGGTCGCCGTCTCCAATTGATTCAGCGATTCATCGTCCAGGCTCGCCTCCTCTTGCCCCCCCGTGTCCTCTTGCGGGTTTGTCGCCAGCGAATCGAACCAGTCGCTCAGGACCCAATCGTCATGCTCGGGGGTATCGACCCAGCGGACGATTTGGCGAAACAGGTAGGCGTCTCGAAGGTGGTCGACGTCGCGGCGAACAAACTGGGAACTGCTCACGCGCTGGGCGAGCTCCTCTGGCGGGATCGCCTGGCTGTCGGTTCGCAACAGGTTGGGCGACTCTGGCGAGTCGGCCTGCGGCGCTTTGATGTCGTACCACTGGTTCAGGTGATAGAGGATCTGCTGGGCTGCCTTGTCGGAGTTCAGCTCAATCAGCCGCTCGAGCAGCCGATACATATCGGCCAAGTGATCTTGGTGGGCTTCCGCCTGCAGACGCGTCTCCCGCTGCGATTGGATCTTGCGAATCTCCTCCAGGTCGCTGCGGCAGCCGAGCAGCGCGGACGCGAACAGGAGCGTCAGGCCAAGGGAGAACCAGCATGCGGCGCGCCGAGCGCGAGGTTGAAACAGGCGCCCCTCGCGGCGAAGGGGTTCGCGACGAGGCGGGTTGAGACTCGGTTGGCGAAGATCGTCCATTAGGTTCATGCAGCACTGCGAGAAGGAGCCAGCGGCGCGGGGTGGACGCTCGACCGCTCAGCCGGTGATTTCCAGGACCGCCCGTCGCAGTCTCAGGAGTCGGCGGATCATGTCGGGGAAGGCCGCCAACGGGATCATGTTCGCGCCGTCGCTGGGGGAGCGTTCCGGGTCGGAGTGGGTTTCAAAAAACAGAGCGTCGACTCCTGTTGCTACGGCGGCTCTGGCCAAAGGTTCAACCATTTCGCGGTTGCCGCCGGTCGCCCCCCCCAGTCCCCCCGGGCGTTGGACGCTGTGGGTGGCGTCAAAGACGACCGGGGCGCCGAGCGACCGCATGATCGGCAGCGACTGCATGTCGTTGACGAGTCGTCCGTAACCGAAAAACGTTCCCCGTTCGCAGAGCAACACCCCCCCATCGCCGCTGAGCCGCAGTTTCTCCACGACATACTGCATGTCCTCCGGCGCCATGAACTGGCCCTTCTTCACGTTCACCGGCCGCCCGGTGGCTCCGGCGGCGACCAACAGGTCGGTTTGGCGGGCCAAGAAGGCGGGGATCTGCAGCAGGTCGCAAACCTCCGCCACCACCGCCGCCTGGTCCGGCAGATGCACGTCGGTCGTTGTGGGCAACCCCACGGCGCGCCCGACCGATTCGAGCATCGCCAGCCCTTGGTCCATACCGGGCCCCCGCTCCGCATTCACGCGAGTCCGGTTCGCTTTGTCAAACGAGGCCTTGAAGACAACCTGAACCTCGTCGGAACGATTCAGTTCCGCCAGGGTTTCGGCGACCCGCATCGCGAGCTCGCGTGACTGCAATACGCAAGGTCCCGCGATCAGCAGCAGCGGGTTTCCCGGCCCGCACCGGTGCGGGCCGATCGACACCGGCGCGATCGCCGGCGGAGTCGGTTCGGTGGAGGGTCGGTTCATGGGCAAATCTTCCGCGATTCGTTCGCCGGCGGCAATCGCAGCCGCACCCGGCCCGGCATGCATTCGATCGATACCGGCAAGTGACCGGCATAGTCCCCGTCGAGTTGGTAGGGGACACGCCCCGCGGAACGGAGGACAACGCGGTCGATCCGCTGGCGAACCACATCGGAATACGCGAGGTGCCGACCGGTCGCGACGCCCCCGACGTAGCGAAATCCCGAGCGGAGCGATGCGCGGCGGAAGGCGATCAAATCGAGCCGCCCGTCGTCGCCCAGGGCGTCCGGTTCGATGGTCAATCGGCTGGCGTAGCGGGGAAGATTGAACAGCATCCCCCAACCGCACTCGATGGAGCCGGACACCCGCGAATCTCCCTCCCCGAGTTGCCATTCCATTTCGATCGGCGGGAAGGAATACCGCCAGATCGCTCGCCAGATCGGACCGGCATAGTAAAAGCGGCCGATGTGTCCGTCGCGGCGAAGGTGGGCGGCTCGCACCACTTCGGCATCAAACCCAGCACTGGCCACCACCAAAAACAACCGCTCCCCGACACGACCCGCGTCGAGCTGGTAGTCGGTGCCGCGCGTCAGGGTCGCGAAGGTCTGTTCGGCGCTGGCCGAATGGCCGAAGTGACGCGCGAGCAGATTCTCCGTCCCCAAGGGCATCGGCACGACCGGGATCTCCGGCGGGGTCAGCCCCGCGATCAACGCCAACGTCCCGTCGCCACCGGCCGCGATCACCGCCAGCCCACTCGGGTCACCACGCTGCAGCCAGTCCCGTTCTTGATCCAAACGCGACCGCAACTCGTCGATGGAGTCTGTCACTCGGAAAGTGATTCCCGCCGACTGAGCCAAGGAAACCAACCAGGGGATCTGATCGCGTCCCGCACCCGATCCCGCTTTTGGCGAGGCGCACAGCCACGCTTCGCGGATCCCCGCGGGGCCAGGCCCCGACGTTGGAACCGTCCCGAGGTCCGATGCTGGATTCATCCCGACGTTCCTGTGCCCCGGTGCGTTTTCGTGTGTTTTCGTGTGTTTTCGCGCGTTTTCGTGTTCTATGGTTTTCCGGACCCTGTTTCCTCCACCAACGAAGTGCTTCCGTGCAATTTCTTCGCCGTTTCTGGGTCGCCGGACTGATCCTCCTCATGGTAGCGGTTCACGCCGCCGCGATTGCGTATGTGCGGAGCCGTGTCGCGCGACTGAACGAGTTGCGGAGCTCGACCATCGAGATCGGTCAGTTCCGGATCCAGCCGATCGCCAATCCGGAGAAGGTCTACCACTTTCGCTTGCACGCGATCGTCGATCCGGGCAAACGCCAGCTCGGCGAGGAGCGGCTGACGAAAACACGGATGGAGATCCTGGAGGCCTCCGAACAGATGCTCCGCCAGGTCGACCCGCAGTGGCTCCGCGACCCCAATCAGGTCCAGATTCGCGATCGGTTGATGTATGTCGTCCTGGACCATCTCGACATGCCACTGGTGCA
>CAYWXT010000266.1:0-7565 GCA_964462125.1 uncultured Pirellulaceae bacterium | reverse complement strand
GCGGGGCATCGGGGGGCGGGGCATCGGGGGGTGGGGCATCGGGGGGTGGAGTCTCGCCCGGAGTTGTTTCGCTCGGAGTTGTTTCGCTCGGTGGGTTTTCTTCCTCGAAGGTCTCTGGTTCGCAGCCAGCGACCGAGATCGCCAACACTGCCAAGCCGGTTGAGGCCAATTTGAAAATCGAATGCATCGCTCATTCTCCAATCGTGACTGTTTTTCGAACTCGACTGCTTCCGCCGATCTGGCTGGCCGACCCGACCCTCTCCTTGTCCGACTTGCTCGTTGATCGATTCTCGATCAACACGGCGGCTGGGGAGGTGTTGCGTCGGAGTCAGCCGTTCGGCCTGCCGACACAATGTCGACAGGGCCATCGAGATCACGGTTCCTGATGGAAACCTGGTGCATGCAACTTGCGTTCCAGAACAGCGGGCGTATTCGAATGGCGTGGTGTCACGGTTCGAGTTCAGGAGCGACTGGAGAATCACTTCCTGACTTTTCATGCCCCTTCATGGCTGGCCGTTTCCGATTCGGCATCCTCCGATTGGGGGTCCGTCTCGCTACCGGTCGGTTTGGCCGCCGGTTGGTGGAGGTGCGCCAGCCGCCAATGGAGAAGAGCGCGACCGATCAGGAATCCGGCCAAGCAGATAAAAAAGTCACGCCAGTGATCGGTGACCAGCATGGCGAGGACGCCGATCACCAGGGCCAGGCGGAGAATGGTACTGACGCTCAGTAGCAAGCCGGGTCGCCGCGCGGCGTCGAGCCGGCGCACGGTCCACCACAGTCCACCGAAATAGACCACCGCCAGGGCCAGGCCAAGGACGAACAGTCCCACCGCCGGTGCGATCTCACTCATTCTTCATCCTGGCACCGCGCGCGTAACTGTTTCGCCGTCTCCAAGGACTGGCAGGCGCCTTCAACCAAACCGATCGCGCGCCACACACATTGGACCATTTGCTCGACGTCTTCGCGAGTGTGCCCACGGACTTCCGTAGCAGGCTCGGGGCGATCCGCGGTCAGTTCCTGGTCTTCGCGACGGTGCCCGTACTCGCCACGCCAGCGATGTGAACCGTCGCCCCCGCGAAATTGATTCTCGACGAATGCATCCAGATGGCGTAGGGACGCGAGCAGGGATTCAGCTTGATCGGCTGTGTTGAGCACCAATCCGTCAAGCGTCTCGGGAAGGTTCGCGGTCATCCTAGGGTTCCAAAACAAGAAAGCACGGGCACCATCTTCAGCTAATCAGCTGTCGATGATTGTGTCAAACCGATGGCCTGCGCGACCGCCTCGCGCGGTGAGCTTGACAGCTCAAGAAATCGTCCCAGGGGCGGTTGCGGAGGGACTCGCATCGAACGCCAATGCCCCGACCAATGCTCGATCGCCGCGACCATTCGCCTCGTCCCGAGCTGTTCGAAGAAATCAAACCAGCGGCCGGGGCGGGTATAGCCGAGTCCTCCCGACATCGCGGTCTCGACCGCATCAAACGTCTCGACAATCCGATCGTTCATCAAGCAGGCCGCCTCGATCCACATCGGGACCGACAGCAACTCCAAGACTTCGTCATCGCTCCACTGACGGGGTTGCCGCGAGTATCGCTGGCACAGGTGCTGCGTTTCCTCGGCCAACGTTCCGCTTCGCTCGCCGCCGGATTCCTCACCAAATCCGGGGTAATCATAAAAGCCGCAGCCGACCGATCGCCCCCACCGATTGCGTTTGACCATCGCCGGCAGCAAGGGGGCGGGATCGAGTCGGTGGGGAAACGCTTGCCAGTAGGCGCGTCCGGCATCGAATGCGGTCGGGGTTCCGATCCAGTCCACCAGCTCCAGTGGAGACATCGGCATCCCAAAGGCCAGCGCGGCACGTTCGATTTGCTCCGAGGACGCCCCCTCGGTGACCAACAACAGGGCCTGATTGAGGTAGGGAACCAGTAGCCGATTGACGACGAACGCGGGCCCATCGGCGACCAGCAAGGGCTGTTTGCCGATTCGCTGAAGATGATCGAGAGCGATGGCGATCGCCTCGCGAGCGGTGAATGCGGACGGCACCACCTCCACGGCCGCTCGGTGCTGGACCGGCATGAAGAAGTGCATGCCGCACAACCGCCCGGGCCGTCGGAGCGATTCGGCGATCGAGCCGATCCTCAGACTCGAAGTGTTACTGCCGAACACGGTCGCCTCGTCAAACCACCGCTCCGCGTTCTGAAAAAAGCGCCGTTTGACTTCGAGACGTTCGGCGATCGACTCGATCACCAACGTGCGATCGGCGCGGCCCGCTGCCATCGCCTGGGCCGCGGCGGAGGGGGCAATCGCCACGGCCGGAATTTCGCCGCCCAGGGGTGCGATCGGCACGGCCTTGGTGAGGAGACCTGAACGTTCGGCGTCGTTCACCGCGGCGTTTAAAGCGTCGGGGTCGGCGTCGGCAAGTCGCACGGGGCAACCAGCCTGCAAGTGGGCCTTCAAGATCGCCCTGCCAACGATGCCAGCACCGACCAGCCACACCGCGCCGGGATGGTCACCCGAGTTGTCATGCCCAGCCATCCGGGAACCTTCGAAATGTGACTTGTTGTACGGAACGTAGGAAAACCTTCCGCACCAGAAATTGCTGAGGCTCTGGACGGCGTGAGGTGGTCGACAGGCAGGCAGCCTGTGCTACAAGTTCCCCTCCCGGGACGACGATCGATTCAGCGGTCCCATTTATCCGTTCGACCGATCCGAGTCCTGGGCTTGCGGCGGATCTTCGCCTGCGGCTGGATCTTCTTGAGCGGGTGCGGCAGGAAGAACGTCCTTCTCCGGTGGCTGGTCTGGATCGATCGCGGGCTGCGCCGACGGGGCATCGGCCGTTCCCGGGATCGGGACCAACACCAACCGGACCGGAGTCGCGAGTTCGGGGACCCGCTTTTTGAAGGGAACGAACAGCAGGGAATCTGCATCGGCGCTGCTGGGGAACGGCACATCCATCATCGCGGTACTGAAGTTGGCAACGCAAATCATATCGCCGCCGTCAGCCTGGTAGTATTCCTGGCCATCGTCCGGGTCTTTCCAGAAATCGCTACCGCCGAAGACCCAATCCTCTTTCATCGATTCGCCTGTTTTGGAACTTTGCACCCACCGGCGGGCATCGGCGGTTTGGTAGTCGCCGTCCTTATCACGCCACAGCACCCACACACGAATCGCTTGGCCCGTCGGCGGCATGAAGTCCGGGTCGTAGCTAACGGGGGAGCCAGGCATGGCGCCGACCGCGAGCAGAGCGGCGTGGACTTCGCGTGACCGGGCCAGCGTTGCCACGATCGACTCGTGTTCCTTGGTTCCCACCGGGCAGGCGAACATCTCCAGGTGGCCTTCGCGGAGGGTCACGTAGCCATCGAGGTAAACACGTCTTTGCTTGATATCAACCCACAGGTTCGATGCCTTGCTCAGACGGCGTGCCCCCGGCGGCGGAGCGAAGGCGGTGGCGGCCTGTTCATCCGGCCGCATTTCGGGCGATTCCTCCAACGGCTGGAGAATCTCCTCGGTCGCCCGCTCGGCTTCCGCGTCCGCTTCACCGGGCCGAGAAAGTTCGTCGGCGAGTGATTGGGCCCGCGTCTCTGTTGGCACGGCGAGCAAGGCCAGCCCGATCACCACACTCCTCAGCCCCCCGCCAAGCATCTTTCGGCGTTCTCGCAGTACCGTTGGGCACGCCGCCGGGCCGCGGTAACGCCGCAACAGCGCGAACAGCCGGTCTCGCTCGCCAAGTCGTTGAAAAAACATGAGCCCTGTGCCTTGAAATGGATGTCGATCACGGCCGGAGAGCCAGCCCGAACTCGCCAACCAGTGGAGGTGGCAGGGCCGCACGGAACCGGTAAGTTAGGCGTTGCCTCACAACGAACAGATCACCGAATCGCCAAGCCGACGCCTCCGCGCTGAAGATCGACGTTCGGTTCCCCGCATTATCCAGCTTTGACTCGGATTAGTCTATGTCGCCCGCCAGCCCCCTGTCGCCCGCCAGCACGGACACCGTTGCCGACGATCCTGAATCGCTTGACGGCAATCGGGAGGGGGCCGCCGATGGGGGACGCCCCGATTCCAGAATACCACGCAATAACCAGACACGACGCAAACAGCCTGAGCCGATGACGGAAGATGAACAGCCATGGGATCAGTTGCGGGAAGCGATCCGAACTCGAGCGGTGAAACGTTCCGCAGAGCACGTTTTCGGCGACGCCGCCAGCGGCGGGGCGGTCTATCGGTGGGGTTGGGCTGCCTCGCTCGGCCGACCCTGCGATGAATTGACCACCGGACTCTCCCGCTTGTCTGTCGACCGGCCGGCCACCGGCAAGGGGTCGTCGGAAATCGATTTCGGCATCGCGGCGGAGCAGTTCGTCGATTCTGTTTCGGGGTCGCGGACGTCGTTGCACGAGAGCGCCGAGGCGGTGCTGTGGGCCGCGTCGATGCCGGCCCTGGCCCAGCACCTGGAGGCATCGCGCTGGTGGGACCTGCTGGGGGCGCTGCAGCAGCTACGAGAGTCGGCGGTGCGGGATGCGGAACCTTCCTCGCCGAGCTACCTGATCCTCGGGGCCGAACTCGGGCTGACCTTGGCATGGCGGCTGGCGGATCTGCCTTCCTGCCGGTCGCTGGGAAAAGACTCCCACGAGGCGCTCGCCGCCTGGTTCGACGCCGAGTCGGAATCGATTGCGGCGGCGGTCAGCGGCGGCGTGAACGCGCGGCTGGTGCTGGCGTCGCTCGTCCGTTCGCACCGTCTGGTCAATCGAACCACCAAGCGGAAGTTCAAAAAACGTCAGCTCGAGATTGCCGCGGAACTGGCCACCTGGGTCGCTGGCATGACGATCCACACCGGCTCCACCGCGTTCGCAACAACCGAGCGGCGGGATCTGCGAGACGATCTGGGCTCGGCGGGCCTGCTGTGGCAGTCGGTGGAGTTCGACTCCAAGACGCTGCACCCAGCCTTGTCGGCGGCGTTGGGGGAAAGCCATTCCGGCGGACGGCTCGCCTGGCAAGTCTGCCTCCCCGAAGCGATGCTCGCGTGCGAGGATGCGAAGTTGGCGATCTTGCTGCCCGATTGGGACGTGCGGCGCGGCAGGATCCATCTCGACTACCACCAGGAAACCTGCCGGCTTGAGCTGTTCGGGGGCAAGCCGCGGTTGCTGGCCGGCTCCTGGCCGGTCGAGATCGAACTGCGGGGTGAGCCGCAAGCACCCTGTGGACCCTGGACTCAGACCTGCGAATACAGCGACGACGATGTGCATTACGTCGAGCTGGAGCAGGAGTGGACCGGCGACCTGGTGTTGCAGCGGCAGGTGATGCAGCTGCGCGACGACCGCTGCGTGTTGTTCGCCGACGCGGTGCTCTCCGAGGAGGACCCGTCGGTGGACGGCGAGTCGAAACCCGCATCGAAGCAACGCGCGCCGGGAAAGGCAGGACCACCTGCGATCCGTTATACCGGCCGGATCCCACTCGATCCCGCGATCGAAGTCGATTCGGAATCCGAAACCCGCGAAGTTTTTCTGGCCGTTGGAAAAAAACGCCGCGCGATGGTGCTGCCGCTGGCGGCCGCCGAGTGGCGAATCGGGCCGTCTGCAGCGACCTTGGAAGCGGAGGAGGACCAGCTCGTCCATCGCGCCGAGGGAGACGGCCGTCTGTACGCACCCATTTGGATCGATCTGCAGCCGCGACGTTTCCGGCGCCCGCGAACTTGGCGGCAGCTGACCATCGGCGACGAACTCCGGCTGGTGCCGCGCAACGAGGCGGCCGGCTACCGCATTCAACTCGGCAGCGAACAATGGATGGTCTATCGCTCGCTCGGCCAGCCCCGTTGCCGAACCGTTCTCGGAAAGCATCTCCTGGCGGATTTCCTCTGTACCCGCTTTGACATGGGGGATGGAACCCATGACGAACTGATCACCGTCGACGTGCCGGAAGCCGATGAATGACCCGACCATCGCCGCGGATCCCAACATGGCCCGCCGCATCGCGGATAACTGGCAGGCGGTGCTCGACGACGTTCAACAAGCGGCCAGGGCCGCCGGCCGCGACCGGGCCGATATCCAGATCGTCGGCGTCACCAAGTATGTCGGTGTGGAAGCCACCGCCGCGCTGCTCGCCGCGGGTTGCCACCAGCTGGGCGAGAGCCGGCCGCAACAGTTGTGGCAAAAAGCGGAAGCTGCAGAACTCGGCGCGTCGGTCCACTGGCATCTGATCGGACATCTTCAAACCAACAAGGTCCGCCGCACCCTCCAGTATCGCCCGACGATCCACTCGGTCGACAGCTCGCGGCTTTTGCGAGCGATCGACACCGAGGCGGCGGCAAGACAGATCGAGGTGCCAGTGTTGCTGGAGGTGAACGTCAGCGGCGACGCGTCAAAAACGGGACTGCCGGCAGACGTTCTCGAGCCGATGCTCGCCGAGCATCGGCGGGGGCGGGAATCTGGCGCCGCTGGCGCCCAGCTCCGCGGCTTGATGGCGATGGCCGGCTGGGGGTCGTCGGCCCCGGAGGCGCGGCGGCAGTTCGCACAGCTGCGCCAGTTGCGGGACCACCTGCAGCGGCAAACCGGAATCGCGTTCCCCGAACTATCGATGGGAATGAGTGGCGATTTCGTCGAAGCGATCGCCGAAGGTGCCACGCTAGTCCGCATCGGCTCGCGACTGTTCGCTGGCGTGGGGTCAGTGGGCCGCTGATGATCCAGTGCGGCGAGAGGCACGTTCTCCCGGCCGGTACTCTGGGCTACCGGTACTCTGGGCTACCGGTACTCTGGGCTACGGGGGTCATGACTTCAGTTACACTACCGGGTTGGGACAAGACACACGCCGCGAGAGAGTGAAGTTGATGACAAGATTAATCCTTTGCATTGGTGGGCTGCTTGCAGCGGCGCTCCCCTCGTTCGCCTCCGACGCGTCGAAACAGCCGAACATCATTGTGATCATGGCCGATGACCTTGGCTATGCCGACGTCAGTTGTTACGACGGCAAGATCGGTACACCCCATGTCGACCGCTTGGCCGCGGAAGGAATGCGGTTCACCGACGCGCACAGCAGTTCCTCCGTCTGCACGCCAACCCGCTACGGTTTGCTAACCGGGCGATACAACTGGCGATCAAGGCTCCAGCGGGGAGTGCTCGGAGGACTCAGCCCACGATTGATCGAACCTGACCGGATGACGGTCGGATCGATGCTGCAGGAGCAAGGGTATCACACCGGTTGCATCGGGAAATGGCATCTCGGCATGGACTGGGTCGTCAAGCCCGGCAAAAAGGTCTCCGAGAGGAGTATCGAACCGCGCGATCAGGTGTTCAACGTCGATTTCTCGCAACCGGCCAGCAACGGCCCGAACAGCGTCGGATTCGATTACTTCTATGGCATCAGCGCGTCGCTCGACATGGTCCCCTACGCCTTCATCGAACAGGACCGGGTGACGGAGCTTCCGACCGAAGACCGCGACTTCGTGATGATGCACGACCGCGACGAAAACCGGCGGACGCGGAAAGGCCCAACGGCGCCTGGGTTCGACGCCGCGGATGTGCTGCCAGCGCTCGCGGAAAAGTCGGTCGCTTACATCGACCGGCAAGCTACGAAGGCGAA
>CAYWXT010000265.1:0-7670 GCA_964462125.1 uncultured Pirellulaceae bacterium | reverse complement strand
TGGGTCGACGACCGCCTGACTGTCACTGGCCAGAGGCATGCGGACGCTGAAGTCCCCTTCAAGCTCGACGATCTTGAAGGTCATGATGAAGAACACCAGCAGCAGAAAGACGATGTCGATCATGCTGGTCATGTTCAGTTCATTTTTCAGCCCATGTTCCCGGTTGCGGATTTTCATCGCCGATCCTCCTTGGCCCGCAAGGCGAAGTTGGTGAGCTGTTCGTCCTGGGCGACCCGGATGATTTCTTGAACGTCCCCGGCGGCACAATCGCGGTGGGCCCGGATGATCACATTCGCATCGCCGACCTGTTTGCCCTCCGCCTCAATCACCGACAGTTCGCGCTGCAGTCCGACCCGAAGCGTTTCGGCGGTGTAGTCGTCACCGCCGAGAAAGACCTGCCCGTCCTGGGCGACGTGCAGGATGATCGGGTACTCCAGCGGCGCTTCGGGCGGCTTGACGAGCTTGCTGCTCGGCAGCACCACGTGGTCGTGGGCTTCCGTTTGCGTGAAATTGATCAGCACCATGAAGAAGGCGATCAACTGGAACGTCATGTCGATCATCGGTGTCAGATCGCCTTCCGCCAGATTGACCTTCTTCGACTTGACCCGCATCTACTTCGTGGCCCCCTGCGGTTGGAAGTCCTCGAAACGGCTCATCAGGTTTTCGCTGGTCACGCCGACTTCGAGCAACAACCGGGTGACGCGGTTGCGAAGGATGTTGTACGCCGCGATGGCGGGGATCGCGACCGCCAAACCGACCAGGGTGGTGAACAGCGCCGTCGAAATTCCGCTGGCCAGTTCGGTGGGGTTGGGGGTCGAGCCGCCGATCGCGATCGCCTGGAACGAGCTGATCATCCCTTGGACAGTTCCGAACAACCCGATCATTGGGCTCAGGTTTCCGATCAAGGCCATGTAGCTGAGCCGGTGTTCCAGCTTCATGCTCTCCTCCTCTCCGACCTCCTGCATCCCTTCAATTGCCTTGCCGTAACCGCGCGAAAGTTTGGCGAGCCCGGCGGAAAGGACTTGTCCCAGCACCGATTCATCCGTACGGGCCATGTCGTAGGCGGCCTGGAATTCCTTGTCGTTCAGTTTTTCTTCGAAGCTATCGACCAGCTCCTGGGGACAAAGCGTCTCCCGCCGAGCGGCCAGCATGTTCATGACGAACAGGGAGACCAGGGTCACCGAGAGCGCCAGGAAGACCAGCATGTAGGCCCAGCCCAACGACTGGATGGTCCAGCCGAGCAGGGTTGGGGTGTCGCCGCGTCCCGGCGATCCCTCGCCCTGGGGGTCGTCTGCATCCCCCTGAGGATCGTCCGCATCGGGCTGGGGGTCGGCCGCCGGATCTTCAGCCGGGGCTGCGGCGCCAGCATCGGGCTCGCCGAATTCGTCGGCCGCGTCATTCTGCGACCACGCCGATCCAGCCATGCCAATGAACGTGAATAGGGCGATCACGGCTACGACCAACGGCCGCCGCCATGCCAGCATAGGGAACGAACCGCAAGCATCGAACATCAACGAAACTCTCCGAGTCGGTAAGAAAAGGTGGCGTGTAGGATCAGGATACTCGAATCGGAGTACGCCGGTATCCGCGGAGCTGCCCAGCGGCCGCATTGCCGGCGGCAAAAGTCCGGTTACACCGATCACATCGAGCCACCGCCCCAACGGTAGCCGGACTGGAAGCCAGGATAACGTTTCCGGAGCTCGCGGCGTGCCTCGGCGGCTCGGTCCGCGTGGCCGATCGTCCCCCACAGCTCGACCAAGGCGGTCAGCGATTCGGCGTGGGCATCGGCGAGGGACGAGAACATCAGATGGGTGTGGAGGAAGGCGAGGACAGCCCCTTCGGCGTCGCCCGCGACAGCATGACAGGCTCCCAGCGCGTTATAGATCCGGGCGGCCATCTCGGTGTCGTCCGGGTCGAGGTCGTCGATCAGGCTGATCGCCAGTTCAACTCCCTCGTCCTCCTTGCCCGAGCGGGCGAGGGTGATCGCCTTGCCGGCCAAGGCGAGCGTTTTCAAACGGGCCGCACCGGGTGACTCCATGCTGGCCCCCGCCACACTTTCAAACTCACTCTGCGCCTGCTCGAAGTCTCCCTTGGCCAGATGCGTCTTTCCGATCAGGTACCGCATTTCGACCTTCGCCTCAGCGGACGGAGCCGAGTCGAGCGAACCGTAGTACTGGATCGCACGGTCGTGATTCTCCAGGGCGAGCGCCAGGTCGCCGAGCAGCTTGGCGGTCGCATAAAAGTGCCATGAACCGCGATTCTCGCGGGCGAACTCCCGGGCCGCGAGCACCGCCTTGTTCTTGTCGCCCTGTCCGGCCAATGCCAGTTTCGATTCGCTCAGCACGCGGTAGAAACGTGCGTCTTGTTTGATCACGTCGCGGTTGATCTTCTCCAGGTCGATCGTCCGCAGTTCCTCCAGGGCTTGGTCGTATTGACCGTCCATCACCGCCTCGCGTCCCCGGCTTAACGCCGAGGGATCTCCTTGAAACACGATCTTGCGGATCTGCGCCGGGGCAAACGTCTGGTCCGCCTGGCCGGTTTTCAATGTCACCCCGTCACGGGTAACACTGGTCGTCGTCCCCCGCACCGAATCTCCGCTGACCGTTTCGAGCGTATCGGTCTGGGCTGACGCGGTAGACAGGCCGAGCAGCAAGCTGAGTCCAACGGCACCCAAGCGGGGAATCGAGGTCGGAAGGAGCGACGCGAAAAGATTCATGGTCAACGATGGGGGCATGCGGGGTTCAGTTCGTTCAAACGGAGGTCGATGATGGTCGCCAAGACCGCAGCCGAGGGCGCAGAGACATCGGGGCGGAGCGCCGCGGAATTCTTGGCGAATTCCGCGACGGGTAACTTCCGCGATGGGGTGCTTTGGCGGCCGTTACGGTAAACCAGTGGGTGTTTCTCCGGCCTCTCTTTGGATTTGTTTGAGCAACACATCGAATTTCTGTTTTTGTTCGGGGCCGCCGAGGTCCGGATAGAGGGCTTCGACGGAGGTGATATCCGAGATCGCTTTCTCAACCACCTTGGGGTCATCCATCGCTCGCCCCATCAAAAAGCGGCAGAGGGCGACGTGGTAGCGGGCGTCAAAGAACTTGTCGCGGTACTTGGGATTGCGGCTGGCCATCTGGCTGATCTTGCCCCAACCCCAGATGACGTTTTTACCGGACGCGTCGGGACGGGCCCCAACCAACGCCGATTGGTAGGCTCGCCCGCGGTACTGGGGGGCGATCTCCGCCGCCCACTTTTCGTAGGCCAAGGCGGCTTCGATCTGGGCGTCGAGCATGTTGGCGTTTTCGCTCAGAATCGACGCCAGTTCATCGATCGCGCGTTTGTATTCTCCCAGCAACCGGCGGGATCGGGCGAGTTGATAGCGAATCGTCAAGGACGTGTTGTCCGGGTCGCCTCCCAGTTCCTGAAACGCTTTCGACGCGGTGCTGATCAGCGCCGCGGCCTGTCCCTCGGCCCTGGGAGCGTCGGCCTCCGTCAACGACTCGCCCATCTCCATCAGCGTGGTTCCGACCCACTGCAGCGTCGCCTGATCGCGACTCGATTCGGCGACGCGGTCGACGAATACCCGGAAGGCGTCGATCAGGCTCTGTCTCTTGGCGGGCGACGCCGAATCGATCTGTTCGCGAATATCTCGCGCCAGCCGTACCAGGATGCGCAACAGTTTTTCTTCGGCGTCTTTGCCACTGACGCTGTCGCGGAGCTTCTGCATCGACGCCTCGGCGCGGGTGAGCAATTCCGCATCTTCACTTTCCGGCGCCGTCATCCGGCCTACGAGCGTCTGCAATTCGGTGCTGTACAGGTCGGCGGGGAACGCTTCGGAGGGGGCTTCGACCTCGTCGATGAATTTGAGCGGTCCGTAGTCGGGATGATCGAGCGTTTCCAGGGCTGCTTGCGCGTCTTGGTTATGGAGTTGGGCTTTGGCCAGTATCAAAGCGGACTGCATTGCTTCGGGGGCGACCTGTTCGTCAGCGAGAGGCTCCAGTCCCGCCTTCAATGTCTCCATGGCTGCCTCCAGCAACGCGTCGGCCTGGTCGTCGTCCCCGTCGCGGCGGGCCTCAAGGCCGCGATTCCAGGTCAGCTGGCCGAACAAACGTTGAAAATGAGCCTTCTCCCGGCCCGCGGGCATCTCCCCGATCAGCCGCTCCGCGTCATCCCAACGATCGTTGCTCAGCGCCAGATGCACCATCACGCCGCGCGCCTCGGCAGCCTCGGGATCATCGGGCCACGTCGAGGCGAGGTACATGCCGAGCCGTTCGACATGGGGAAGCAGACGGCGGCCGACCGCGTCGCCCGATTGCGAGATCAGCAGTTGCAGTGAGTTCAGCGCCAGCAGGCCGGTTTCCAGTCCGACCTCCGTGCCTGGCGAGGAACGGGCGATGAAGCCTCCAACGACCGCGGCTTCCCGATAGCGGCCTTGTTGGTACAGCAGGTGAGTGAGGAATCGTCGCGCCCGGGTGATCGTCTCCTGCTCAGTGTCGGAATTGGCCAAGGCCAGGCCGCGGCGGAGGATCAGCACGCCCGTAGCGTACAGTTGCTCCCGTTCCGCTTCGGTCTCGGCGATTTGCTCGGAGACGTCGGCGGATTCTTCGTCTTGGTTCCGCAATAATTCAAGCGTCTGTTCCATCGATCGCACGCTTTCCAGGATCTGCCGAGCCCCGTCGACGGCCTCGTCAATCGTCTCTGGGTCCTCGGCGGTCGGCAGTTCCGATTCGTCCGGCTCGACGCCGACGCTGGCCAACAATTCCTGGGCGTCGTCCTGGTGGACACCGGGAATCCGTTTGGCCTCGTTGAGCAGGCGACGTCCGTTCGCCGCCGCACGTCGCACTTCGGTCGAGCTGTGTTCGTCTTTGTTTTCGGCCTTGGCCAGGTAAGCCTTGGCCAGCTGAATGCGAAGTTGTTGGGCGACGGGCAACATTCTTTCCTTGGGGCGCATGCTACTGACCATTGCCTGGCCGCGGTCGATCGCCGGGGCGTACTTGGGCGGATCATCGTCGAGCCAAATCTCGATCAGACCGGTGACCGCCTCGAGCTTCGCGTCGCGAATCAGGTCGACGTTGTCATTCTCGTTTTCCAGCATCCGCAGGTAACTGTCGAGCGCCTCCTCGGGTTGCCCGAGCGCCTGTTGAACTTTGCCGCGATACATGACGGCGGTCGCCCCCGACGCGTACTTGTTGCCGTAGTCGTCGTACAGTTCCGCGAACTGTTCGAGCGCCTTTTCGAGCAGCTGTTTCCCGTCACCGGCGGGATCGGGGAAGGTCATCGCGGCGTAATATCTGGCGTTGCCGCTTTGCCGTCGGGCGTCGAGGAAGTCGTTGCGATAGCGGGTGCGGAGCGCGGCCTTCTCCGGCTCCTGCTCGGGGTCGATCCGCGCCCCACGCATCTCGGAAAGTTGTTCGTGGAGCCGTTGGATGATCGAGTCGAAGGTCTCCGCGGCGGCGAGGTAGGACTCACGCGCGGCCGCTCGGACCTCGTCATCGACCTCCCCGAGCATCAGTTGTTCCGCCCGCCCCATCTGGATGGTTCCCAACAACATCCGTGCCTCGGAAACCCGGGCGTGATCCCCCTGTTCCAAAAACGTCTCCAAGGCGGATTCGGCTCGAGCGAAATGCTCGTCCCGGTCTTCGGGCTTCCGAGCAGCGACCGCCGCATCGATCGCCACCTTGGCCCGTTCCAGATCAATGGCCGAGCGGAAGTCTGGATCGATGCCCGGGTACTCGTCCAACCGGTCCAGGTACCGTTCGGCGGTATCGTGGTAGCCGGCAGAACGGAGACGCTTGAAGAAATCGGCTGCCGGTTCGCCGGCGATCACCTGCGACGGTAGGGTCAGGGCGAGACCCATAACGGTCGAAATCGCCATGCGCCCCGATGAGATCCGGAATCTGCGGTTCATGTTCGACAACACTCACGGTTGACCGCAGGTCGCGGCCCAATCAGGCAAGCAAGGGATCGAGAAAAAAGAAAAGCGGCGAGCGGCGTGACGTTTGCTGCCCCACTATCCACAATTACAGGGTAAGGAGGGTGGAGGCGCCATTCAAGGTATACCCTCCCGCCCAATCAACGTTCCTCCCAGACCCGCCCCATGCGTATCCCTTCCAACCTGCGCGATGAGACCCTCTACCGGCGGAACCCTGGTCGACCTGGACCCGATGGTGCGTTTCGAAGGCTGACGCGTTTGATCATCGCCCTGGTGCTGATCGTCGTCGTGATGCATCAGGCGGGGCGGCAAGAAATCTATGAGCCCTTCTTCGGCGACCCCAATACAACCGCAACCGCTCCCCCCTCGGCTCCAGATGCTTCGCCCCCCTCCAGCACTGACGTGGCGCCGCGGCGGACAGCGGTGGATCGCACGGCGGAGGACCGCACCGGCAGCAATGCGGAGGTGGTCGAGGCGCTGCGGAAGGTGGTCGATGGCAGCCCCTGGCGGGGGGGAGATTTCGCGGCGTTTTATTTGTTTCTCGACAAGGCCCAGCGAGAGGACCAGACCCAGCGAGAGGACCAGGCCCAGGAAGCCGATCGGCCGAGCCACCGGCAGCCCTCACCGCTGGCCGGCGTCTTGCCCCTGCTGCAGCAACCGGAGTTGTACCAGGGCAGGCGGCTGCGGGTTCGCGGCGCGGTGGCGCGGGTGCAATTCCGGGAGGCGGCGGAGAATGATCATGGCATCGATACCTACTGGGAACTCTGGTTGCGTCCCTACGACGGCACCGACCGTCCCTTGCTGGCGATCGTCCCGGACATTCCCCCGACCCTGAAAGAACTGGCCGGACCGACGGACATTTCCGACGGCCCCCGGTTGACCGTTGACGGCCGGTTTTTGAAGCGTTTGGCCTACCGCTCCTCCGCGGGCGTGGAACTGACGCCGGTCGTCATCGGGCGGCTGACGCGACCTGCGGCAACTGGGACAACCCCCGCTGAAACGCCACACCCCGCGACGTCGGATTGGCCCCTGGGAGCCACCTCCGTCGCCCTGCTCGCGATCGTCATTGGGATCGCCATCGCTGCGCTGGCGACGTGGCGAACCTCGCGCGACGCTGCCAGGGCCCGGCAACTCCGCAGGGCCGAACTGGAACGGAGCGATGATTGGCTGCAGCAGCTGGCCGAGACCGATGAGGCGAATCGCTCCGATCAAGACGAGACACAGCGTTAGGCTCAATTGGAAATCCCGCATCATGTTCTTTCAAGAAAACCAACGACCGATGAACTCGACCCAGCCTTCGCGACGAACGTCTCCACCGGCGGCTCGGCTCCTGATCGTCGTCGCGGTTTTGATTGCGGCCGGGGGATCGCTCCGCGGGCTGGGCAACCTGCACGCCGACTCGGCAATCGAGTTGCTCGCGGGTTTCGATGACCAACGGCTGCGGGAAATCGTCGCGGAGGAGCCGGAGCCGATGGGGGCGGAACCGGCGACCGACGAGTTGGCCAAGCTGCTGTACCGTCTCGGACGACTGGAGCCCGATTCGGTTCAGAGGCGTGTCACTGCGTCGCGGCAGATCGGCGATGCGGTCGAGGTTTCCGGAACGATTCGCAGCACCCGATCGCTACCCGTATCCGAACCGCTTAGCGAGCTGTTGGAGATGCGGCGGATTCGGGACATGGTCTTGGACCTGGAAAACGGAGGCGAGCTGCGGCTGTTTTCCAGCGACGTGCCGGCCGACGCGTCGGTC
>CAYWXT010000264.1:0-7694 GCA_964462125.1 uncultured Pirellulaceae bacterium | reverse complement strand
CAGCGGAGAACGACCAGCCACCACCACAATCCGGCTCGGCGAGCCGGATGTACTCCGAAACGGACGTTGAAGCGGGAAGACGTCAACCACTGCCAAAACGCACCAGCAGCGGAGAACGTCCAGCCACCACCACAATCCGGCTCGGCGAGCCGGATGTACTCTGAAACGGACGTCGAAGCGGCGAAAACGCAATCCCTGCCAAAACGCACCAGCAGCGGAGAACGCCCAGCCACCACCACGATCCGGCTCGGCGAGCCGGATGTACGAAAAAGCGGGGCAGGCTTCGTTGAACGAAGCCTGCCCCTTTCGGTGCGGCGGAGCGCTTCGCCGCGTACCGATGCTCGGCGTTTGTCGTTGTGACCGACGGTCACGGATCGAAAGAATGCCTAGTTGTCCTGCTCGGGGCGTCCGCCACGGCCTCGGCGTCGGCCGCCACCGTCGTCCCCATCGCGGTCGCCACCACGGCCGAATCGGCCGCGATCACCACGTCCCCCACGCCCGCGTTGTCCGAAGCCTCTCCGCTCGGTCAATTCAAACGGCTCGCCCTTCATCGCTTCGAACTCCGATTTCTGGTCATCGGTCAACACTGCGAGCATCTGCTTTTCGTTCTCCGTCTGCAGCTCCTGCATCTTCTCTCGCATGTTCTCACGGTCGCCCGCTGCCATGATCGCTCGCATCTTTTCGCCCATTTCCTCGCGATGTTTCTCGAACTGCTCCTTTTGAGCGTCCGTGATTTCCAAGGCCGCCGCCACCTCGTCAGTTTGCAGGGCGCGGACTCCTTGGACCTGCAGACCAATTTGATCCAACCGCTTCAGCTGCTCGGGAAGCAGGACCTCCTCCAACTGCTTCCGCATCTTCTTCTCGGCTTCCTGACGCTGCTTGGCGAGTTTCTCGAATATCTCCCGACGCTTCTCGGGGCTGGCATCGCGGATGCTGCGGAAATCGATATCGCCGCCACCACGTGCCTCTTCACGGGCCTGCTCGCGAAGCTTGCCCAATGCCTGCTCTTGGTCAGGAAACAGATCCAACTCCTCGCGGACCTCTTCACGCTGCAACAACATCAAGGTGGGGTCGCCGCCCCCGCGACCGCCAAAACCACCAGGGCCCCCAGGCCCACCGAAGCCGCCGCGACCGCCGCGACCCTGTGCCAACACGTCCGATACTGAGAGGGCGACTACCGCAACGGCCAATACCGCAATCACTGTCCGAGTTTTTTTCATCTTTCCAGTTTCCAGAGAGCAGACGAGGATACCGTAGGTTTGAAAGACCACGGTGGGTTGGGAGATCGATAAGGTCATTCACGTTTGAGGGATGTCGGATTGAACCGCAGTAAATCCGCCAGGTTCCGTCGACAGCCTCTGTTGCGGCAAGAATTTTTTCGAAGGGCACGCTGGTCCGTGGTTTACCGTCCTGACATTTCGCGAGTCGATATCGCCCGCCGGAACCCCTCCGACTCCACGTCCACCCCAAGAGAACGACAATGAAATCGATGATCCTCTCCCTCGTCGCGTTGATGATCGGTCCCACCGTGACCGTCGCTGAGGAGGCGGAAAAGACGATTTTGGAAGCGGCCGTCTCCGCCAAACTCACGACGCTGGTCGCGGCGGTGAAGGCAGGCGGGCTGGTGGAGACGCTCAGCGGTGAAGGACCGCTGACCCTTTTTGCGCCCACAGACAAGGCGTTCGAAAAACTGCCCAACGGAACCCTTGAGAAGCTGCTCACCGACGAAGGCAAGGCCCCCTTGGTCGCGATATTGAAGTACCACGTTGTCGACCGGAGCGTCCCCGCCTCCGCCGTGGCCCAGCTCGAATCGGCCGAGACCCTACAGGGCCGCGAGATCCAAATCGAGGTCACCGACGACGGCGTCGTGCTCAACGGCAAGTCCAAGGTGATCAAGTCCGACGTGAAATGCCGCAATGGCATCATTCATGTCGTCGACCGCGTCCTGGTGCCGCCGACCCAGGAATGATCATCCGTCCATTGCCTGCCGGCACCCGACGCCCATCCCACCACGGTCGCGACCGAAGGGGTTCCTATGAGGGTGGGATGGCGTGTTGGGCATCGCTTCAAAATGGTGCCGTCATTGCTGCAGCGCGTACAGCAGCAGATTGGCGACGATTTTTGCCGCATCCTCGGTGTCGTATCCAGGGCACTCGACCGCGTTCTGGCTCTCTAACGCACAGCTGATATCCAGCGGGGAGAAAAAGATGGCATCCATCCCAGCGACGGCGCCACGCTCCAACCGCGGTGCCTGATCGCGGCGCGTCAGCGTCAGCGACCGGTCGCTCACCTCGGGAGTGCGGACCGATACCGTCCGCACGTCAAAGCCTCCAAAGGCTTCGGTCAACGCCGGGTGATCGGGACGCATTTTTTCCATGCCCTTCTCTGCAAGCGCTTGCCCAATCTCGCGTCGAAACGCTTCGCTGAACGCTTCACTCCCGCAGATCGCGCTGCCGATGACGAAACCGCCGCTGCTGACGAACGCCTCCAACTCGGCTCGCTCAGCGGGCTGAAGCTCGAAATCGGTTCGGCCATGGATCCAGAGCACCGGGACTTCGTGCAGCGATTGGCGATCGAATCCGACCGGATCGCGGGCCGCGGCGATCTCGATCGGAACCCGCGCGCGGACCAGTTCAACGGCGTTGGGAAGGGCCCGCCGAGCATCCTCGCCACCAGCCCCCAATTCGAGCTGCGCAATCGGGATCACGCCGCGGTCGGTCTCTTCGAGAGATCCTGTCCGCAGGACCGTGCGCTGCTCAAGTTTGTCCTTCAGCTCCCGGCCGGTGGCATAGGCGATGATGTTTTCTCCGACCCGGATCGACGATTCAACTTCGGTCCTCGCGCCCGAGTTCGCTTCGGAGCGGCGGAACAGTTCGCCCCCCAACTGCCAACGACAGGAGAGACTGCGGGGGGCGTAGAAGACGGCGGTCCGGCAGCACGCTTGAACCCCTTCGATCCAGAACTCGTCGCCCAGCGCCGTCGGGTCGACCCGGTGTTCGGCGAACCAGACCGGGTGGGTCGGCGGCAGCTTTTCCAGCTCCGCGCCATCGAACCACTCGCTGCACAGCTCGTGGACACTCCGCTCGAACCCGGCCGCATCGCCACAGCCCTCGGCGCCATCACCATCGAACAAGATACTGCCCCCTTGGTTGAGGTAATCCCCGAGCCGCTCGACGAGGGCTGAGTCGAGATCGAGTGGGCCGGTGCCACCGATCACCAGCACGGGGGCTTGGAGCAGATCTTCCACGCTGGCTCGATCCCCGTCGATCGTTTGCCAGGTCAGATCACGGCGCCAGTCACGTTCGACGTGGCGCACCAATTGGCGCAGCGCATCGGGGTGGCGTTGCCAATCGCCCTGGGACGGATCCTCTCCATACTGCAACCGCCCGAGGACCACTTGGCGTTTCCCCTTGCTCAAGAACAACAGCGCGAAGGCGGTCGCGATGTTTTGGTCCGATTCGACGTTCGCCCCCGACCAGAACCCTTGGAAATTATCCTGCAGTTCGATCAGCCGCTCCGCCCCCTCGCGGTACCAGTCATGGCCGCCGATGAACCGTCGCCCCGAGAGTCGTCCGACGCGCTCGAGCGCATACAGATAGTAATAAAAGTTGAACGAATCGCCCGGATTGGATTGAACGGAGAATCGGCGGCCGAGGAACTCGAGCCCTTGGCGGACCGCGTCGGTCCGGTCCTGGTCGTCGCCGCAACACTCCACCTTCGCCCCGGCGATCCGCTCGCCGGCGTCATCGAGTCGTCCTTGGGCGATGATCAGCGACCCGATCCCGGCACAGGTCATGCTGCCGGTCGGCTGGTCGGCAAAGTAGGACCAGCCACCGGATCGTTTCTGGCGACGCTGCCAATAGTTTGCCGCTTCACGAAAGACCTCCGGTTCGACCTCCACCCCGCGGTCGACCGCGGCGCCGAGTGCGAGCACGGCAAACTGCGAGTTCGACGGGTCGCCCCCCCCAGGTCCGCGGCGGCTGTACGTCCACGCCCCCGCCCGGTTGCCCGACGCTTGTTGCGCCGCGATCAACCACTCCACGTTCTTGCGGATTCGCGGCAGATCCCCCGCGGCACCCGCTTGGCAGTAGACGAGCGTTTGCAGGGCGACCGAGTAGGTTTCCTCGGGTTCAAAGCCGCGCAGATAACGGAGCGCCCGGACCATGGCCGGGTCATCGCGCTCGACCCCCGCGTTGAGCAGCGCCAGGGTGCACAGGGCCGAGAGCCCGCACGACTGGCTACGAAACTCACTCCAGCCCCCCCGATCATTTTGAGTCTTTTTCAGAAACGCGATGCCCCGATCGATCGACCGCTGAACCGTCGCCGGATCGACATCGGCGCGGGCCGGCGGCAGCGTGAACACAACTGCAAACGCCGCCAGTATCATCGCACCACGTAGCACCGGCTGCCAACCTTTCGACCACCGCCGTCCTGACCCACCCACGCGGCGTCCTCCCCCCTTTCCAGTACGCTGCACCCGGCGTTTAAGATAAGAACATGTCGCCCGGGTTCCCTCGCGGCCGATGATACTCCACGCCGGTCCGGCCCCGCCCACAAAGGAATGTCTTCTCGCTGCCATGACTGGTCCTCCACCCGCACCGAACCCGACACCTCCCGATCGTGCGACATCGCAAGGTCGTTCTGAATCACCGAATCGCGCCGAATCACCGAATCGCGCCAGCGGAGCGGCGACGGGCAAACCGCGAAACCTCGGCGAGGTGCTCCGCGAGTTCGCTGACCACCAGCAAACGATGCGTGCCGAGCTCGCCAAGGTCATCGTCGGACAATCCGATACGATCGAACAATTGCTGGCCGCGATTTTCACCCGCGGCCACTGCCTACTCGAGGGAGTCCCCGGACTGGCGAAAACGTTAATGGTCAGCACGCTGGCCGATATTCTCGACGTGTCATTCAAACGAGTTCAGTTTACCCCAGACTTGATGCCGTCGGACATCACCGGGACTCAAGTATTGGAAGAAGACAGCGCGGGGAGGCGGAGTTTTCGGTTCGTCGAAGGCCCGGTGTTCACGAATGTGCTCCTTGCCGACGAGATCAACCGGACCCCGCCCAAGACCCAGGCGGCGCTGCTCGAGGCGATGCAGGAGCGTCAGGTCACGATCGGCCGCGAGACATTCGCGCTGCCCGATCCGTTCTTCACCATCGCCACGCAAAACCCGGTCGAGCAGGAGGGGACCTATCCGTTGCCCGAAGCCCAACTCGACCGCTTCATGTTCAACGTCCGGATCGACTACCCGTCGGCCGAGGAGGAGGAACAGATCTTGAGTACCACAACGCGGGGGGAGTTCCCCGAGGTGCACAAGGTCTTGTCGGCCAAGGCGATCCTGAACATTCAGCGGCTGGTGGCGAGCATCGCAGTCAACCCGTTCGTGATCCGCTATGCCTCGCGACTGGTGCGGGCGAGCCGGCCGAGTGATGACACCTCGCCGGAGTACATCCGCGACTTGGTCGATTGGGGAGCCGGGCCGCGCGCCGGGCAAAACTTGATCGCCGGCGCCAAGGCGCTGGCGGCGATGGACGGCCGGTTCAGCGTCGATCCGGACGACATCCGCCGGATCGCGCTGCCGGTACTGCGGCATCGAATCGCGACGAATTTTCAAGCCCAGGCGGAGGGGCTCGACGCTGACGCCGTGGTCGCCCGGCTGCTCAACGACATCGCCGTCCCCGAGCCGGAAAAGATGGCCGCCCGGTCATGAGGCAGATGCCCTCCGTTCTCTCCCCCGAAGCGATCCGCCAGATCAAGCGACTCGACCTCCGCGCGCGGATGGTTGTTCGCGGGTTCCTGCAGGGATTGCACACCAGCCCCTATCAGGGGTTTTCCGTCCAGTTCAGCGAGCATCGGCTCTACACCCGCGGCGATGATCCGAAACTGCTCGACTGGCTCGCCTACGCCAAGACCGATAAGTATTACGTCAAGCGGTTTGAGGCGGAAACGAACCTGACCGGTTACCTGGTGATCGACCTGTCGGAATCGATGGGGTTCACCGAGCGTCAGAAGATGACAAAGTTCGAGTACGCCACCTGTCTGGCCGCCTCGCTGACCTACCTGATGACAATGCAACAGGACCCAGTGGGGCTGTTGACCTTCGATGAAAAATTGCACGCCGTGCTGCCGGCCCGCAGTCGGCGCGGGCACCTCGGGGACGTGATGGCCCAGCTTTCGCGGCTGCAGCCGAGCGGGAAGACAGACGTGGCAACGTGTCTGACCCAAACCGCGGCGATGCTCAAACAACACTCACTGGTGATGCTCTTCTCCGACCTGCTGGCCGACCCCAAGGAGATCATTCCCGCCCTGGCCCGCCTTCGCCATGGCGGACACGATGTGATCGTGTTCCATATTTTGGACGAAGCGGAGGTGCAGTTTCCCTACGACGGCCCGGTCCTGTTCGAGGACCCCGAGAGCGGCCAGTCGGTCTCAGTCGATGCCTCTGGATTTCGCGATGATTACCTGCAACAGCTGGAATCGTTCCGCAGCGAGCTCAAGGAGGGCTGTCATCAATTGCGAGTCGACTATGTGCCACTGGACACGAGCATGCCGTTCGACAAGGCGTTGACGGAATACCTGCAACAACGGCAAGCACGCTTTTAGATCCCGCCAGCTCGCGGTCGGCGGCGGTATGCCCAGCCGAGAGTAACCCCGCAGAGCACCAGCAAGGCCGAAGGCTCAGGCACAACCTGAACGTCGTACGCCGTGCTCAACATTTGAAGCTCCGTCATCGAAATCCCGACCCTGCCGTCGGCGTTGGACAACGTCGTCGACATCAGGAACGACTGGTCCTCGATGTGCGCGACATCCCCCGTCACCATTTTCACGCTCAATCCGTCAGGATCGAAAACGTCGTTTTCATCAACGAACGAAGGAAAGACCCGCGTCTCCTCGGCTGTGTTGAAATCGTCACGGTACAGTTCGGAGAAGCCCAACATGTGTCCGATTTCGTGACGGGCGACCGAGACGGCATCCCAGTCGCTGAAGGCCTTGTCCGACCCGTCGTCACCCGGAGTGGGATCGAACCAAAGTTGATTGTCCAGACTCTCGTCCATAAAGCTGGAGTTGAACCGAATGGTGTGACTCATTTCGTTCGACCAGGGTCGAATTGAGGCTCCAGTGGAGGCGGAAAAGCTGCCATCCCACTGTCCCAAGAAGTTGTTCGTGCCTGCGTCGACAAACTCCACGTTGAAGTCGACCGCCACTGTTTCGACATCGCCACCTTGACCCACCACGCCACCGATGACCGATGTCCAGTCGTTGATGGCTTGACTCACCACACCTTGGGTCTCAGAGTCCCAGGCGCGGTCGCCGCTGTCGTCAAACGTCGGATTGAGTACCAAAGCGGCCTGGGTCGATCGCAACGCGGGGCCGGCTGCGATGAGGCAAAACAGAACGAGCCCCGGGAGAAGGAAGCGAACGAGCATCACACTGAAGTTCCCATGGAGGAGGAGTACTGAAAAACAACGCCTGACCGCGGACGAATTCTCGCCGCGGCAAGAAAGTACCCGACCCCCAAGCCCCGTGCAAGTATTTTCCTCAAAACCGATATTTCCCCCCCCAGTCCTCCAATCGCGCAAATCCTGAACCGACGACGCTAGGCTCAGGGACCTATAATCAGCGATATTCGGTGCTTCGCCGTGACTCGAATTCCCAGAACGGACTTTTTGGAAAACCAGAGATGGATTTC
>CAYWXT010000263.1:0-7781 GCA_964462125.1 uncultured Pirellulaceae bacterium | reverse complement strand
GCCGTTTGATCAGTTCATCCGCGAACAGCTTGCCGCCGATCAGTTATCGTTGCCGGAGGATTCGCCGGACCTTGCGGCGTTGGGGCTGCTGACCCTGGGCCGCATGTTTGATCGCAACCAGCACGACGTTATCGACGACCAGATTGACGTGGTCACTCGCGGCTTTCTCGGACTGACGGTCAGTTGCGCCCGCTGTCACGACCATAAGTTCGATCCCATTCCGACCGCCGACTACTATTCACTCTATGGGGTCTTTGCCAGTTGTGTGGAACCATATGATCGACCCCGCATCGCTGCGGTCACCAAGGCCGGCGAGGAATTCGAACAGAAATTCTCGGCGAAGTTACAAGAAGTCCGCGATCAGCAACAGGCTCACTACGAGGCCACGTTAAGGACCGCCCGGGAACAGACAGCGGACTATCTGGTCCAGGTCGCGACGACGGAACCTGACGTCGCCGAGACGACGATTTTCTTCTTGTCGCTGACCCCGGATCAACTTCGCCCCCAGATCACGAAGCGCTGGCGACAATTGATCGCTCGCCGCGCGTACCCCGACGATCCGATCTTTGGGCCGTGGTACGACTGGATGCACAACGCGGCACTGCGGCCGGACCCGTGGCGGGAGCGGGGCATTGACGAGCGGGTGATCGCGGGGCTGGTGACGGCCGATCCGCAGACTCCGGAAGAGATGGCTCGCGCCTATGGGCAAATCATCCATGACGTGTGGGCGGATGCGAACGAACGGCCGGATCCGGAATCAACCGCTTCGCTCGCGGAGGACCCGATTGGACGGTTACTGATTTCGCGTGACAGCCCGGTCTGGTTCCCGAAACGGGATGTCGACTATTACCTTTCACGGCAGCCCGGCGACGCATACCGCGCACTGGTCGGCGAGCTCGACGCGATAGCGGTCAAGCATGACGCCGCGGCGGCGCGGGCGATGGTGTTGGTAGATTCGGAGATCCCGTATGATCCGGTCATTTTCCAGCGTGGGGATCCGAGCCAGCGGGGCACACCGGTGCCGCGTCGATTCCTCGAAATTCTGTCGCCTCCGGATCGCGCCTCCTTTTCGACGGGAAGTGGACGGCTTGAATTGGCGGATGCAATTGCCTCACCCGACAACCCGCTCACCGCGCGAGTCTGGGTCAATCGCGTCTGGATGCACCATTTCGGTAAACCGTTGGTCGAGAACCCGAGCGATTTTGGGTTGCAGACGAAGCAGCCAGTGCATCACGAACTGCTAGACTACCTAGCCGACTATCTCATTCGCTACGGCTGGCGCACGAAGCCGTTGCATGAGTTGATCGTTTCGTCGCGAGCGTATCAGAGGGCGTCGCGAATCTCCGGAACGGATCGAATGGCACAGCAGCTCGAGGCTGATCTCGAGAATCGGTTGATTTGGCGTGGGAACCGTCGGAGGCTCGATTTCGAGCAAATGCGAGACTCCCTGCTGCTGATCTCCGGTGATTTCGATGAGACCATGTTCGGCCGTCCGCCGCTGATCACCGATCGCCGTAACCACCGACGAACGGTGTACGCCTTCGTCGAACGACAGAACATCCCCGCCATGGTGCAGACGTTTGACGTCGCCAACCCCGACACATCGACTCCGCGGCGGGTAACGACGACTGTTCCCCAGCAGGCGCTGTTCGCGATGAACCCCGAGTTCATGCTCGACCGGAGTCAATCCCTTGCAGATCGCGTGCGTGCCACGGAAGCGGACCGTGAGATCAATCAGCTATACGCCGAGGTTTACGGCAGGGCGCCGACCGATGACGAGAAGAGTTTGGCTCGCGAGTTTTTCGAGTCAGGTTCGCTCGAGGAGTTTGCTCATGTGTTGTTGATGAGCAACGAATTGATGTTTGTCGACTGACAAGCGAGGCAGAGACATTTCGCACTAAGGTGATTTTCGATGACAACCCCGCCCGTTGGCGATCGAGTTCCGCTGAGTTCACGACGCGATCTGCTCCGCACGATGGGAACCGGTCTGGGCATGCTCGCGTTGCCGCACCTTCTGCACGCGGGCGAGTCTCCCTTGGCAGCGAAGGATCCCCACTTTCCGGCACGGGCGAGGCATATCATCCATGTGTACCTCAATGGCGGTCCTTCCCACGTGGACACGTGGGATCCCAAGCCCGATCTGACGAAATGGGACGGAAAGCAACTTCCGATGGGCAATTTGACGACGGAACGCGAGACCGGTGTCGCTTTGGCATCCCCCTTTTCGTTCGCCCAGTACGGCGACAGCGGCCTATGGTGCAGTGACCTATTTCAGCAAACCGCTCGCCAGCACGCTGACCGCATCTGTGTCATTCGCTCGATGCATGCCAACACCCCGAACCATGAACAGAGCATGCGGTTGATGAACACCGGGGACGAACGGCTATCGCGACCAAGCTATGGATCGTGGCTGACGTATGGTTTGGGATGTGAGAATCAAAATCTTCCCGGCTTCGTGACACTCTGTCCGGGACTGCCGGTCGCCGATTCCTCGAACTGGCGAAGCTCCTTTTTGCCGGGAATTTATCAGGGAACCTACCTTGATACGCGGAAGACTGACGTCCATGAATTGCTCGCCAACATCAAGAACTCACGCAGCGATCCGGCGCAACAGCGCCGCCAACTCGACCTGTTGGCCACGTTGAACGATCGTCACCAGCAGGGCCGACAGGAAGACGCCGATCTGGAAGCGCGGATTCAATCGTTTGAGCTTGCCTTTGGCATGCAGATGCAGGCAACCGATGCTCTCGACATATCCCAGGAACCGAAGCACACACAGGAACTCTACAAGGCCGATACGGTTCACGGCCGTCAATTGTTGATCGCTCGGCGGCTGATTGAGCGTGGTGTGCGCGTGGTTCAGTGCTACCATGGAGACGTTCAGCCGTGGGATTCACACGACAACATCGAGTCGGAGCATCGGAGGCTCGGCAATGAGATCGACGGTCCCCTTGCAGCGCTGCTGACCGATCTCGTTCAACGAGGTTTGTTGGATGAAACACTCGTGATCTGCGGAGGGGAATTTGGCCGGACGCCGGCGGTGGAGATCCCGATCGGCGGCGGCAATCCGACCGGCCGCGACCACAATCATCACGGATTTACCGTTTGGATGGCTGGCGGTGGGGTGAAGGGTGGAATCACCTATGGCAGTACCGACGAGTTCGGCTACCGAGCGGTCGAGAACCGAGTCCATGTGCACGACCTGCACGCGACGATGCTGCACCTGATGGGCTTTGATCACCAGCGACTGACCTACCATCACGCCGGTCGCGACTTCCGACTCACCGACGTCCACGGGAACGTCGTCGAGGATATTGTTGCATGAGTCGATCCCAGGGACGGCCCGAGCTGCGGCAGTCCTGGCCTGGGGCTGCTCGATTCGTTGTCGCCACGACGACAACCGGCGCGTGGCCGGATTGCGCCTCGACGCGGCATCGACAGATCAGCCCAGGACAAGTCCACTGCCGCCTGAGGGGCATCTGCCAGAATCTTCCGCTCTCGCTGGCGGTACGTCAATATCACGGACAACGTTTCCTCCTCAGGATCAAGTGCGTTGCATGAACTCGACATTGCGTTGGTCGCTGTCGGCGGCATGGTGTTGGTGCTGGGACTTCTCTCGGAATCCTTGAATCGAACGATTTTCTCGACGCCATTGCTGGCGTTTGTGCTTGGCATCGTCTTGGGGCCTGCGGGCTTGGGCCTACTGGACCCTAAAGGGTGGGGGGACCGTGCCACGATTCTTGAACAGGCGGCGCGTCTCACCCTTGTCATCGGATTGATGGGGGTTGCTCTGCGATTGCCGCCTGGTTTCCCGCATCGGAACTGGCCATCGCTGTGCGTGCTGCTGGGCTTGGGAATGCCGCTGATGTGGCTATCGAGCAGTTTGCTCGCGTATTGGGTGTTGGATCTGCCACTGATGGTGGCCTTGTTGCTCGGTGCAGTGGTTTGCCCCACCGATCCCATTGTCGCTACGTCCATTGTGACGGGCAGGGTCGCCGAAGAGAATCTCTCGGGACATGTCCGGCATACGCTCTCCGCCGAATCGGGCTTTAACGATGGATTGGCTTATCCGATCGTTTTCCTACCGATTCTGTTTCTGACGAAACCAGCTGGCCAAGTGTGGCAACATTGGCTCGGACGCACCGTGGTGTGGGAAGCGGGGGCGGCGGTGCTGCTCGGCGTTGTGCTCGGGCTGGGAGCCGGACATATTCTCAAATGGGCCGAAGCCAGAAGGACAATTGACCAGCATTCGTTCTTGGCCTTCACTCTGGCGCTGACGTTGTTCGCACTGGGTGCCGCCACCCTGCTGGGCACCGATGGCATTCTTGCTGTGTTTATCGCCGGGATCGCGTTTGACCGGGTCGCCAACGCCAGCGAGCGTCGTCTGGAAGAGCGTGTGCAGGAAGCGGTCAATCAGTTCTTCACGCTGCCAATCTTTACTCTGTTGGGCTTGATGTTACCGTGGGAGCAATGGTTTCAATGGGGGTGGCGGGATTTGGTTTTTGCGCTCGCCGTGTTGGCGTTTCGACGGGTGCCGTTTGTTCTCGTGCTCAAGCCGTTGGTGCCGCAGTTGCGGGATTACAAGGATGCTCTCTTTGTGGCTTGGTTCGGCCCCATTGGAGTGGCGGCGCTCTTTTACGCGATGCTGGCCGTGCGGTACACCGGGAATGAAGTGGTGTGGAACATGGGCAGCCTGTTGGTTTGTGCGTCTTTGGTCACTCACGGCATGACGGCTGCCCCCATGACCAAACTCTACGGAAGGCATCGCGACCGATAGGTGGGAAAACAACACAATCAAAGCGCGTTGCCTCGCAGGCCCCGTGACTTCAGGAACGGAGAGATTGTCGTGCAACTACGACCAGACGGGGTCAGAACACGACAGCAGGGCGGGACAGTGCACGCGCAGCTGGTGGGGGTCAGAGTACGATCGTCCCACCCCCGGACGGTTCGTCCGCGGTCATCCGCCAAAGGGATCGTCGCGAACCGAGCCGCGATCGCAACGATGGCCGTTCATCTGGTGGACCTTGTAGTCGATGTCGAAGGTGAACTTGCGGACCGACCCGTCACAAAAGGCGACATGCCAAATCATCTGGTGCGCTGAACCAAAACGACTTCCGATGCCGTGCCAAGCGTCGGGAATCGGTGCGCCGGCGGTCCACCGGTTTAAATCACGATCAACGCCCGACCAACAACTTTGGTTATATCCGCGATCATCCGCCGTGTGATAGGCGTCGCGGAAGACATGCTTCTCACCGATGAGGTAAGTATGGCTAAGCCCATCGCAGACCATGCCTGGACGCACTCGGCTGCGCTGGTACGAGATGCCTGTTGCATTTGCCGCACGGCTCCAGTCATACCCGGAGACGATCTCGTCGCCCAGCCCGTCAGGGCCACCACGCGTTCTGGTGTAGTAATCCCCTTCATTGATCGCATAGTCTGTCTTGGGCACAGCCTGCTGCCAGACGTAATTCACCGGTGACACTCGCGAAGTGGCGGGGCCGAATTGCAGCGCCGGCCGCGTCGGACAGCGGACCAGGGACAGATAGGGATGCGCCTGCTCGCGGGAAGCCGGGTTGGCGAAACTTTCCGCCGCGGCCGGATCAAGCTCGAAAGCGAGTTGATAGATCCAGCCAGCCGGCTGTTTTGGACCGAGCCCACGGTCGGCTTCCGGTCCCCAGTTGTATCCCCATCCGTTCGACACGAAGTGTCCGCGGCGGGTGAGGTAGATATCAGACGCGATCGCCAGTTGGCGCAAGTTCGACGCGCAGGTGGCCTGTCGTGCCGCCTCGCGGGTTCGCTGCACGGCCACCAGCAGCAGGGCCGCCAGCATCGCCACGATTGCGAGCGACACGATCAGTTCCAGCACCGTGAAGGCGGCGGTTCGACCGGAGCGCACCGCCACGGGACGGCGGACGGCAGACAAGTTCATCACTTCGACTCCGGTGAGGGAACGGGAACTTCACCCTCGCTTTCGTCGTCCTGGCAATCGTCGATTACCCGCAAGCCATCGGGAATCTCGATGACCGGCATCGGTTCGGGCTCGGCGGGTGACCGCATGGAAAAGCGTGTGACGACTGCTTCTTCGATCAGGAGGATCCGCGGTGGTGTTTCATCGATCCGCCGCCGGGTCTCGCGAATCGCGTGCGGCTCATCAAAGCCGTCACGATTCTTTCGGTAGCGGACTTCACTGGTTACCTCGGTTCGACCTGGAATCATTCGTCGCATCGCAATCATTCGCACGTCAGGCAGGTCGCTGTATCGCATTTCACACTCAACGATGTCCTCGAGCACCACCATCGCCGAAAGCTGGGTCTGACCATCCTCCGCACGAACTCGCCGGACCGCCGAGCTCGATTCCAACACATCCGCGGGGTCGATCAACCAGTCGTTACGAGAATGCGCCCAGAAATCGAGCCAACCAACCGCCTGGGCGAGCCGGTCACTTGAGAGACGCTGGATCCCGGTTGGCGCGCACCTACGCTCCGCCTGCGTGACCTTTCCGTCGTCGCGAACGTAGACTTTCATTCCGCGATCGGTCCGCGAATCAAACACTGACTTGACGGTGTAGTTGGCGTCCGACCTGCCGCCCTGGAGTCCGTACACCGGGCCGATTTCCTCCTCGGTGAACATCCACCCGTTGGCCGCCACGATTTTGTAGTCATACCTCACCGGACCGTCGCTCTCGGCCGGGAGTAAATCCTTGCTAACTTGGACGTCCAGTTCGACAGCTCGCTCTTTAAAAAGAGCCTGGTAATCCCGCAGCGACTGAACCGCTTTGTCTCGCTCCGTGGCGTCGAGTTCCTCAGCATGGATTCCGCCAGCGCCGAAAATTGCGGCAACGAACGCGGCGGCGAACGGCGACAGCCGCACCAAGCTGCGCACCAGAGTTGCTTTCACTGACACGTCACTCTCCTTTACCTGCATGGACTCGGTCGTAAAACCACCGGCGTTCGCTCGAATCAGTATCCACACCCAACCAAAAATGAATGGCCACTGCTTTTATCGCCATTAAGGTAGGACACGCATATGGAGATCCGTGCCACGTGAACGATTGCCAAGCAATGAAAATGTATGTTAGGCACTCAGTGCTAAAGCGCACCGTCATTCGCCGTAATCGTGCTCGCAGTCGTATCGAATAACAACCATCTCATCAATCTTTTCACAACAAAGAATGTTGGGATCAGCCAAGACAGGATTGTAATTTTCGCAAATTGCATAGCAATCCGGAACCTCGTAGACGTCACACGGATCCGACTTTCCATCGCCGTTTATCTGTGAGGTGCTCTCGTTGTGATAAACCGTACCGCCTCGATCATCTGCTGCTACGCTGACATAGGGAGGGTTAAGGGATCATTGAACACCCCCTTCCTTTTTAGGAGTCACGTACACCGGGAAGTGTTCTTTCACGGTCAGCGGCATGCCGTCGGTTTCGTATTCGATATCGATTTCCACATGGGTGACCGGTGAATCCTGTGATCTAGGATGCGCAGCATCGCTACGGCGGACTGTGAAGGTGACGTCGTCATGCTTCTCCACCTTGATCCATTCAGACTCGCAGGCGATCGCGTCGATCGAGCAAGGGGTGCCGGGAATGCCTTCAAGCGTCACGGTCTCCGATTCGACATCAAGCAACCCGCCGAGGTAGGCCACGCCTGGTTGGAAGCGATACGGGGCTTGGACTCGCGCTTCCAAGGCAACAAGACAGGGCCGAGAAGAGGGTTCACTTAGTTCCAGTTTTGCACTTTTCGGAACTGATGTTGGCACGAAAAAGGCGGCCCGTT
>CAYWXT010000262.1:0-7911 GCA_964462125.1 uncultured Pirellulaceae bacterium | reverse complement strand
ACTTGGCGCGGTGACGATCCGGCTCGGCGAGACGGATGTACTTGGCGCGGTGACGATCCGGCTCGGCGAGACGGATGTACCTGGCGCGGTGACGGTCCGGCTCGGCGAGACGGATGTGCTAGGCGCGGTGACGGTCCGGCTCGGCGAGACGGACGTACTTGGCGCGCGGTGACGGTCCGGCTCGGCGAGACGGATGTACTTGGCGCGCGGTGACGGTCCGGCTCGGCGAGACGGACGTACTTGGCGCGCGGTGGCGGTCCGGCTCGGCGAGACGGACGTACGGGATCAACGCCGGTCGGCACGCTGGGCGGTGTGGAGGATCAGTCGGTTTTCGCCAAAATACTCGGTCACCATCCCGGTGACCGTCCAGCGGTTGGCGATGGTGTCGTCGCGAACCGCGTCGACGATCCGCTGCAGCAACAGGTTCTCCACAACCAGCATTTGGGGCAGCTCGAGCGGTTGCGGGTCCGAGCTCGATTCGGGGGCGTCGCGTTCCGTTTCCGACCCTGCCTTTCCAACTTCTGTACTTTCGACGTTTGCGCTTCCCGCTTCTCCGCTGCCCGTCCCGCGGGCTGGATAGACAGTTGGCGCTCGCGGTTCACGGCGGCTTTCCGCAGAGCTGGGAATTTCCCCGGCGAGATCCTCTTGCGCTCGGTCCGAGGCTGCTGGGGAACGCTGGTCGTCGCGTCCGGCGTCCTGCTCGGCCCCGGCGGCGGCATCGGGCACGAATGCCCACCGCCGCCCCATCATGATGAACCGGCCGCTGGTCGGCGGGATGGGAGTCCCTTCACGGAGCAACGAGCCGTCCGTTGGCGAGCGCTCATACTCGGAACGAACACCCGGCTCCTCCGCCGGAACACTGCCGGCGCCCCAGGGACGCGTGCTCAGCAGCACCGGGCCAACCATCGAGAGGGTGGCGGCGAGGAGGGCGAACGGGAACCGGGTGCGGACCGGGGCGCGTTTCATCACCAGGGCGACCAGAAGCAACAGCATGGTTTTGGCGGGAGCAAGGCGGGAGGTTGTCCGAGCCGCGGACGTCGCGCAGGGACTGGCGTCGTGCCGCATGTTGTGGTGGCAGCGATACGGCGTAACCTGGGCTGTTATGGCCGGGGCATGGCAATCGCATGCAGGCTGATTACGGAGCCGACGGCGATCATCGCGAGCCCGAGCCAACGAGGGGGAGACACTCGCTTGGTCGGCTTGGGGTGAACCTGCATCAGGAAGTTGTTCATCGAATCGTTGTTGGCCATCTGCGATTGCTTGGTCATGCGCGACAGGGTCCGCGTGGCCGACTCGTTCAGAACGAACGACTCGCACATGCGAAACTGGATCCCGAACAGGATCAACAAGACGCCCAGCATGAAGTATCGGTTGCGGGTCATTTGCATCGGTCACGGTCCGTTCGAAAGGGGGAAGGCATGCGCCCACGCCCCGTTCATCGGCCGATCGAGCCGCAGCAGTCGAGTCAGAACAGCGGCCAACCGCTGGCACCCGATAGAGCGATCGTGACTCCGGCAGCGGTGATGAGACGCGTGAGGGTTGAGAGGAATGGTTGTGGGCGTGCCCGCGGTGCGGATGAGTGGGCGTTCCCAAGCGGAGGGTGGGGACCAGGACGAGGTGAGCGTCGGAACGTCTTGGAGGGCACGCCGGAACTTAAACTCCGCCGACGTGTTCAATGGTGTGTTGCGCCCACCGGCCGGTTCACTGGGATCGCGGGTCGGTTTTCGTTCGCTCGTTGTCCCTGGAGACCATCGTGATGACTATTGCCTCTCATGCCTCGAAACGCATTTTTACGGCGCTCGCTTGCCTCGTCGCGATGACCATGCTTGCATCCGGCCTTTGGGCCCAGCCTCCTGGTGGAGGCCGAGGAGTCGGCCCGGGAGGACCGCAAGGCCCCGGCGGCCCGGGGGGACCACGTGGCCCCGGTAGCATGGAAGGGATGATGCAGAGGATGATGCAGAGGCTCCCCGTGCTGGCCGCACTCGACGCGGATTCCGACGGCGTGATCACGGCCGAAGAAATCGAAAACGCGTCGGAAGCATTGTCGGCGCTGGACGAAAATGACGACGGGCAGCTCGACGCCGAGGAGCTTCGTCCCGGTTTCGCACAGCGGGGTCGCGGCGGCCGCCAAGCGGAACGGCCCCGCCGGCCGCGCGGCGCCGAAGGCCGCTCCGAATTGCAGGACCGCCGGCGCCCCGAAGGCCGGGCGCGTTCGGAACGACGAGCTGAACGCAGGCCCGAATCGCGAGGCGGGCGCAATGCGCGAGGCGGAAGGGAGCGTCGCCCAGGAGCCGACAGGGACCAAGGGGCACGCCGGGCTGCCCCCGACCCCGATGCCATGGTCGAACGATGGATGGAATTCGACCAAGACGATGACGGGAAGCTCAGCCGCGAAGAGCTGCGGGCGATGGTCAAGCAGCGAATCGAGCAACGTCGCGGTCGAGGGGGGAGAGGAGAGAGGAGAGAATAGAAAGTCGTGGTTGAGGGCGTGACCGCGGAGCGGACCGGTGGGAGACCTTGCCTACGCCCAGCCGGCTTTCTTTTGGTTGACAAAGGCTTGCAGCCGGTCCTGCTCGATCGCCTCCCGCGCCCCGGCCATCAGCCGCTGGTAGTAGGTCAGGTTGTGGATCGTCAGCAGGATCGGTCCTAGCATCTCACCGGCGAGAAATAGGTGTCGAAGGTAGCCGCGGCTGTGTCGTCGGCAGGCGAGGCAGGGGCAGTCGGGTTCCAAGGGGCGCGTATCGTGCCGGTGCATGGCGTTGCGGAGTCGGAGCGTTCCTGAGTCGGTGAAGGCTTGGGCGTTGCGTCCGCCCCGGGTCGGCATCACACAGTCGAACATGTCGACCCCGCGGAGGATGTTTTCCAGCAGATCGATCGGCCGTCCGACGCCCATCAGGTAGCGCGGCTTGTCCTCGGGCAGGCCCGCACTGGTGACCTCGGTGATGCGGTACATTTCTTCCGGCAGCTCCCCGACGCTGAGCCCGCCGATGGCGAAGCCTTCAAAGGGCATGGCCCTCAGTTCGCTGGCACAGGCGAGCCGCAGTGTTTCGTCGAGCCCACCTTGCACGATCGCAAAGACCGCTTGATCGGAGCGCGTTCGCGCCTCGCAACAGCGTTGGGCCCAGCGGACGGATCGGGCCATCGCCTGCTCCACGGCGGCTGGTTCGGCTGGCAGGGCGATGACGTGATCGAGGACCATAGCGACGTCGCTGCCGAGAGCTTCCTGGATCTCGATCGAACGCTCGGGGGTCAGCTCGACGGCCCGTCCGTCAACGTGACTCCGGAAGGTAACGGCGTGCTCGGTGACTCGGTTGATGTCGGCGAGGCTGAAGATTTGAAACCCGCCGCTGTCGGTCAGAATCGGCCCTTGCCAGCCGCACATCGCATGCAGACCGCCGAGCTGTCGGACGGTTTCGTGGCCGGGGCGGAGTGCCAAGTGATAGGTGTTGCCGAGGATCATCTCGGCTCCCGTCGCGGCGACGTGATCGATCGTCACTCCCTTGACCGTTCCCTGGGTCCCGACCGGCATGAAGCTGGGCGTTTGCACGGGGCCGTGGGGTGTCATGAAACAACCGCGACGGGCTCCGGTCGCCGCGTCGCGGTGTTGCAATTGGAATGAGAAGGGAGGCATGCGGGCGGAAGGGATGGTCTTCAGGTGAAAAGAGGGGTCAGGACTCGCAAAAAAGAGTCCTGACCCCTTTTTCGAGCGTGGAAAGGCTCTCAGTCACCCCGCAGCTTGAGGCCCAAATCGGTGAGCTTCTCGCGGACTTCGTTCAGGCTGGTCACCCCGAAATTCTTACACTCCAACAGCTCGTCGCCGGTTTTCCGGATCAGCTCGCCGATGGTGTTCAGCTGCAGCCGTGCCATGCACTTCCGCGCCCGGACCGAGAGGTTCAAGTCGGCGATCGGCCGTTCCAGCAACGCCTGCTCGTCGGGCGACATATGGCTGGTGTCCATCGCTGGCTCGGGGGGCTTTTTTTCGTGGGCGAACTGACCGAGCGCCAGTCCCCGGCTGGTGAGCATCTCGCGGATCTCCACCAGGCTGGTTTCTCCGAAGTTCTTGCTGCTGAGCAACTCCGCTTCGCTGGTTCGCGTCAGGTCACCGATGGTTTCGATCCCCATCTTCTGCAGGCAGTTCCGGCTGCGGACGCTCAGCTCGAAGTTGGTCACGGGCATATTGAGCGTTTGGGCCAGCCGGTCGGTCCGCCGCTGGGCCTCCTCGTCATAGAGCATGTTCCCGGTGGCGGCGGCGTCCTTCATGAACAGCCGGGTCTTCGGGTGATCGGGATAGCAGTCGAGGATCCGTTTGTAGCTCAGCTGGGCCTTGTCGTATTGGTTGGTATCTTCGTACATCAGCCCCAGGTTGATCAGCGCCCCGATGCCGGTGGGGAACGCCTTGGCGGCGCGTTCGTACAGGTGGAGGGCCTCTTCGTCGTTGCCCACCCGGTCGTTCTCCAGTGCCAAGCCGAACAGGGCGCCGGCGTGGTTCTGGTCGGTCGCGACCGCCCGCTCATACAACGCGATCGCCTCCTCCTTGCGGCCTCCGATCGCTGCCACCGTGGCGGCGCGTTGGTACAGATAGTCGGCGGTCTGTTCGGCCGGTCCGAAGATGTTGTCCAGGATTTCCATGGCCTGGTCGATACGGCCGGCATAGCGGTGGCATTCTGCCTTGCCGATGTTGCACTGGTCTTCGTTGTAGCCCGCCTTGCGGGCCTGTTCGTAGCTTTCGATCGCGTCGTCGTAATGCCCCAATTCGAACTGGCAGCGGGCGTTGTTATACAGCGCCATCGCGCTGCCGTCGGCCGACTGCAAGGTGTCGGCGGCGTCGCGGAAGCGGCCCAGCAAGAACTGGCAGACCCCCATTTTCGTCCGCCCCGCCGGCGTCAACGTATCGTCGTCCTCCAACTCCATGGTGGCGTCACGGAGTTCGGCGAAGTGACCGTAGTTTTCGGTGATGGCGTCGCGGATCGTGACCACGTCGCTGGGACCGAACGATTGGTTCGAAAGGACAAAGTCCTTCAGGTCAAGGACGTCGATTTCGGCTTCACTCATCGACACAGGTCTCCTGCCCCGACATCGGGGCTGATCATACCCTCGGCCCTCCCCGCACTGCCGGACCGGCGGTACCATGACACCACGAGGCAACGATGCCACGGGCAACATGGGGCCTGGTCCGCGATACGGGGCCGCAGCAGGGTTCGGTTCATCGGATCGGCAAGCACCAGAGCCAGCGGCGGGACTCGAACCCGCAACCCTCGCATTACGAATGCGATGCTCTGCCAATTGAAGCTACGCTGGCTAGCCCGTGCCAAAATCTAGCGGCAAACGAAGAAAAATACGAGAAGGAGGAGAATATCGTCAAGAGGCGTCCCCCACCGGACGCGGTATTTCCCGTCCGGGCCGTCACTGGTCCGAACGCGCCCGATCCGCCCAGGGAAGGTCGGCCGCCCGGAGCGTCCACTCATCGAAGCCCGGCGCAGAGCCCCCCGACGCAACCCCCGGCTCGAGCACAAGTTCCGCAATGTCGCCGAGAGGGATCTCACAATCCCCCAGCTGTGCGTGGGTTCCGCGGATCGCCGCGCCGTCGACACGGATCGAATCGAGGCTCACCCGTTCGCCGTCGGCGTAGACGACTTGGACTTTTGGCCCTCCCGGCTCGTCCTCCTTCCCCGCCGTTTCGTACTCCGCATCGGCCGAGCCAGCCGACTCATTGTGGGGCGTACTGTCGTGGGACGCGTCCGATTCGTTCTGCCCACCGGCTGGCGGGTTGAGCCAGATGATTTGGCAGACTCGTTCCCGCGGGATCTGGACCTCGCCGGTGGCCAGTTCGAATTGAAGCTGTTGCTCGTCCATCTGCCGCAACCGGCCTCGGAGGTAGTCGCCAACCGGCGCGATAACAAGGTGTGTCGGCGGTTGGTCCCCGCGAGCCCGAGGGACGGTCATCAACCGCTGGCGGCTCGTTTCGTCGAGGGACGAGATCGCGGCGGCGTCACTCAGCTCGACCGCCGCGACCTGTTGTTGCGGGAACGAAGCGACGCCGTAGCGATCCGTTTCAAAATGCACGTCGCTGGAGCCGATCGATCGCAAGCGTCCTGAGATCAGGTCGCCGCCGCGCAGGTGAATTGCGTTTTCCCAGAGTACCGGCGCTGATTCTTGGCGCTTTCCCTCCGGTCCCTCGCCGTCGCGTTTCGGATGCCACGCTCCCCGCAGTGCTGCCTTGCGCCGCGTCTCAGCTTGCGCCCGTTGTTGCTGCAGCGGGCTCAGGTTGGCATGCTCGCGACGCTTCTCTCCGAACCGAACCGATTGCACCTGCGACCATGAAATCTCCCGCCGCTGGGGTTCCCGCTGGCGGTCTTCGTCGTCCTGCCAAAGGAACGATTCGGTCGATTCGGAGGGCAGGAAGCTGCCGTGGAGTTGGCTGCCGTCGCGAAGTGTCACGCTGGCCGGAGGCGCTGACGAAGGGTCTGTCTCGTCCTCCTCCGCCACGACGGGGCTTCCCATCGACATCCAGGCGACGGCGCACAGGGCGAGAAGGATGGCATGAGGCGCAACGCTGCGGTGTCCGCGAAGCAGCATCACCATCACCTCTCGTAGATCGGAAGGAACCGGAAGTTGACCGCCAGGGACAGCAACGACAGGGTGGTCGTGACGTAGGCGTCTTGTGATCCGTGAAAGCTGCCGTCCTCCTTTTGAGTCGTCTTCAATTCGCGGATCAATGCCTCGTTCCAGCGTTTCCAAGCTTCGTAGTCGCCCTGAAATAGAGCCTGCGCCTGGTAGTAGTTCTGGTACGCCGTCCCTCCGTGCCCGACGTTGTTTGAGCGAACTTGTTTGGTGAGATAGTCGAGGGTGGCTTGGTACTGGGAAAGATCTTCGCGGCGGGCGACGGCGTAAACCAGGTTGGCGATGGAGATTCTGGCGAGCGACTCATCGAACCCGCCGATGCCGCCTGAATAGGCGACCTGGCCCGAGTCGGCGGTCATCTTGATGAAGTAGTTGATCGCCCGCTCCACCGCCTCGTCAGGAACTTCCAGTCCCGCGTTGCGGGCGGCCAGCAGGCCCATCAAGACGGACCCGGCGACCGAGGTGTCAGCATCGGTCCCGCTGGGACTGTAGCGCCAAGCGCCCAAGGGGTTCGACTTCTGTGAGGTCAGCGCCCCACGGACCGCCATTTCCAACGACTCGCCCACCGAAAACCGATCTCGCTCGGTCGCCGGCCAGAGCGCCGCGTCGTCTACCGCACCGTAGGCTTCCGCCAAGGCCAACATGGCGAACCCGTGATGGTACATACTGCCGCCAAAGTAGCCGGTCTGCGGGTCCTGTTGCCGAATGATGCTCCGCAGTCCCCGACGAATGTTCTCGGCATAGCGGCCAAAGTTCGGGTCTTCGCCAGAGCCGAAGAAGCAGAGCACCCCGAGCCCCGTGACCCCGGCCCCCGCGTGACTGGTGTCCCAGGTTCCATCGGAGTCCTGTTGTTCGGCGAGAAACGTCAAGCCGCGGTCATAGATCCGCCGGACGTCCCGCGACACCGCCTCGCCAGTTCGGAGCTCCGGCAACTGGGTTGGGGAGGCGGGGGAGGACGCTGCGCCGGGGTCATTCTCCGGCGACTGCGCCACGGCGATACTTGGGGTCAGCGCCATGGCGAGTATCAACGGCGCAGCGCTGCTTAGACGTCGACGCGTTGCCTGGATCAACGTTGGTCGTTTCAAATCGCCAACCTGCATCGTTTCCTCATGGCCCAGGGTGTGAGCGTGCATTGTACATCGGGTTCGCTGAGCGGTGCTGTTTCGGCGTCTGTTTCAGCGAAACCGACGTACGTCCGTCTCGCCGAGCCGGATCGTCACCGCGCGCCAAGTACGTCCGTCTCGCCGAGCCGGACCGTCACCGCGCCAAGTACGTCCGTCTCGCCGAGCC
>CAYWXT010000261.1:0-7928 GCA_964462125.1 uncultured Pirellulaceae bacterium | reverse complement strand
CCTGCCGCCCGCCAAAACCCCGCCGAAATTTTTTTCACGCTTGCCGAAAGGACACTTTCAAACAGAACGCGGCCGCCCGCGAGGCGACTCCCGTTATCGGATAGTTCCACACACGTTACAATCACTCGCAAACGCGGCCATGGCCGTTTTTCCTTCACGGACCAGGAGTACGTTGTGCCTGTTGCCATTGAATACAGTTTGCCCCCCCGCGGGGCGTTTGACCCCCGATCGATCCGGCCGACGTTGCGGCTTGCCGGAGCGGTCGCTTGTTTCCTTTGCTTGCTTGCCGTTGCCATGCCCGCTTCGGCGGAATCGAATTCCGACCGGTCTTCTGCTGAGGAACCGATGCACATCACCGACGTGGAGGGAATTTCCGAGTATCGATTGAGTAACGGCACCAAGGTGCTGCTCTTTCCCGATCCGAGCAAGGAGGTCGTGACGGTCAACATGACGGTCTTCGTCGGCTCCCGGCACGAGGGCTACGGCGAGGCCGGCATGGCGCATCTGTTGGAGCACATGCTGTTCAAGGGAACGCCGCGGCACCCCGAAGTCCCGAAAGTGCTGCAGGACCGGGGAGCGAACTTCAACGGCACCACCTGGATGGACCGGACGAATTACTACGAAACGCTCCCCGCCAGCGAGGACAACTTGGAGTTCGCGATCCAACTCGAAGCGGATCGGCTGGTCAACAGCACGATCAAGGGGGAGGATCTGGAGAGTGAAATGACGGTCGTCCGCAATGAGTTTGAGCGTGGGGAAAACTCGCCCATGCGCGTGCTGATGCAGCGGATCCAGTCGACCGCTTTTGACTGGCACAACTATGGACAGAGTACCATCGGCAACCGGAGTGACATCGAGCGGGTTCCGGTCGTGAAGCTGCGAAAGTTCTATCGCAAGTTTTACCGGCCGGACAATGTGATGGTCATTGTGGCTGGGAAATTCGATCCCGACAACGCACTCGACTTGATCGAAGAGCACTTCGGAGCTCTGCCGTCGCCCGCCACGCCGATCGACGATACCTACACGACGGAACCGGCTCAGGACGGGGAGCGAACCGTTGTCGTCCGCCGCGTCGCCGACATTCAACTGGCCGGGGCCGCCTATCACATCCCTCCCGGCAGCCACCCCGATTATCCCGCCATGCGGGCATTGACCTATATCTTGGGGGACGAGCCCAGCGGCCGCTTGTACAAGGAGATGGTCGAAACCAACATCGCTTCGAACATCTACACGACCGCGTATGCCTTTCGTGAACCGGGACTGTTCATGGCCCTCGCCGAAGTCCCTGAGTCGGAGCCGATCGAGACCGCACGTCGAACCATGATCGAATCGATCGAGAAATCGCTCCGGGATAAACCGGTGACCGAAGAGGAGGTCGAGCGAGCCAAACAACAGATTTTGAAAAATCGCGAACTCGAGGCGTCGGATACCGATCGGCTCGCGGTTTCGCTCAGCGACTGGGCGGCCCAGGGCGATTGGCGGTTGTACTTCACCTACCGCGACGAGGTCGAAGCGTTGACCCGCGATGATGTCCAGCGTGTCGCAGAAAAGTACTTCGTGCGGAACAACCGAACCGTTGGGCTGTTCATTCCGTCGGAGGAGGCCGAGCGGGTCAACGTCCCCGACGCCCCCGATCTCGTCGCCAAGCTGGACGGCTACACCGGCCGTGAAGGAGCCGTTGCCGGAGAAGCCTTCGACCCGGATCCCATGGCGATCGAACAGCAGACGCAGCGGGGAGAGTTGGTTGGCGGAATCCGCTACGCCATGCTGCCCAAGAAGACACGCGGGGAGTCCGTTTCCCTGATGATGACACTCCGGTTCGGCTCGGCTGAAAAATTGATCGACAAGCTGGGGGCCATCGAACTGCTCGGCCCCCTGATGTCACGCGGCACCGAGTCGCTGGAATATCAGCAGCTGCAGGATGAGCTGACGAGGCTTCGGACGGAGCTGAATGTCGATTCGACCGTCGGGTTGGTCCAGATTCGGATCAAGACGAAACGGGAATTCCTGCCCGATGTCCTCTCCCTGCTGGTCGATCTCGTCAAGAATCCGGGGCTTCGGGAGAACGAGTTGGAGGTGATCCGTCGCCGGGCGATCACGGGTCTGGAGAAAAGTCGCAGTGAGCCCAACGCGTTGGCACCGCGCGAGGTTCGCCGCCAGTTATCCCCCTATGGCCCCGAGGACATTCGCTACGTGCCGACGATCGACGAGGAGATTGAACGCTACCGCGAGGTCACCGTGGAGCAAATCCGGGACGTTCACGAAACGTTCCTGGGCAATCAGGCCGGGGAGCTAGCGATTGTGGGAACCTTTGATGCGGAAGCGGCCCGGGAGCAACTCGCCGAGGCGCTCAAGGATTGGACTTCCGAGGAGCCTTACGTCCGTGTCGGCCAACCACCCCACCCGGAAATTCCCGGCGACCTGATCACCATCGAAACGCCTGACAAGGAGAACGCGTTGCTCTATGCCGGGCAACAGTATTCGCTGCCGGACGATACCCCGGAGTACGCCTCGCTCGTGCTCGGAAACTTCGTCCTCGGCGGCGGTTCGCTCAGCAGTCGCCTGGGCGACCGCGTCCGCCAGCAGGACGGGCTTTCCTATGGGGTGCGGAGCGGGATCACGCCTCGCGCCAAGGATTCCCGCACCGACTTTGTCCTCTACGCGATCACCAATCCGCAGAACAAGGATCGCTTGCTGGAGGTGATTCACGAGGAGATCGAACGGCTTCTCGCCGATGGGGTCACCGAGGACGAACTGACCAGGGCCAAGGAGTCCTACCTGCAATCGCAGCGTGTTGGCCGGACACAGGACGAGCAACTGGCCAGCGCGCTGGTCAGCGGCATCTTCAACGACCGCACGATGGAGGCGGTTGCGGAGCAGGAGCAACTGATTCGCGATGCAAGCCTGGAAAGCGTCAATGCGACGATCCGAGATTTCATCGATCCGGAGAAACTCGTGATCGCCGTCGCCGGAGACTTCGAGGCTTCACCGCCGGACTCGTGATCAGGCGGGGTTCGGCGGGGAAGTGTCGGTCGATTCCGCTCGGTTGCGCTGGTCGATGAAGCGGAGTTCCCGGCACAGCATTTCGACCCGGGGCATCGAACCGCCGTGTTGGGTAACCACTTGCAGCGGCTTGCCGAAAATCGATTCGACCTCCATCGGCCGGCGGTGGAGGTAGTCCAGCCGCATGCTGCTGTCGTAGGGAACCATCACCCGAGTGCGATCGATCGTCAGTTCGATCGCGTCGGGTGGAATCTGGACACCGCAAGCCGCCGCCCCGGCGTGAACCTCCCGCACGATCGATTCAGCCAAAGCCAATGAATCGGGTTGCTCGATCACTTCCTTCGTCGAGGCGTCGAGGGTCACCGACAGCCCATTGAAGGGAATGTTCCACATCAGCTTTCGCCAGCGGGTAAGCAGCAGATCGTCAGTCGTCTGGGCGTCGATACCGGCAGAGACCAGCTCGTCCGCAATGCGTTGAACCCGTGGCGTGACGACCTTTTCCGCCGGAGCATAGTTGCCGAAGTTGATCCGCCCATAGTCGATGTGTCGGATATGCCCGGGGCCGACCTTGTTGCAACAGAGAAAACAACATCCACCGAGCACCCGCTCGGGACCGACAACTTGAGCGGAGTCCGCTTCGACATCGAGCCCGTTTTGCAGCACCAGAACGACGCCCCCGCCGCGGGTCGGGCCGGGTAGCAGTTCCGGCAGCAGGTGGTTGTTGGTCGTCTTCAGCCCGACGATGGTCACGTCGCACGGCGGCATCGTCGCAACCGACCGGTGCGCGTTGACCTGCGGCAGCTCAAAGTCGCCGAGGATGGTGTCGATGCGCAAGCCGCGGTGTGCCACATGCTCGTAGTCGCGATGAAGCAGAAAATGGACGTCAAAGCCGGCCTTGGCAAGGAGCCCGCCGTACAGACCGCCGAGCGCCCCGGTCCCGATGATTGCGTAGCTCTGTTTCTCCATCGGTCCATCCACATGGTTCCCGTGCGGGGGCGGTGAATCAAACTACCAAGTCAATCAAACCACCAGGTCAATCACACCACCAAGCGTCATTCGGAATTGGCGTCGGCTCTCGGTCACCCCGCGACCACTGTAACTGCACGGATTCCTTCCAGGGGCCCCCGTTGTGCCGAAACGTGAGCCTTACTGGGTGATAGCCACGAGCGAGCCGGATCGTCCCCGAAACCTCTTCGCCCTCACCGACTCCGAAGTCGCCGTCGACCACGGCGGCGTCGTGAATACGGAGAAACGCCCCCCGCTTGGACTGCAGGCTGAACGTGTACTCGCCCGGTTCCGGGACCTCGATCCAGCCGTGGAGAACTCCGGCGTCATGGTGATCGAGCTCGAGCGATTCGGTGAACGGCTCCAGCACGATGAACGATCTGTCGGGAAGGACGCCCGCAAGGTCGGGAACGTAAGCGAATTCGCCGGTGTACACGTCATAGCGCAATCCGGTCGATTTGGGCGCCACGTCGACCGAGGGGACCTGTTCGTTGTCGTAAGGTCGACGCGCGGTATCGTTGGGCATGCGGAGTTGCAGCACCCGATCCTTCATCCGCTGTTGAAGCTCATCGAACTGCGGCGATGACCCGGCCAAGTTCATCCGTTCGCCGGGGTCGTTTTGCAGATCATAGATTTCAAACGGGTCTTGATGGCCTTGGATGTCGACGCGGACTCCCTTGTAGCCATCGACAAAGATGGCCTGACTTTGTCCGCGCTTTTGTCGGTGCCGGTCTTCCGAAAAATCGTCGTACGGTTTGGTCGAGCCACGATTCCAATACTCGACGTAAACCTGTCCTGGGTGCTGGGTTCCGTTGCCGGTCAACGTCGGTAGCAAGGAAACGCCATCGCTTCGCGCCGGTGCCGCGACGCCACCGGCATCGGCGAAGGTTGCACCCCAGTCATGGAACTGGCTGGGCGTATCGTCGACCGAACCCGATGGGATCGAGTCAGGCCACCAGGCCAGGGTGGGGACGCGAATGCCGCCTTCCCAGGAATCTCGCTTGGTGCCGTCGAACTTTCCGTACGACTGGAATGAAGTCGGGTCGTAGTTCTTCCCAGCAAGGTAGGCCTCGTGATGCGGTCCGTTATCGCTGGTGAAGACGACCAGGGTATTGTCCGCGATCCCCAGGTCACGAAGCGTTTGCAACAGGTCACCAACGCTGCTATCGATCCGCCTCACCATCGTCGCGAACCGCTCTTCGACGTCGGTCCAGCCTCGGTCGACATAGTCAGGATGCCGGTAGGAATCGATCTCCCCCTCGGCGGTGTTGATCATATTTCCCGGCTCCCCCAACCACTGCAGGCCACCTTCCACACCCCTCCCCTCCGGATAAGGAGCGCTGGGGACCTGCAATGCGGCGTGCGGGGTGTCGTAGGCAAGGTAGAGGAAGAAGGGCTTCTCCGGCGACGCCTCCTGGTGCTGGATGATCCAGTCCTTCGCCTTGGCCGCGAACAGGTCGGTGGTGTAGCAAGATTGCAGTCCAGCGGACACTTCGCTGTCGTTGTGCCAGACCTCTTTGGGCGTCCGATGGTTTTCCGAATTGCCCAGCGGCCAATGATCCGCGGGATAGTGAAGATGACCGTCGACGTGCCGAACGTAGCCGTAGAACTCGTCAAATCCCCGCTTGGTCGGATAGCCTGGCCAGCTGCCCGGATCACTCCCTTCGCCCTGCAGTCCATACTTGCCGATCATGGCGGTCGCGTAACCAGCCTCTTTCATCACCGTTCCGAGGGTGTGATTGTCGGCCAGCATTTTATCGAACTGGTTGTCGCGAACCGATGCGTGGCCCTGGTGCACCCCGGTCAGTAGCGATGCACGGCTCGGCGCGCAGACCGGGGCGGGGCAGTAGTGGGCGCGGAGCTGGATCCCTTCGGCGGCCATCTGATCCAAATGAGGTGTTTGGTGAGTCCGGTCATGCTCCGATTCGTTCTGGTGCAACACGCCGAGATCGCCCCAGCCAAGGTCGTCGGTGAACAAGAACAAAACATTCGGTTGGTCCGCCGCCGCCGCCGCCGAAGAGGAGTGAACCCCGAGGAGGAACAAGGCGAGGACCGGAATGAACAGCGCGGGTGAAGTTCGACGTTTTATCATGGCTCACTAAGAAATCTTGGGTCTTGAATCTTGGGGAAAACTCGCAAGGGGCGACCGGCCAACAGCTTCACTGCAGTCCCCTCGCCCCGTTATGGGCGACACACCCGCGTAGACGAAAACGCAGTTGTGGTACGTGTCAGCATCCCTGCACAAAGCAGCGTCGGAAAGCGGCACGGCGTCGTTACTGATCGGACTGTCGTTTCAGGATCCCGGCATAGGCCCGGGCAACATCGCCCATGTAGTTGTTGCCGGTGTACTCCGTCGAACGCGTGACCAGGCTCAGCGCTTGCATCGTGTCGCCCTCGGCATCAGCAACCATCCCGAGGTACAGATAGCCGTAAAAGGCGGCACTGCGGCGCGCGGGGGTCTCCTCGGGCAACTGTTCGATCCTGTCGGTGACCGGCTCGGCGTTGCCGTCCTTCAGGAATTGGAGCACTTCCTTCATCGGCGGTCGCGGATCGCCAGGGGCGGGGAGGAGCTTTTCTCGTGCCTCGCGGACCGTCGTTGCTTTGGCAAGGGCGAGAAAATGCCAGGCAGCGTTCTCCACGTCGTTGGGGTTGACCTCCCGATGCGACTCGAACTGCCGAGCTGCGTCCTGGTAGCGGCCGGAAAGGGTTAGCGCAATCCCGCGTTGCCAGAGAAAGGGAACAGTCTCGGGGCGCTCTTCGGCGAACTGGTCGTAAAGTTCCGCGGCTCGCTCTACTCGCCCGGTCCGCAACAACGCGTCGGCGACCAACCGCCAGGTCTGCGGATCCTCGGGCGATCTTTTGAGCAGCTGTTGTGCGGTGGAGGCGGCCGCATCGTGATCGCCACGGCGCAGTGCATCGCCGACCTGTGCCGCCGTAGGCTCACCGTCCGGGGGTTGCGAACGGGTCGAAGAACAGCTCATCGCGTGGCCGGCGGCGAACAGCAACGCAAGCCAAAGCGGCATCCTCCAGTGACTCTTCCGGGATTCAGGGCGTCTCATCGGCCTGTCACAATTTCGAGTAATTCGATGGCGGGTTCTCCGTCACAGAAGATCAAAGCCGTGCGGCCATAGATCACCTGGCCGACCGGCACACCGAGTCGCTCTGCCAGGACAGGCCCGGTTTGGACACGCCACAGACCTTGCAGTTGAACTTCGCGGAGCACGTTGTGCTCGATCAACACGCGGCCGAGCGGGATCGACCGACTCTCAACTTGCTTCCAAACATCTGGGCTGAGCGACGTGACATCGAGCCGCACGATGCCGTATTGGACGACCCGACCCGACTCGGTGCCAACCAGCGTGATTTCGCGTGCATACCAGGGACCCTCGCGTCGACTGCGATGCACCCGCACATCGACGCGCTGTCGATGGAATGCTTCAACGGTGACGGTCATGTGTTCGTTGTGGTTCAGCAACCGGTCAAAGGGCGCTGGGACGTGCGAAACCGGTTCGAACCGTCCCAATTCATCCGCGCTGGACGGGGGGCCATAGAACAAGGCAAGCAAGTGCTCGATGCGGACATCGGGCATGCAGCGTGACGATGAACTGGGGCGCGACGGCGAACCGGGGGGCACCGGTTCGCCGCAAGGGTCGGCGTTGATTGGATTGGTCCCGCTCATCGGCCTGCCCGCTTGCTTAAACCCGCGTCGGCTCAATGGACTGCGGTTGGATTCCGATCGAGACAACCGCCGGTGACGGGAGTTCGGGTCGTTCCAAAACCGTGTCCACAAGAAAATAAAACAGCCGCCGCAGAGCTTCGGGCTCGATATCATCGCCACCTGTTCGGCCCGCGCCTGGTGTTTGTCCCGTAGCACGGCACGACGGCGACGATCCGCTTCGCGGAGGCTCGGCGCAGCGCAT